>DNJC01000142.1:2995-4788 GCA_003490025.1 Geobacter sp. | reverse complement strand
AAACCACGGCTTATACGCCTCCCTATCGCCACCCATCTACCCATCTCCACCAATAGAAAAGGCACCTGCGTTTCAGATGCAGGCGCCTTTTCCATTCTTTACCCCAAGGCGTCAGGGGTTTACAACCATCCTCATAAATCCGCTCTTACACAACAAACCTCAAGTTATTCGCCGTTCTACCGATACTTGAAAAGTGGTGTATTCTCTCAGACCCTGGATATGAACCGCCTGTGTCTGTCTCGCACTACTTCTGTTCCAACATGCTGCCGCGCGTCTGCGATCTCTCCCCCCTCCAGACATCAAGACGGGGGAACTCTTCCAGCGCGGCACCTTCACGCCTACTGAGCCGGTAGACAGGCGAAAGGCTGGAAGCGACGCCACGGGACGTGCCATGCGAAACTTCTTCAATCGCCTGCCCATCCGAAAAAAACTGATGCTGATCCTGCTTTTGGCCAGCAGCGTCACGCTGTTCCTGGCTTCGCTTATCTTTGTCCTCACCTCCTTCATCTCGTCCCGCATCGCCACGCATGAGGAACTCTCCACCCTGGCCTCCATAATTGGCCACAACAGCACCTCCGCGGTCGTATTCGGGGATCGGCAGGACGCCCAGAAGACCCTGAAATCCCTGAGCGACAAGAGCTTCATCCTCGAGGCGCATCTTCTGACCGAGGGGAAGGTCCCCTTCGCGTCGTACCGCGCCGCCGGGTTTCACGCGGAGCCGAAGGACCCGGTGACCCTTCGCGCGGAGGGGGCCGGAGGCGATCTGTGGGATTTCGACGGTGACGTGGTGGTCACAAGCGATATCGGCATGGAGGGGCAAAAACTCGGCACGGTGGTGATCCGCGCTGACTACCGCGAGTTGAACGCTCAGCTTGTCTGGGTGCTGAAATCCGCCCTGCTGGTCATGCTCGCCAGCCTCCTTTGTGCCTATTTGATCTCCCTGCGGCTGCAGGGGCTCATCTCGAGCCCGATCCTGGAACTCGCCCGCACCATGCAGGGGGTCTCCCACAACCAGGACTACTCCGTTCGCGTCGAAAAGGGCTCCGCCGACGAGCTGGGATCGCTGATGGACGGCTTCAACGAGATGCTGGGCCAGATCCAGACCCGCGACGAGGAACTGGCCGGCTACCGCGGCGCGCTGGAGCTGAAGGTCGCCCAGCGCACCCGGGAGCTGGAATCGACCGTGGGCGAGCTGCAGATCGCCATCGAGGCGGCCCAGGCCGCATCCAGGGCGAAATCCCAGTTCCTGGCCAACATGAGCCACGAGATCCGCACGCCCATGAACGGCATGCTCGGCATGACCGACCTGCTGCTCGGCACGGGGCTGGACGAACGGCAGACACGCTTCGCCGCGTCGGTGCGCCGCTCCGGGGAGGCGCTCCTTAGCATCATCAACGACATCCTCGACTTCTCGAAGATCGAGGCGGGGAAGCTGGAACTGGAGCAGTCGGACTTCGACCTTGCCGAAACCGTTTCCGACGTGGTCGAACTCCTCGCCGACGCCGCACACCGCAAGGGTCTGGAGGTCGCATGCCTGGTGGAGAGCGACGTCCCCGCCGCCCTCCTGGGAGACCAGGTCCGCGTGCACCAGATCCTGATGAACCTGGTCGGCAACGCCATAAAGTTCACCGAAAAGGGTGAAGTCGTCATTTGCGCCGCCCTGCAGGAGGAACGGGAAAACCATGTAGTCGTAATGATCAAGGTGACGGACACCGGCATCGGCATCGCTCCGGAGGTGAAGGGGCGCGTCTTCGACGGCTTCTCGCAGGCCGACAACTCGACCACCCGCAAAT
>DNJC01000142.1:0-2938 GCA_003490025.1 Geobacter sp. | reverse complement strand
CTCATATCCTGGGGGATGGCCGCCGACATGGCGGACAACGCCGGCACGGCGCTGGACCTGCTCAGGGACGCAGCCGACGCGGCGGCCCCCTATGACATCGCCATCCTCGACATGCACATGCCCGGGATGAACGGCATCCAACTGGCCCGCGCCATCAAGGCGGAGCCCGCCCTCACGCAGACGCGGCTCCTCATGACCACCTCGGTCGGGGAGTATGGCGACGAAGCCGAGGCCAGCCAAGCGGGGATAGCGCGTTACATCACCAAGCCGGTGCGGCAGTCCCGCCTGCGCAGCTCCCTGATCGACCTGCTTGGCATAGGCTCCAGCCGCCGAGCGGTTCCCCGGCTGGAGGGTGGGCAGATCCAGGCAGGATTCGGGGCCCGCATCCTGCTGGTGGAGGACAACGATGTGAACCAGGACGTCGCGACCGCGATGCTGGAGAGCGCCGGCTGCGGCGTGACCATAGCAAACAACGGCGCCGAGGCTGTGGACCTCGTGCGCAAGAGGAGCTTCGACCTGATCTTCATGGACTGCCAGATGCCGGTCATGGACGGCTACACCGCCACCCGCCTGATCCGGGAACAGGAGCGCCTGCAGCAAGGCACTCCGCCGCGGGTCATAGTGGCACTCACGGCGCATGCCATGCAGGGGGATCGGGAGGAGTGCCTCGCGGCCGGGATGGATGACTACCTCCCTAAGCCCTTCACCCAGGCGCAACTCGTGGAGATCCTGCAGCGCCGGTTCGCAGGCGGCGGCCATCGGGNNCGGACGCCTCCCCAACGGACGCTCCCTCAAGCGATGCGGCGCCACCCGAGGCGCAGGCGGGGGCACCCGAGGCGCGGGCGTCGGCATCTGGAAGCGGCGTTGATCAATCCGTTTTGGACGACATCCGCGCCATGCAGCAGCTGGGGAAGCCGGATCTCCTGGAGAAGGTGGTCGGCTCCTTTCTCAAATCGGCGCCGCAACTTATAGCCGCCATGAGGGACAGCCTGGCCGACGCTGACGCCGCGGGGGTCAGGCAGGCCGCCCATACCCTCAAGTCGAGCAGCGCGGCCCTTGGCTGCATGACCCTGTCGGAGCTGTGCCGGCACATCGAGACCATGGCAAGCGAGGGGCGGCTGGACATCGCAATGCCGATATTCCAGCAGATCGAATCGCATTACGCGGAGGCCGAAGCATTCCTTGCCGCTTTGCGACACGGCGAGGAAGAAGCCGCCTGCCGCGCTGCCGGATAACGCACAACCGGCTGAAGGACACGCACATGACCAGCAGCATGAACAACCCGGAACAGAGCCAGGAACTGGTCCTTGTCGTCGACGACGACGAGGTGATACGGGAGCTTGCCCTCGCCGTCCTGGAGCAGGCAGGTTTCGCCGTGGCCGAAGCCCGAAACGGCCTGGAAGCGCTGGAGTCCTTCAGACGGCTTCAGCCCGACATCGTTCTTCTGGACGTCATGATGCCGGAGATGGACGGCTTCGCCGCCTGCCGCGCCATCAGGGAACTCCCAGCCGGCGCAGACACCCCCGTCCTGATGATGACCGGTCTGGACGATACCGCCGCCATCGAGGAGGCCTACCACGCCGGCGCCACCGACTTCATCACCAAGCCGATCAAGTGGGTCATCCTGCGCCACAGGGTCCGGTACATGCTGCGATCCAGCCGGGCCGTGCGCGACCTGCGCGTAAGCGAGGCACGCCTCAGCAACGCCCACCGCATCGCACGCATGGGAACCTGGGAATGGGATGTGTTGCAGGACAAGTTCTACTGGTCCGACGAGATCTACGGCATCTTCGAGATCGACCCGGTCGGCTTCGATTCGTCCTACCACGCGTTCCTCAACTCGATTCACCCCCTCGACAAGGAGCTTTTCGACAGCTCCCTGGATAAGGCCTGCAGGAACCAGCGGACCCTGAGCATCGACCACCTCATCGTCCTTCCGGACGGGCACGAAAGGCACTGCCATACGGAGGGGGAGGTCTGCGTCGACGAGGATGGACGGACGACACGCATCTCCGGCACCATCCAGGACATCACGGACCGGAAACGGATCGAGGAGCAGGTGCGGTCGCTCGCCTACTTCGACAACGTCACCGGCCTCCCGAACCGGGTGCTGTTTCGCGAGATTCTCGACCGCGCCCTTACCTTTGCCCGCCGCTATGAGAAGAAGGTGGCCATACTGTTCCTTGACCTGGACCGCTTCAAGGAGATCAACGACACGCAGGGGCACTCGGTGGGAGACGATCTGCTCAAGGAGATCGCCGAGCGCCTGAAGCGGTGCGTCAGGGGGTACGACATCGTCTGGCACGGCCTGGGCGTCATCGACGGCAGCCCCGTCGCCCGCCTGGGCGGCGACGAGTTCACCATCATACTGGAAAAGGTCCAGGACACGCAGGGGGTTATCGCCAGCACGCAGCGGATCCTCAAGTGCGTAGCGGAGCCGTTCTACCTGAACGACGTGGAGATCTGCATCACGGCCAGCATCGGCATCAGCATCTTCCCGGACGACGGCGCCGACGCCGTCACGCTGGTCAAAAACGCCGATGCCGCGATGTACTATGCCAAGAAGGAGGGGCGCAACAACGCGCAGTTCTTCATGCAGGCCCTGAACGACGCCGCCTGCGAGAGGCTCTGCCTGGAGCGGCAGCTGAGAAAGGCCCTGGCCAACGAGGAGTTCGTCCTCTATTACCAACCGCAGGTGAACGCGGCCACCGGCGAGGTGGTCGGCCTGGAGGCGCTGATCCGCTGGCAGAGCCCGGAGCTTGGTTTCGTCTCGCCGGTGAGCTTCATCCCTTTCGCCGAGGAGACCGGCCAGATCATGCTGATCGACGAGTGGGTGGTGGAGGCGGCCTGCCGCCAGATAGGCGCCTGGCTCGGCTGCGGCCTCACACCCCCCCGCGTGGCGGTCAACCTCTCCGGGTACCATTTCCAGAAAAGGAGC
>DNJC01000131.1 GCA_003490025.1 Geobacter sp. | reverse complement strand
CCCTGCCGGGCGCACACAAAAAAACGGTGCCAAATGCATATTTGGCACCGTTTTAAACATTTCCAACAGGCTTTCACCGGCAAGGACCACGAAGTATGGGAGCGCAACCTGCCGGCAAGGGGATCACATGGCCTCGTTCAGCCTGAGATCCAGCTCCTGCCGCTCCTGCGACATCCTCGCTTCGTCCCAGGAAAGCTCCCGCGCCATCAGTTCCAAGACGGCGGGTGCCGCCGCCACTGCCCCCCGGTGGTCCAGGAGGGCGAGCGGTATGCGGCGCGCCAGGAAATCGTCGGCCCGAAGCGCCATCTCCAGCCTAACCGCGTAGAGCACCTCCCCTTTAAGGTAAGGGTGCCCAGGCACCAGCCTCTCCTTGAACTCTCCCCGGCAAAGATTGGCCACTTCTTCGGCCCTGTCCCCGTACGAGCAATGAAGGTGCAGCGCCTCCTCCTCGGCCAGGCCGAACCTGGCGACGAGGGAAGCGGCGGCGTCATTGCGGAAATCTTCCCCTCCCTGCAGCACGATCCGCTCGGTGCGGCAACCGCTATGCGGCGAGAGCCCCGCCGTCCGCACCGCGTAGTCCACCGTGTCCAGCGCCATCCTCCGGTAGGTGGTCCACTTGCCGCCGGCGATGGTGATCAGGCCGGAGGGGGAGGAGCTGATGACGTGGTCGCGGGCGAGCCTGGCCGTGTCGGCGGCGGAGGGATCGTGCACCAGCGGCCTCAGCCCCGCCCAGCTCGCCTTGATGTCGCTTCTCTCCACCCCGAGGTTGAAGTAGCGTCCCAGGTGCCGCAGCAGGTACTCGACGTCCTCTTCCGATGCAGCCGGGTGATCGGAAGGTTCGGCCGGTTCGTCGGTGGTGCCGACCAGGCACCCCCCCTGCCAGGGGAGTATGAAGAGCACCCTGCCGTCCTCGGTTTTCGGTATCATCAGCCCCGCGTCGGCCGGGGCGAAGCGCCCGGGAAGGACTATGTGGATGCCGGAGCTGACCCGCAGAAGCGGTGCGGCGTTCGGGTCGTCCACCCTGCGCAGCAGGTCCGCGCCGGGTCCGCAGGCGTTGACCACGCAGCGGGCATGGATCTCCCAGACCTCCTGGCTGAAACGCTCCCGCACCCGTGCGCCCGCGACCTTCCCCCCCTCCTTCAATAGTTCCACGACTTCGAGGTGGTTGACCGCGACCGCCCCCTCCCTGACCGCGGTAAGCGCCAGCGCGACGTTCATGCGCGCGTCGTTGAACTGCCCGTCGTAATAGAGGACACCCCCCTTGAGCCCTTCCTGCCGGATCATCGGGAAGCGCCGCAGCACCTCGTCCCGGCCGAGGTACCTGCTCTGTCCGAGCCCCGCCCCCACCGCCAGCAGGTCGTAGAGCTTGAGGCCGGCCCAGACGTAGGGGAGTTCCACGAGGCCGTAGAGCGGGGTGACCAGGGTGAGGCGGTGGCAAAGGTGGGGGGCGATTCTCAGCAGGACGCCGCGCTCGTGCAGCGCGTCGAGCACCAGGTTGAACTGGGCCAGGTCCTGGTGCAGGACCGCCGCCTCCAGGTAGCGGACGCCGCCGTGCAAAAGCTTGGTGCTCCTGCCGCTGGTTCCGGCGGCGAAGTCGCTCTTTTCCGCAAGAGCCACGGAGAGCCCCCGGCTGGCCGCGTCGAGCGCGATGCCGCAGCCGGTCGCCCCTCCCCCGACCACGAGCATATCGAAGGTCTTGCCACTTTTGAGAGCGCGTAACAGCGCTTCCCTCTCCGCCACGATACCTCCGGAAAAGAAAAGTCGTAACCAACTGCTCCTCCCCCCGGAGGGGGGAGGCCGGGAGGGGGGAACTCCAACATGCTGCCGGCTCCCCCTCCCTAACCCTCCCCCTCCGGGGGAGGGGACTCGTGCCTTCCCTGTGGTCTGCTTTTGCTTTACTTCTTGTCCCACCCAAGCGAAAGCTGCACGCACTTACGCCAGCCGCGATAGAGTTCCTCCCGGCGCCCCTCTTCCATCCCGGGCTCGAAGCGCCTGTCGAGCGCCCACTGCCTCGTTATCGCGTCGGTGTCGAGTACGCCCGCCCCGATCCCCGCCAGAAAAGCCGCCCCAAGCGACGTGGTCTCAGTGCAGCGGGGCCTCAGGACCGGCGCCCCCAGGAGGTCGGCCTGCAGTTGCAGCAGCAGGTCGTTAGAGGCAGCCCCGCCGTCCACGCGCAGTTCGCTCAACTCGATGCCGCTCGCCGACTCCATGGCGCGGACGGCGTCGACGGTCTGGAACGCTATCGCCTCCAGTGCGGCGCGGGCCAGGTGCGCCTTGGTGCTTCCCCTGGTAAGGCCGGCGATGACCCCCCTCGCGTAGGGGTCCCAGTACGGGGTGCCGAGACCCGACAAGGCCGGCACGAAGTAGACACCCCCGGTGTCGGCGACGCTTGCGGCCAGGGCCTCCACCTCGCCGGAGTTCCCGATGATCCCGAGTCCCTCCTTCAGCCACTGCACGGCGGCGCCGGCGATGAAGATGGATCCCTCCAGCGCGTACTGCACCGGCTCTCCCGGGAGCTGCCACCCTATGGTGGTCAGCACCCCCTCACCGGTCCCGGCGCCGGCGCCGCTGTTCATCACCACGAAGGCCCCGGTGCCGAAGGTGGCCTTGGCCATCCCCGGCGCGAAGCACCCCTGACCGAAGAGCGCCGCCTGCTGGTCTCCGGCCACCCCGGTGATCGGTATCTCCACCCCGATCACGGAGGCGGAGGTGGTGGCAAAGGGTGAAGCGCTCGGCAGGACCTCGGGAAGCATGGCCCGCGGGATGCCGAACAGCCGCAAGAGCTCGTCGTCCCACTGCAGCGTCCGGATGTTGAACAGCATGGTCCGGCTGGCGTTGGAGAGATCGGTGACGTGGCGCCGCCCGCCGCTCAACCGGTACACGAGCCAGGAGTCGACGGTGCCGAAGCAGATCTCCCCGCGCTCTCCCCGCTCCCGCAGTCCCTCGACGTGTTCCAGGAGCCAGGCAAGCTTGGTCGCGGAGAAGTAAGGGTCGAGGAGCAGGCCGGTCCGCTCCCGGACCATCGGCTCCATGCCGTCTCTCTTCAGCCTCCCGGTCAGCTCCGCCGTGCGCCGGTCCTGCCAGACGATGGCCCGGTGCAGCGGTTTTCCCGTGCCCCGCTCCCAGACCAGGGTGGTCTCCCGCTGGTTGGTGATCCCGATCCCGGCAATGGCCGAATGTGGCGCCGCGCCTGCGGCGAGGACCTCCTCTATGCAGGCGAGTTGCCCCTCCCAGATCTCCTGCGGGTCGTGTTCCACCCATCCCGGTTGCGGGTAGTGCTGGGTCAGGCCCCTGGACGCCGTGGCGAGCGCCTCCCCGTGCAGCGTGAAGAGGGTTGCCCTGCTGCTTGTGGTCCCCTGGTCGATGGAAAGCAGGTAACTCACGACTCCTCCTTGTCACTTGAACCTGAATATGAACCTGGTGCCGACCCGTTCCTCCTGCTGCAGCGAGCCGGTGGACCACCCGGTGCTGGGGGTCTGGTCGTAGTACAGGGTGAGGTCGGTGTACCTGGAGAGGCGCAGGCCGAACTCGGCGCTCCACGACATCAGGTTCTTAGACGGGGTGTTGAAATCGTAGGCGTTGCGGGCGCGCCGTTGCGGGCGGATGCCGAGTTCCTCCCCGCCGTACTCCCCGACACTCTCGACGGTCACCATGGGGAACCTCGCCGCGGCGGAGAGGTAAACGGTGTCGGCGACGGAGAGCCTCCCCCCCGCCTGGGCCTGCAACCTGTGGGTCGACTGTTCGATGCCGCGGTGGAGTTCCCAATCCCGGCCGCGGTAGCTGACCCCCAACTCCGGCTCCAGGGTCAGGTCCTGCGCCGGGAAGTACTTCACCCCTGCCGTGGTGAGGAACCGGTCCGGGTCGAAGAAGCGCGCCGTGGCCAGCGGTTCGGAGAGCTTAGGGGTGTCGAATGCGGCCGCGTGCGATTGCGTTGCCGAGAGTAAAAGCGCCAGGAATGCGATACGGGTCACTGCCATGCGCGACAGTGTAGCAAAAAACTCAATGAGATGCTCGTAGTTAGTCATCTCCAGCCCTGCCGCACGGGTTGAGAAGAAAGGCCCCCCCCCGATGGCGATGGCGTCAGCGCCCCTGCTGCGGGTCGCTTGCGGCGATGTGCGGGTCGCTTGCGGCGATGTGCGGTTGGGACTCCGCGGAGATCAGCTCGGCCGTCACCCGGCCGATGGGAATGGAGGTCGCGATCTTCACCGGAACCTTCTTGTCGTCGTCCGTCATCCAGATCAGGAGGTCGCCGGTCCGCCTGAATATCCCGGGGGTCGTCTGCAGCGGCCGGACCACCACCGTGTCGACCTTGGCAAGGTTCGGCAGTCGCATCTCTTCCTTGCGCAGGATTTCGACCGGCACGTCCGCGTAGGTTTCGCTGTCGAAGATATGCAGGGTCTCCGTCCGCCCCACCTCCAGCTGACGGTTTCTCAGGTAGTAGATCCCGGAAAGGGTGTCCAGCACGTCGCCGCTCGGTACGTCCATGTCGAGCGTCCGGGAGTTCCTGAAATCGACAAAGGAGACCCGCTTTTTGGCTGCGTTGATGGTGAAGGACTGGTCGCACTTGAAGTCGCCTTCGTTCTGCTTGACGTTGCTGACCAGGAACATCCCGTTGATGTGCCTGGTCTCGACCAGGTTGTCCACGGGGAAGTAGCTGGAGATGACCGCGTTCGACTTCACCCTGAGGGATATCACCGTCACCCCCATCTCGCTCTTCGACTCAAGCTCCGCGTGGCCGATGGGGATGCCGTACATGCTGATGAGATAGGTGAGCTTTTCGTACCTGGAGGCGAGGGACTCGCTCACCGAGTTGAGCATGGTGGGAGTCGCGTCGGCCGCGAGGACCCGGTGGGGCTTCACGGCGGGAAGCGGGCGCGGCACGGCGGGGGGCGAATCAATCACGACCGGTGTGCGCCGCCTCAAACCGGAATGTCGGCGCGGCGCTCTCTTGTGCTCTTCCATGTCGTCATCCGGGGCGGCGGCGCTCTGCAGCCGCTCCGCAGCGGGCTTGGCTTCCGGCTTCGGAGCGGGCCTCACCTCTTCCCGGCCCCTGGTTGCGGCGGCGCCCTTTTCAAAACCGTCTTCCGGCAGCGAAGCTGCCACGGTCCGGAGTTCCGGTTTCTGCGGCTCCGCCTTTTTGACCGTTGCACCCTGCGCCCCCACGGCTGCGGAAACGGCCGCCAGATCAACCATGACGGCCAGCGGGTTGCCGACGGACGCGCCGAAATCGTAGCTCCCCAACATCCTGAGCGAGAGGATGAGGCAGAGGTGCACCAGGATGGAGAGCATCGCGCACCAGGCAAGCGGCCGTATTCTGTGGAGGTGTGTCTGCATCGTGTTCCTTCTGCCGGTTCTGCCCGGGATCGGGAAAGGGTGGCCAGCCACGGCAAACGGCCGGCGCCAAGGCGCCGGCCGAAAGTTGCGGCATGGGATGCGGAGAGGGGGGGATAGCCCCCTCCCCGGTTGAGGTTAGTAGGACACCGGACGCAGGGCCTTCCTGACCACGCCTGCGCCGCCGGTAGGCACGGTGCCGCCGTCATACGGAGCGGCGGTGTTGGCGAACGCCTTGCCGTGTGCGTTGCCGCGGTGGTCGTCGCAACCACCCCAGGTACCGAAGATGTGGGTACCTGCTGCCGGCTGATCAACAGTCTGCTCGAAAGCAGGAGACTTGCTGTACGAGGCGGTGGTGGTCAGGTTAAGCCCGTCGTCGCTCTCCGGAACGAGGGTGTAGCAGCCGCCGTTGTCGATAACTGCGGTCTTGCCGGCATCGTACTTGGTGGAGATGGACTTCACTTCCCAGTTGAGGTCGGAGACGGAGCCGACACCGGCAGCAGTGCCAGAGGCGTTACCCGGTACGTACATCGTGTTGCCCAGACCCGGCAGGAAGCGGTAAGCCTTCTGCTGCGCGCCGTTGGCGTCGGTGTAGACCTTGACCTTGGACCCGTGGATGCCGCCGAACAGGTTGTTCGGGCCGGCGTTGTGGCAGTTGGCGCACTGGATACCGAAGATGTTGGAGAAGTCGGTATCGTTGGTGCTGGTGGAGCCGGTGGTGATGCCGTCCCTCTGGCCGAGGCCGAGGCGGAAGGCGTAGGGCTCTTCCGTGTCGTTCACGCTGGTGGTATACCCGATGAAGCTGATGGTGTTGACCGGGCCGTTGCAGCGGGTGGAGTTGGCGTACTCGCCGGCGTGGTTGGTGCCGTTTGCGCCGGTGGCGTTACCGATGGAGCCGTAGTTCTGGTAGGAGTGGCAGTTGAAGCATACCAGCCACGGCTGCGTAGTCGGGTTGGTGAAGTAGTTGACGCCGGAAGCGGAGGAGTAGGTCTGGCCTACGTGGCGCTCGTCGGTGCCGAGGCTGTTCCTGAGCAGGTACTCGTTGTTGGAGCCGTGTGCGCCGATGACGGCGTTGTTCCTCGGCAGGACGCCGACGTCTGCCTGACGGTACTGGCCGACGGTGTGGCAGTCGCCGCAGTGCAGGACGGAGTCGTCACCCAGGGTCTTGTCGGTGGTGCCCGGAGCCGGGGAGAGGGTCTCGTAGGTCGCTTCGAACTTGCTTACGTTGTAAGCCGGGTTGCCAGTGGCGGAGTTAGTCCTGATGGCCCTGGAGTCGTAGATGGTGGTACGTGCGCCCGGCAGGCCTGCCGAGGAGTTGGCTGCGAAGGCAGCCGCGTTGGCGATCTGGCGCGCACCTGCGGTCCTGGTGCGGCCGGTGTACTTCTGCCCGAGGACGGCGTGATGCGACGGGTTGGTCAGGTCGAACTGCCCTTTCGCGTCGACGACGGCCGGACGCTGCATCTTGTCGTAGCGGTTGGAGATGGTGTCGCCGAACGGGTTGGTTGCGGATGCGGTTTTACCGGTTGCGGCAAGACCGTTCGTGTTGATGAATGCCTGGATCTGGGCGCTCATGGAGGAGGTTGCGCCGTTGGAATCGTGGCAGCTCAGGCAGAAGTTGTCCATGAGGGAGTGGTCCGGGGTGGCCGGATCCCAGGCGTAGTCGGCGTCGGTGTCCCCGTTGCGCAGGTGGGTCTTGGCGTCGGCCATGTGCTTGGTGGTGTCGATGATGACCTGGCCGTTGCTGATCTTCCCTTCCAGGTGGCAGGCGGCGCAGTGGGCGTCGTTCAGGGTCACGCCGGTTACGTGGTGCGACCACTTGGCAAACTCGGTGGTGATGACGCGGACGCCGTTGTTGTCGTCGACGTAGTCGCCGTGAGCGGTCTTGTCCTGCGGGAAGGCGTGGCACTTGACGCAGCTGCCGCCGACGAACGGCCCGAGCGGGTTATGGGGGTTATGGCAGGTGGCGCAGACGGTGGTGTCCGAACCGACGTATTTGTTCAGGTGGTGCCCGTCGGCGCCGGTTTTGGTGAGGGTCGGGACGTGGCAGTCGGCGCACCTGCCGCTTCCGGCCGGGTCGAAGTCGTTGTGGGACGGGCCGTGGCAACCGGCGCAGCCGGCAAGCGGAGCGGTCGGGTACTTGGTGTCGGTGAACGAGGTGTTGGTATAGTGACCGGACTGCTTGAACTCGGCTACCAGGTTCTGCCCGGTCGAGTCGAGGGTCCTCTCGTGGCACCCGATGCAGGGGGTGTCCTGGGCCTTCACGACCGGCGGGGACATGACGATCGGCTTGCCGGTGATATCGGTCGTGGAGCCGGAGTCGACCGTGACGCCGATGGCATACCCTTCGTAGAGAACGGCGCTGCTCGCGTCAAGGGCCTTCACGGCCACCGTCACCTTGCCCGGGTAGATGCCGCCTACGGTGAACCCGGTCGTGGTGGTGCTGGTGGTCTTGACGAGCGGGATGGGACCGCCGGCAGCAGCGGTACCGGTAACGGTTACCTCGATGCTGGCGACAGATGCAGGGGAGACAACCACTGCCGCAGTCTTGGCGGTGGTCTTGCTCTGGCTCCATACCAGTTTCGACGCGACCGAACCAGGTTCGTTGCCGGTGCCGCCGGTCAGATTCCCCATCTTGCTTGCGCCGCAACCTGTCAATGCAAATATCAACAGCGCATACAGCAGGTAGTGCAGCTTACTCATGCCAGGGTTTCTCATGTCGCTTTCTCCTTTGTTTTTTTGTTCGGTGCAAAACCGAAGTTCGTTACTGCCGGTTGTCGTCTGCATTGCTAATCCCCCCTCGATTACATGCCTCCTTCGTTATTGATTAGATGTTCCCATCGCTTGTCGTGCCGTCTTTTCGGCTACGGTCCCGGGAAAGGCGCGGGCTTTCCCGGCATATGAAACTGCTATGGTGCGGCAACGAGGACGAAGTCCAACGAAACCGTCTGCTGGCTCGCGTTGAGCGATTGGCCCGCGACGCTTCCGGGCGTGTAGCCCGAGAGCGTTGCGCCGACCGTGTAGGTCCCATCCGGCACGTACAGCGTGTAATACCCGTAGGGGCCGGTCTCCGCCTGGTAGCTGCCGGTGGAGACCAGCGCGCCTGCCAGTCCCAGCCCCGATGAACTGTCCGTCACGCGGCCGTAGATGACGTAGGGACGGATCTCGATCAGCCCCGAGACCACGCCGGACGGGTAGGCGATGGCTCCGGACACGGTTCCGTTGGGGTAGCTGGTCGTGCCGCTCACCGTGCCGGCAGGGTAGGCGACCCCGCCCACCACGGTGCCGGCCGGGTAGGCCACGCCGCCGATCACCACGCCGCTGGCGTAGGTGACGCCGCCGATCACGGTCCCGGTCGGGTAGAAGACGCCGCCGACGATGGTGCCGCTGCTGATGGTTATCCCGCCGACCACGGTGCCGGCCGGGTAGGTCACGCCGCCGATGACGGCGCCGGCAGGGACGCTGATCCCCCCCACGATGGTGCCGCTCGGGTAGGAGACCCCGCCGGTAAGGACGCCGGTGATGGTTGCCGCGAAGTCCTGACCGTTGACGCTGGAGCTGATGGTCACGCTCCTTTGCACCGGGGCGAACTGGATGAAGGAGGTCGCCACCGGGGTGATGGTGTAGGTTCCCGCCGGCAGCGCGCTGAAGAAGTAGTTACCGTTCACGTCGCTGACCGCGGTGGTCAGGCCGTTGGAGAGGTTGACGCCGGAGATTCCCACCCCGTTCACCGTCACCTTGCCGGAGATGGTGTAGCTGTTCGGGATCGCGGCGGGCGTCGTGACCGGGAAGGCGCTTCCGGCCGCGGAGAGGTTCCCCGAGTTGTCGTAGGCCTTGACGGTGTAGACGTAGCTGGTGCCGGCCGCCACGGTGGTGTCGACGAAGCCGATCAGCGTGCGGACGTCGGCGATCTGCGCGCCGTCGCGCAACACCAGGTAGCCGCCCAGGTCGGTCTCGGTCGAGGCGGACCAGGTGAGGCTGACCGAGGTCGCAGTGGCGGACGATGAGCCGAGTCCGGCCGGCGCGCTCGGCGCCGTGGTGTCGGTCAGGTCGATCTTCGCCGTGGTGGCGACGCTGATGGTGAGCCCCTCGGCGGAACGTATCCCTGCGCTGCTGAAGGACCTGACCCGGTAGGTGTAGCTCGTCGACTCGACCACGTTGTTGGTGTCGATGAAGGAGGGAAGGGTTGCGGTCCCGACCTTCACGAAGTTGTCGCCGAAGGCGTCGCCGCGCAGGATGTCGTAGCCTGCCACCACCTGGTCGCCGCTCGACTTGGTCGAGGGGGCCCAGGCAAGGGCCACCGAGTTGCTGGCCACCGAGATCGCCGCGAGATTCGTCGGCACGGAGGGAGCGGCGGTGTCGGGGAGGTCCGGGTTGGCCGGGATGATGACGGTGAGGCCGGTGGTCGGCAGCGATTCCACCTCGGTCGAGACGGCGGTGACCGTGTAGACGTAGGAGGAGTTCGGGGTGACGCTGTCGTCGTTGTAGCTGGTGGGGATGATCCCGGTCGCGATGATGACGCCGTCGCGATAGATGTTGTAGGTCACCGGCTGGGTCGAGGCGGTGGTCGACGCGGTCCAGGTGAGCGGGGTGTTGTTGTAGTTGAGGCTGGCCAGCGTCACGGCCACGCCGGTCGGTGCCTGGGGCAGGACCGCCGCCGGGGCGTTGCCGGTGTGAACGGTCACGGTCGGCGAGGCGGCGGAGAGGTTCCCGTCGGCGTCGAGCGCCTTGACGAAGTAGGTGTAGCTCGTGCTCGGGCTGACCGTGACATCGATGAAGTAGGTGTCGGTGCTGAAGGCCACGAACTCGCCGTCGCGGTACACGTTGTACCTGGTGGCCGGGATCACGCTCCCGTCGATCCTGGTCTTGCTGGAGGGGAGCCACTGCAGGTTGACCTGGCCGTAGTCGAACCCTTTGCAGATGAGCCCGGCAGGTGCGGTCGGGGGGAGGATGTCCGCGGCGGTCGTGGTGGTGACCGTCACGACGAGACTGGCATCGGAAAGGTTGCGGCTGTTGTCGTAGGCGACCACGACGTAGCTGTAGGTCGCTCCGGGGGCCGCGTAGAAGTCGCTGAAGGTGGCGACGTCGGGGGCGACCGCGCCGATGCACGCCCGGGCGCCGGTGGCGTCCGTGCGGTACAGGAGGTACCCGGCCACGTCCGGGCTGGTGGAGAGGGTCCAGCCAAGGTTCACGCTCTTGGCGCTGCTGCCGGAGACGGCGAGGGAGGTCGGCGCTGCGGGAGCCGTGGTGTCGGAGAGATCCGGTGTTGCGATCGTGGCGAACTGCGCGTTGGAGATGGCCGTGTTGATGGAGGCGCTCGGGAGGTACTCAGCCGGGATTATCCCCTGCGCCTTCAGCTCGATGATCGCTTGGGCGATGCCGGTCTTGATGTCGTCGGCGACGGTCCCGATGCCGCCTGCCTCGGTCAGGGCGGTGACCACGGCCGCGACCGCGGCATCGCTTCCCAGGGTGAAGGAGTTGATAGCCTGGATGGAAACGAGCAGGTCCTGTTGCGGCTGCGACGTGTTGGCGTCGGTCGGGCTCGAGGGGGGCGGGGTCTGGGTGAAGTTGAACCCGAAGAAGGCCTCGAGCACCAGGCTCGCCCTCTGGATGTTGTCAGGCGAGAAGACACCCGCGTTGTTGGACGCCATGTACTGCACGACCAGGTTGGTCGCGAAGCTGACCATGGCCGGCGGGATGGTCGGCTGCACCACCAGGTGCCGGGGTATGGCGGCCCTGAAGCTGACGTCGCTGGAGCCGCCCAGGTGCAGCAGCTTGGCGAGCCTCGCCCCGACGGAGGCGGACTTGGTCGCCACGATCATCACCGAGCCGTCGTAGTCGGCCGGAATGAGGAGCCGGTAGCGTCCCTTGTTGTCGCTCTGGACGCTTGCCGGGGAGCTCAGGGGAACGCTCGACGTCGCGCCGTTGCCGCCGATCGCGTAAGCGGTCACCTTGGCATCCTCCAGCGCGATGCCGTCCGGGCCGGACACGACGCCGGAAATGGATTTTTGCGCTGTCTGTGAGCCGCTATAGTCGCCGCACCCGAAAAGGAGCAGCGACAGAGAGGCGAGCAGAAACGCTCCAAACGAGAACCTCTTCCAGTTTACCGACATACCGAACTCCTCCTTGTGCTTATAAGTTAATCCGTTTGATCGTTCACAAATTCGTGCCGGCGCGGCCACGCTAGAGCTAGGGAAGCGTGATGCCGCCGTTCGCGTCGCTGACCGGCCTGCCGGTGAACCCCAGCGTCAGGCTCGCCCCGTCGATGCTGAAGTTGTCGTCGGTGACCCCGTGGGTGGCGTATGCCTCCTGCAGCGCGAAGCCGTACCCGCTCCGGGTCAGCTTGAGCGCGTAATAGCCGCTCGGGATGCCGCTGAAGGAGTAGTTGCCGCTGGCATCGGTCGACGTGTTGAAAGTGGCGTCGCTCGTGGTGAGCAGAACGCCGCTGTTGGTCTTGGTGTAAAGGGTGACCAGGACGCCCGGCATGGCGCTCCCCCCGGAGAGGGTCAGCACGTTCCCGGACAGGGTGAAGGTCGCCAGATCGGCCGCGAAATCGAGCTTGGCCCAGTTCCCCGCGTCGCCGATGGTCGCCCCCTTGGCTGCCGCGTCGAACACCACCTGGCTCGAATTGGCCACGTCGGTGCGGGAGGGGGTGACGGTGTAATTGCCGTTGGGGAGCCCGGCGATGACATACCTTCCGCTGCCGTCGGTGATCCCCTGCACCACCGTGGCCGTCCCCTCGCGCTGGGCCGAGACGGTCACCCCGGCGACCCCGCGGCCGTTGGAACTCGACACGGTGCCGGAAATGGTGAAGGGCCTGGAGGAGATGAAGACCGGGATCTGGCAATCCGCCGTGGCGACCACCGCCGTGCTGCTCGCCCGGTCGAAGCTGTAGCCGCTCTTCACGGGGGTGACCGTGTAGGATCCCTGCGCCACGTTGTCGACCAGGTAGCTCCCGTCGGCGCCGCTCACCGCGCTCCCGTAGACGACGCTCTCCTGCGCCACGGTCACCGTGACCCCGGCGAAGGGGACGCCGTCGAGCGTGACGGTCCCGGAGACTGAGTGCGTGGCGAAGCCGGTCGCCAGGTCCTTGGTGATCGGGGCGCTCCCGCTGTCGGTGATGGTGACGCTGCCGGAGGGAGAGACCTCGATGCTGACCAGGTCGAGCATGTGGTCGAGCCCGGTGCCGTCCGCCTTGTAGCTCCCCCCGATCGGGTCGACGGTCGTCACGCCGTACTTCTGCAGCATCGGCTTCAGCGTCGCCTGCACGTCGAGGAGCGACTGCCCCAGGGCGCTCGCGATCCCCGGGAGCCCCGACTGGGCCGGGGCGGCGTAGATCCCCGAGAGGTCGGCCCCGGCGGCCGCGGTGGCGACCACCAGGTTGGACATCGGGTTGATGTTGGCGCTCCCCTTGTCGGTGGCGACGGAGTAAAGGGTGTAGGCGGTCCCGTTCGCCGAGCCGACCACCTTCAGCATGAACGGCTTGGTAAGGCCGGTCACGTCGAAGGAGAAGGCGCCGTCGGCGGTCGCCTTCACGAGTTCCCTCGGCGTCGCCGCGGAGTCCTTGAGGTAGACGTTGCCGGTTATCACGAGCCCCGCCGCGGCCACGCCGGAAACCGTGTCCGCTGTGGGGGTCCCCGCGCCGCCTCCGCCGCCGCATCCCGGAAGGAGCAGCAAGGCGGCGAGCAGTATGGCAACTACGCTGTTTCTCATCGTTTCTTCCTCAAGGGCGTTGGTCGCTTACGCGGTTGCAGGTAAAGAGCTACGGGTTCCAGCGGTAGTAGCTCGGGTCGAACGAATGGCACGATGCGGTGCACCCCCCCGTCCCTGGGACGTAGTTCACGGCCGGGAGCAGCGTGGCCGACGCGTCGCCCTCGAAGGTCGGGGTGGCGAGCCCGGAGAAGTGGCCGGTGAGAAGGCTCGCGCCGTGGCAGCTGGTGCAGGCAAGCCTCGGCCCGCTGGCGTCGTCCACGTGGAAGTTGTGCTGGCCCGAACCGTAGCTGTTGTACTGCGGCAGGACGTTGTTGGCGGCGGCGTGGCAGCTCGTGCACTCCAGGGCCACGTCGATGGTCTCGCCGGTCCTCCAGTTGGGGGTCTCGACTCCGCCGTGGCAGGCTACGGCCGAGCATTTACCGCCGGCATAGGCGAAGGTGCCGCTCTGGGCCTTGTAGCCGGTGGAAAGGTTCAGGTACGCCAGCCCGTTGCCGGCGGCGTGCTTGTCCGTTCCGGTCCCGCCGTTTCTGTGGCAGCCCTTGCACCCGATGCCGAGGGCGACATGCGCTGCATGTGCGCCGGGACGGTCCGGCTCCAGGGTGCCGCTCGGGGGGAGACCGTGGCACGAGCTGCAGCCGGTCGAGGCGGCCGCGGGGCTCGAGGAGTGGCACTTGATGCCGTAGGACGGATCGGTGGTCAGGCAGGAGGGTGCCGAGCCGGTGGATACCCCTCCCAGGGCGGTGGCATGGCAGAGGCCGCAGTCGGTAGCGAGGGTGCTGCTCCCCTTGACGGCCTTGCCGTTGAAGGTCGCCCTGCCGTGGAAGCCGGCGTTGGTCGGATCGATCCAGGCGTTGGCATGCCCGAGCGTCAGGTTAGGGTGGCAGGAGAGCGTCTTGCCGTCCCGGTCCGTGAAGGTGGCGCTGAAGCAGCTCACCTTGGCGCTCCCGCCGGAGAGGTCCGCGCCGTGGCACTCGGAGCAGCCGGTGCTGGGGGAGATCTCGGAGCTGCCGCCGTTGGCGTTTTTGTACTCGACCCAGTGCTGCTGTATCCAGTTGGTGTACTGGAGGGCGACGACGTGCTTCCCCGCACCGTCGATGGCGACGTTGGCGGAGCCGTTGCCGTCACTGCAGGCGGAGAGCGCGGCAAGCGCCAGAGGGATCGAAATCATCTTCATCCACTTTGTAGTACGCATATCCTCTCCTATCGGTGGCAGGCGACGCACCGCTCGTTGTTGGTTCTGCCGTGGCAGCGGTAGCAGCTGGCCGGATCAAGTTTCCCTTCGATCTTGTGCAGCGTGAGGTAATCGCCCCGATGCGGCATCATCCTGTCGGGCCTGTCGCCGTTCAAGGTTGCGGGCTTCATGGCCCCCTTGTTGGTATGGCAGTCGGCGCAGAAGGAGAACTTGTGGCAGCTCGCACAGAGCGCGTCGTCGGAGGCGGCGTAGAAGCGGTGGTTCTGGACGAAGACCCGGGTGTGGTTGAACGCCTTGAAAGGCTTCATGGTGCCGCTTTGCTGGTCCTCGTGGCACTCCGCGCAGCTGACCGGCCCGTTGGCGACTGCTTCCGGGTGGGTAGCGGGGAGGTTCGGGAGCGCCTTCAACTGTGCGCAGGCGCTCAGGGCGAGGAGCCCCGCCAGCGTCAGCGTGGTCAATATCTGGTGGGAGAGTCTCATTTCGTGGCTCCTTTTCCGCTGTTCGTCGTGTTGTAGGTGAGACGGAGCAACCCTTTCACCTCGTTGTCATACTGCGGGTTCTTCCCGTAGCTCAGGTCCCCGGACAGCGAGAGGTCCGCAGTGAGGTGGTAACCAAGCGCCGCCAGCGCCTCCCAGGCGTAGTCTTTTCCCTGCACCGGCTCCTTGAAGACGTAGTCGATCAGGTCGACCGAGGCGAAGTACCCCTTGGTGTCGTGCAGCGCGTAGCAGCGGATCTCGTGGAACGACCCCGAGGCGCTGGGAAGGATGGCGAAATCGGGGGTGGTGCGGAGGTAGTGGTACCCAAGGCCCGTGCGAAGCGACTTGTCCTGGAAGGTCCCGCGCCAGTCGCCGCCGAAGCGGTCACCCTTGCCGGCGTCTCGGCTGTAATGCTTGTAGTCGGCGCTGACATCGCCGTACTTGGCGGTGCTGTAGGTGGCGCTTGCGCCTGCCGCGCGCGATTGCTGCCCATCCTTCTTGAGCATGTCGGAGAAGAGGATGGAGGAGAAGAAGTAGTCGCGGTCGTTGTACTGGTCGAAGGTTGCCGACAGCAGGAGATCCTTCCCCGGCGTCACCTGCATGAGGTAGCTCTGTTCGGCGAGCTTGCTGGTCTCCGTGTTGTAGCTCGCGCGGCCGGAGAGCTGCACCATGCTGAGCGGGCTGATCCAGAAATCGCCGCCAACGAGCCTGTGGCTGCCGAAGTTCCCGGAGAGGACGCCGGTCGGGAGGGTGCCGCGGGCAGGCGCAGAACTCTCGTAGATCCCGGAGAGCCCGGCTTCGAGGAGCCCCCCCTTGCGGTAGCTGAACCGCCCGCCGAAGATGCCGTCCCCTTTGCCGTCGTTGGGCTGGCCCGGCGGGGTCGCCGTGTGGACCGTGGCGCCGCCGAAGGTCGAGATGCCGAACCCGTAGGGGAGGTCGGTGCGGGCGCTGACGCCGTCTACCTGCTCGTTGACGATCCCCTCCGTCACGAAGAAACGGCCGGCGCGGACCCTGGCGTTGGCGTTATTGAAGCGGTACTGGAGGTAGCCGTAGGTGAGGTTACCGTCGAGTTTGTCGTCGTCGTTGCCGATGCGGGAGCTTCCGTCCACGAGGTTGGCTCGCAGCCAGCCGTGGAGGTGGAGAGAGAGGTTACCGTCCCCGAGCTTGTCGAAGTCCGCACCGAGAAACTGCGTCAGGGGGACGAACCTCTTGCTCTCGTAGCCGTTACGCGAATCCTGCTCGATACGCAGTATGGTGGTCGAATCGAACGATCCCCCTGCATGGGCGGCGGCAGGCAGGGCCGCCAGGAATAGGGCTGGTAAAACGCGGCTGAAGACTTTTTTCATAGGGGCTCTCCTGTCCCGTAGGTGGTCATGGAAAGGCGAAAAGTTGGTATCGCGTACCTGCACATGCAAACCCTCCTGATTTCTCGAATTTAGTAAGCGGGCGCGCGCAGCCCCTGCCGTTGTGGCTCGGCCTGCACCTGCCTTGTTATCGTGTGTAGCCAGGCGAGTATTCATCGCGATCTAGTCACGGCGGCGCTGCGTCCAGCGTTCAGTGCCGGCGCATGGTGCCAAATCAATAAAAAAACACGTGCCGACGCAGCGGGGCATAGATGCCGGTGAAGACCTGTCGGTGTGTGGAATGAGCTACAAGATCGTCCTGAAAGGGATGGACTGTCTCCGCAAGATTCGGAGAAGGTGTGCGATGCAATAGCGAGGGAATCGCTGGGGTTGCATTCTCAAGTGAGATATGGGAGAGGATTCGTTCCAAACCAATTCCTTCCATCATTGAGTTTGAGAGATTGTGCAACAACGCTCTGTGAGTGCAAAATCATTACCAATGACATAAGGCTTTGTTTTACTGCCTATTTCATTTAACACAGTTTTCATCACTGTCAAGAAATGGGGGTTTTTTTGACACCGCGACGCAGTTTTTTTGACATAAGTCATTTTTCTCACGGAACATGTGCTGTACTTCGGCTATGTGACCTAAGACTTTAGGGAAAAATAACAGTGCGGGGGAAAGTTGCCCAAGACAGACGGCGGGGTTATGCCAGATGCTCTGGAATTACATCAAGTTGCGGATCTGATTAAATACTGTTAACATATATCGGGTTCAGCAAACATCGCGGCTGATGCTGCAATTACGGCAGCGACGGGGGTTTTCCGAGCAAACCATGCGGAAATAGGCGGGAAGCAGGGACGGGAAAAGGACGGGGATAGATCAAGATCACTGCTGCCCGGGAGCTGCGAAGGGGGGTACCACCACCAGAAGCAGGATCGCAGCGAGGGCCGAGAGGAGGGCGCCGAAGAGAAAGGGGGCGACGCCGCCGAAATGCTGCCAGATCACCCCGAACACGATGCTCGCCGGGAGCGCGCCGGAGCCTACGGCGAAGTTGTACCAGCCAAAGGCGGCTCCCCGCACTGCCGGTTGAGCCATGTCCGCCAGAAACGCCTTCTCCACCCCCTCGGTCAGCCCGAAGAACAGTCCGTAAAGGGCGAAGAGGAGCCAGATCTGCCATTCGCTCGCGGCGAAGCCGAAGCCCAGGTAGGAGAGGCAATAGACGCCCCACCCCGCGACGATCACGGACCTTCTGCCGATGCGGTCGGAGAGCGCGCCAAACGGCATGCTGGAAAGCATCTTGACCAGGTGTAAGAAGGCCCAAAGGAGCGGGAGCCTGAAGGCAGGGACGCCGAGCGTCCCCGCCTTCAGGAGCAGGAAGGCGTCGGAGGAGTTGCCCAGGGTGAAAAGGAACAGTATCAGCAGGTATCTGCGCAGCGGCCCTGCCGGGAGCAGTGCCAGCTGTATCTGCTGTTTCGGCACGGGCGCCCGCTCCGCCTCCCTCACCTTCCAGACGATCAGCAGCACGGCGATCGCCCCCGGCACTGCGGCGAGCCAGAAGACGCTCCTTATATCGTTGACGAAGTAGGCGAGGAGAACGGTTGCGATCAGCGGCCCCACCAGGGCGCCCGCGTGGTCCATGGAGCGGTGGAAGCCGTACGCCTTGCCGCGCAGGGAGGGGTCGACCGAATCGGCGATGAGGGCGTCGCGAGGCGAGGTGCGGATACCCTTCCCCACCCGGTCGCCGGTGCGGATCAGCAAGACGGCAAGGGGAGAGCCGGCGCTGCCGATCAGCGGGCGCATCAGGGCCGAGATGGAGTATCCCGCCAGCACCAGGCGCTTGCGCCGCCGCACCCGGTCCGATACTATGCCGGACAGCAGTTTGAGAAGCGACGCGGTGGACTCGGCCACCCCCTCGATCACGCCGAGGAAAGCAGGTCCGGCACCCAGAAGCGTGGTGAGGAACATGGGGAGCAGCGGATAGATCATCTCACTTGAGACATCGGTAAAGAAGCTGACCAGTCCCAGTATGAACACATTGCCTGTAATCCCCTTGAACACGGCCCACCTCCAGTGATCCAGTCTACCTGATAAAGCAGCTGTCACAACACCCCCCTGAGAGTAGAGTTTTGCACATTAGTACAGATCAATTCTATTGACATTTGCAGCCGGATTGATTACCTATCTTAAACAAAATGCAAGGACAGGGAGGCGAAACGGCATGGACAAGAGAACAGGATTCATCGGCGGCGGGAATATGGCGGAGGCGATCATCAAGGGTCTTCTAGCCGGAGGGGTCCCGGCTGCGGAACTGGCAGTGTCCGAGCCGTCGGAACAGCGCCGGAACCTGCTGGCGGAGCGCTACGGCGTCCAGGTTCTGAGCGACAACGTCCATCTTTGCAGCATGAGCGACACGATCATCCTGGCGGTGAAGCCGCAGATAGCCTCCCAGGTCCTCGGCGGCCTAGGGAGCGCCTCGAAAAACAAGCTCTTCATCTCTATCATGGCAGGCGTCAAGAGTGCGGCCATCGAGGGGATGCTTGGCTCCGACGCCCGCGTGGTGCGGGTCATGCCGAACACCCCCGCGCTGGTACTCGCAGGAGCCTCGGCAGTATCGCGCGGCTACAACGCAAGCGAAGACGACCTGGTGCTGACGCGCAGGATCTTCGATCTGGTCGGGACGACCTGCGTAGTGGACGAGAAGCTGCTCGATGCCGTCACCGGCGTTTCGGGGAGCGGCCCCGCCTACGTGCTCACCTTCATCGAGGCATTGAGCGACGCCGGAGTGAAACATGGCCTGACCAGGGACGTCGCGACCGCCCTTGCGGCGCAGACCGTCTACGGCACCGCGAAGCTGCTTCTGGAGACCCGCGACCACCCGGCGGTTTTGAAGAGTAACGTAGCCTCCCCCGGCGGGACCACCATCGCCGCCATGCACTCCCTCGACCGCGACGGTTTCCGTGCCGCCGCGATGAACGCCGTGGATGTCTGCGTGGCGCGTTCGAAGGAGCTGGGTGAGCGGTGAAAGCCAGGGCGACGGTGATCGTACGTGGGAGAGTGCAGGGAGTGGCCTTCCGCTACCACACGGTGCGTACCGCAGTGCGGCACCAGGTGACCGGTTGGGTCAGGAACCTGGCGGACGGTTCCGTCGAGGCCTGTATTGAAGGCGAGGAAAGCGATGTACAGGCCGTGGTGCAGTGGTGCCGTATGGGGCCCGACCATGCCAGGGTTGACGAGTTGATCGAGAAGCGCGGAGAGTACACCGGCGAGTTCGCCGGTTTCAGCATAAGGGAGTCCTATGAGTGACAAGAACTTCACCGGGCCGAGGAGCCTGATGAGGCTGGCCGTCGTATTGCTGCTGCTGTTAGCGGTGGCGCCAGCCGTTGCGGCACAGGACACACTCGATCTGACGAAGGCGGTCAAGATAGGGAACGGCAAGACAATGGTTATAGAGTTCACCGATCCCGACTGTCCCTTCTGTCGGAAGGCGGAGGCGTACCTTCAGAAGAGGACCGATCTTACCCGCTACATATTCTTCATTCCGCTGAAAAGCCATCCCGCCTCAAAAGGAAAGGTGCAGTACATACTCTCCTCGAAGGACAAGGCCAAGGCGTACCACGAAGCCAGCAGCGACAGCTTTGACAAGAAGAAGCTGGGGGACATAACCGCCGAAGGAGTGAAGCTGCAGCGAGAGCATGAGGAGATAGCGAAGGCCAACAAGATGAACGCGACCCCGACCTTCATGATCTACGGCAGGATCATCGAAGGCTTCGATTTGAAAAAACTGGAGCCGCTGTTGAAATAGACAGGGGCAAAAAACGGGGGCTGGGGACTGGAGGCTAGGGGCTAGGGGTTCCCATAGCTCCCATATCTCCCATAATTCCCATAATTCCCATAATTCCCACAGCTATCAGCTTTTAACAGGCCACCCCGTCTCAAACCCACTGGGATAAAACCTCTCGCGGGTCCGGTTGAAGTAGCCGTACTGGATCCTCGGGAAAGCCTTCTTCACCTGCTCCAGCAACCGATACATGCCGATTCCCTTCCCATGCACCCCCATCCTCTGGTTGTAGAAATCCGGGTCGATGGAGAGGTTCCGCATCTGCAGCATGTCCACGCCGGTCTCCTCGATGAAGCGGAGCAGCGCCTCCACCTCGGCGGGGCTGTCGGTGACTCCCGGCGAGACCAGGTAGTTGATCATGGTGAAGAGCCCCTTCTGTTTGGCGGCCTTAACCGACTCGACCACGTCGGCGAACCGGTATCCCTTGGGGCGATAGTAGGCGTTGTAGAACCCTTCCTGCACCGAGTTCATGGAGAACCGCATCGAGTCCATCCCGGCATCGCACAGCATCCTGACCCGCTCCGGCATCGAGCCGTTCGAGTTGAAGTTCACCGTTCCCCGCGAGCTTCCCGCCTTGAGCCTCCTGGTCGCCTCGGCAACCGTGTCCGCCTGCATGATCGGATCCCCCTCGCATCCCTGCCCGTAAGAGACGATAGGATCGGGAGCCTCCAGCAGGTGCGGCAGCATCAACTCTACGATCTCCTCCGGCGTCGGGACGAAAGGTATCCGCTCGTGATTCGACGGGCAGCAGTCCGACGGCTGAAGGCTGATGCAGCCGAGGCAGCGGGAGTTGCAGACAGGCGAGGTAGGGATCGGCGCCTCCCACCTGCGGAAGAAAAGGTTCTTCGCCGCGAAGCAGTGGTAGTCCACGGCGCAGCGCGACAGTTGCTCGATGAGCCTGTTTTCGGGGAAGTCAGCCACCATGCGCCGCACCAGCGGGTCCAGCTTCCTGTCGTCGTAGTTCTTCGGCAACCAGTTCTCGTTGTCATCCACGCGCGTCGCGGCCACGACGAAACACTCCCTCTCCTCGTCCCAGCCGACCGCGGTGTACGACCAAAGCGGCAGGTGCACTTTTTTCTTGCTGTAATCGCAGGCGGGAAGGAGCGTACGCATGTATCCGGGAGCCATGAAGGCGGAAACAGCCTGCACGGCGATGCTGCGCCTCCCCTCCTTGACACGGCTGACCGTGACGAAGCTCCCTTGGCGTTCGTCCCACGCGAGAGGTGGCGTATCCGGAATGGTAAAGAGCCGGCTGTCTTCGGGAAGCGGGATCAGTTCCACCGATTCCGGAAGAACAGCCTCGTCACCGCTCATCCCCGCCATGGTGAGGTAGGGGTGGTCGAATATGTTCCCCTGGCTGTCGGCGTAGAGGAGTTTGGGTAATTTTCTCGTTTTCATTTCACTTCCTATAAGAGGTCAGAGGACCCGCACTAGACATGTAGGAGCGGCATTCCTGCCGCGATCCACCTTCGGCTTTCAGGCTACGGCGGGCAGGTTTGCCTGTTGGCAGCCGTCTACAGTAGCAAAAAACGCCCGTCCCGGCAAGCACGCTGACCGGCGGACCAGGTTACCAGTCGACGCCCGAGTCCCGGCCTCCCCTCCGCCTTCCCATTCTTCCCATTCTTCCCATTCTTCCCATTCTTCCCAGGTTCTCCCCAGTCCGGCAGCCGTCCCCGCGCTGAGCTGACCACCATTTTGCTGGCAACAGCCCTGCTAATCCGCTACAATCCCGCCCATGAAGATCCTGCTCTCCACACTGCACGCCAAATACGTTCACGCCTCTTTGGCCCTTCCCTATCTCGCCTCCGCGTGCTCGACCTTGCCGGGCCTCGACTTCAGGATAGTGGAGATGACCGTGAACGAGCACCAGGATCAGCTTCTGTCGCGGCTCTACGCAGAGCAGGCCGACGTGGTCCTCTTCTCGTGCTACATCTGGAATACCGAATTCACCTTGAAGCTTGCTTGCGACCTGAAGCAACTCGCGCCCGGCACCCTCATCGTGCTCGGCGGCCCGGAAGTATCCTACGGCACCTTCGACATGATGGTACGCAACAGCGCCATCGACTGCATAGTCCGTGGCGAAGGCGAGGAAACCTGCCGTCAGTTGCTGCAGTCCATAGCCGCGGGCGTCCCCTTGCACGACATTGCCGGCATCACCTACCGTGAAGGCGAGGAGATCGTAGCCAATCCCGAGCGTGCAGCGATTGCCGAACTGGACGGCATTCCGTCACCGTTTGCAGCCGGACTGGTGGACCTCGCCAAGCCGCTGGTGTATTACGAGACTTCGCGCGGCTGCCCGTTCTCCTGCGCCTTCTGCATGTCCTCCATCGGTAGCGGCGTACGATCCTTTTCCATGGACCGCATCAAGCGCGACCTGCAGGTGCTGATGGAGAGCGGGGTTCAGACCGTAAAACTTGCGGACCGGACCTTCAACTATGACGCCAGGAGAGCCAACGAGATCTGGCGGTTCATCCTCGACCACAACCGTGGCAGCAAGTTCCATTTCGAGATTGCCGCCGAGTTGATCACGGACGAGAACATAGCCCTTCTTGCGGGAGTCCCCGCCGGTCTGTTTCGTTTCGAGATCGGAGTGCAGTCGGGAGGCGAGGAGACACTTGCCAAGGTGGAGCGGAACTCCAGCCTGGCGAAGCTGTACGACAACATAGCTGCTCTGAAGGAGAGAACCGCCGTCACCATCCATCTCGACCTGGTTGCCGGACTCCCCGGCGAGACCTTCGATGGTTTTCTCAATTCCGTGGAAAGCCTTTTTGCACTGGGTGCCGACCACATACAGGTAGAGCCGCTCAAGGTACTCAAAGGCACGCAGATGCGAGGCATAGCCCGCAAGGAAGCGTATGCCTATTCGGAGGCAGCCCCGTACAAGATACTGCACACCCCCTGGCTGAGCTTTCCGGAGATACGTCACATCGAGGGTATCAGCCGTCTCCTCGATCAGCTTTACAACAGCGGCAGGTTTGCCGTCACCCTTGGCGAACTGAGTTCAGGTCTCGCCATGTCGCACCTGTTTGCTGCAGCGGCAGACCATTTTGAAGCAGAAGGAGTAGCGGCCAACGTGTCATTGTCCGGGCTATTCGGAGCCCTTTGGGGCTTCGCCGCCGCCCGCCTGAGCGGAGAAAAACTGGAATCGTTGCGCGATGCCCTTTCCTTTGATTACTGTTTGACCGGCTATCCCGGAGGCAACATCCCTGGTTTCTTTGCTGCAAATGTGGAGAAACCCGAGAAGGGAGCCCCCGTCGGTCTGGTGTCGGCGAAACCCGGGGAGCGAGTGCGTTACTATCGAAGGCGCTTCTTGAGGGATTATCGTAAAAAGCCGTGGGCAGAGGCAGAGACAGAAGTGACCTTTATCTACCGTTCAGCCCCAGGAGAGGGGTTGCAGGTCGAAGTCCGCTAAAAGGAACAGCTAGCCCCCTTGCCTTCCCATTCTTCCCATTCTTCCCAGGCCCTCCCATTCAGCCGCAGTTTCCCCTTGCAGTCTTCCCCCAACCGGCGATACTAGACTCTTAGTTTTTTCTAAGCCAGGGCCACGCCAGGGGGAGCAAATGGAGTTCTTTACCGTTTCCTGCCTACGCAGGGGGAAAGTTTCACTGGACGGACGTTACCTTGGAGAGAACAAAACCGGTGAGACGCTGCGAGTGTTCGATTGCAGCGCCGGCCGCCACGACATCTCGCTGGAGTGTCAGATCGGGCAGAAGTGCAGCGAGATGACGCAGAGGGTGATGATAGCCGGTACCAATGCCATCGTCCCCTTGGTGATACGGTTTGTCTGCGAAGTGCGGGAGGATGCTTAAACAAGAAGAGGCGCCGCAAGCCTCAGCCCCGGCACCTCCTCCCCTGCCACCGCCCTGCTCTTTAAGCCAAATCACTCAGCCGACTTCAATACCGCCAGCACGAAATCCCAGTAATTGCCGACACTGTCGATGTAAACCTTCTCGTCAGGCGAGTGCACACCTTCCATCGTCGGCCCGAAGGAAATCATGTCCATCCCCGGGATCCGCTCGCCGATGATGCCACACTCCAGCCCAGCGTGGATCGCCTTCACCTCGGGATCCTTCCCGTAGAGCTTCCGGTAGCACTGGATGGCCAGGTTCAGGATCGGTGAGGCGAGGTTCGGCTTCCACCCGGGATACCCTTCGCTCACCTCGACGCTCGCACCGGAGAGTTCCAGGATGGCCCGGACCGTCTCGACCACCTCATCGAGGCGGGAGGGGCTGGAACTGCGCTGGCTGGTGACCAGCTCAATGCCGGTCTCCGTGGTGTTGATCACCGAGACGTTGGTGGAGGTCTCGACGAGTCCGAGGATGTCGGCGCTCATATGCTGCACGCCGCTTGGGAGCGCCGCGATGGCCTTGCAGATCCGGTTCTGGAGCGTGTGGTCCAGGACCGTCCCCTCACCTGGGACATCCTGCCGGCTGATGATCAAGGCCACCTCGGGATCGATACATGCCAGTTCCTCCCGGAAAGTGGCGTCAAGGGTGGCGACCAGCGCTTCTGCCTTCTCCAGCGTGCCGTCTGGAAGGTACATCAACGCGCCGCATTCCCGGGGAATGGCATTGCGCATGTTCCCCCCGTCGATGCTGGAAAGTCTGCCGCCCATTTCCGACAGTCTCAAAACCGCACGGTTCAGCAGCTTTATCGCGTTCCCCAACCCTTTGTCGATCTCCAGCCCCGAATGCCCCCCCTTCAACCCTCTCAGAGTCAGGCGGACGGCGCTCATACCTGCAGGCACCTCCTCCCTGGAGGCGGCCCATTTCCCCAAGGTATCCCTTCCCCCTGCACAACCTACGTAGAGGGCGCCTTCCTCTTCGGAATCGAGATTCAACAACATCGTGCTTTCCACCAGGGCAGGGTCGAGATTCTTCGCCCCTCTCAGACCGGTTTCCTCTTCGATGGTGAACAGGAATTCCAGGGCTCCGTGCTGCAGCGACCTCTCCTCCATGATCGCCAGGCAGGTCGCGACGCCGATCCCGTTGTCGGCCCCAAGGGTGGTGCCGTTTGCCATCAGCACCCCTCCCCTGCGCACCAGTTCGATCGGCTCCCGCAGGAAATCGTGCACCTTGTCAGCGTTCTTTTCGCAGACCATGTCCAGATGAGCCTGCAGGCAAATGCTCCGCACCCCGTCCTTGCCGTGCGAGGCCGGTTTTTTCACCACTACATTCCCGCAGGAATCCTGCCTGGCGGACAGCCCCAACTCCCTTGCCCGGTCGAGAACAAAGCGAGCGATCTTTTCTTCATGCCCCGAAGGCCTGGGGATAGCGGATATTTCAGCGAAACAGCGCCAGAATAGTGCAGGGGTAAGACCATCGATAATTTCAGACATCGCTTTTTCGTCCTTTCTTGTTGGCACTCTTCAACCTCAGAGGTTCTTTGTCTTGGCTTTTACCCTGCTGAATTCCGAGGTCGAGTCGGGGGAGTAGCTCTTGGGAGGCAGTTTGGAGATTTCCTCCTGGATGCTCGTTATGCGCTCCTTGGTCGCAGGATGGGTAGAAAAATACTTGGAAATCCTGCCCGGCTCGCTCTGCCCGGTGGCTTCCAGCTTATTGAAAAAGGTCACCATACCCTGCGGGTTATACCCGGCCTTGTACATGGTCTCCACGCCCAGGTAGTCGGCCTGGCTTTCCATTTCTCGGCTGTAGTACAACGTCCCGGCTTTCCCGAACATGTCAGCGGCAAGCTTTGACAACTCCCCCTGGTTCCCCAACAGGATACTGGCAATCAAGGCATAGCCGTACCGCTGCGTCATCTGTCTCGTTGAGTGCCTGGCGACGACATGGTTTATCTCGTGCGCCATAACCGCGGCCAGTTCTGTTTCGCTGTCAGACGCCTTGATGAGCCCGGTATTCACGTAGGTATGCCCCCCTGGAATGGCGAACGCGTTGATGCTATCGTCCTGCACCACCTGGAAGGTGTAGGGGAAATCCACTTCCCTTACCCCCGCTAGCAGCCTTTTGCCGACACCGTCTATGAAGCCCTGGACTTCGGAATCGTTAAGCACTTTGTGTTGTTTCTCTATCTCAACGGCGAATTTATCGCCCAGTTGTTTCTCCTCGTCGACCGAGATAAGGTTGAAACCGCCTATGGAAGATTTGTTCACCGCGCAACCGGACACGATTGAAAGCATCAGAACCGGGAAAAGCAACCTCTTCAGAATCCACATGGCAGAATCCCCTTTCCTCGTTAAATAATCACAACGACGGTGACAGCGCAACAAGGAAGTCAAAGTCCGGCGCTGTCACGCCATTCGACTGCGCCGAAATTCAAATCACTCAGATAACTGTAAACCAAGCTGATTGTTCCTTCTGCTCGGTATTTGTCCGGTATATTACCATAATTGGTTTCCCTGATCGACTCGGAATAATGTACACCCAACGCATGAGGCCCATATACTCTTACGGTAAATCCTGCGTGACCTCTGAAGACAAGCTCGGAGCCTTGGGAGTGGTCTGGCCCCAGTGAACTCACGTAGTACCCGCGTCCAGTCAGATCCAGAAGCGCATATTTTCCAAAGAGTACGTTTAAGGCGATAAGCGCCTGTGGCGTTGCGCCATAGTGATATCCCCGCTCCTCCGCAACGTCAGTTTCTATTCCGGTCGCGCCGAAACCGATACCGCCAAGAACCGACCCCTGTACGGCGACTCCCGGCGCAGCCCAATATTGTCCGGTAGTCCCGAGGGAGAGTGCGGTGCTCGAGACGCGGTAAAGATACGGGGAGATATAGTCATAACTGCCGTAAAGCCCCCAGATGCCGCGATAGTCATCGCCGATGTGATACTCCGTTCCTTTCAGCAAGCCACGAATGGTAAGGGTGTCGACCAGGTTGTGCATTTTCGCCCTGGTCGACACCTGAAAATCGAAATAGTCCAGCGGGCGGTTATATGTGTATCCTGGCTTGCCGGGAAGCCCGTAGGCCATGGAAAATTCGGCGATCACGTCGCCTCCCTTGCTTGATTGCTCCGCCAGTGTACTGATGTTGTTGGAGTGGGTATCGATGCTTGCCCCCAACATGACGCGCCAGAGCGTGGCCGGCTGATGGTTCGGAAAGACCTCCTTGAAGCGGTCCCCGAAGGCGAAACGGTTGAACGCAGTCGGGGGCGAAATAGCTGCCGCAGCGATTTTGTATCCCAATGGGGGGTTGCTTCCCCCCTCCTCCAGCACCAGCCCCGCCATTCTGAACAACGCCTCCCCCAGTAAGCTCCCGGCATTGCCCGTGGTGATCTGGTCGTTGATGGAGGGGCGGGAGGTTTCGCCTCCCATTTCCCAAAAAAAGCTGCCGATATTGCTATAAACAAGGGACTGCCAGAAGTTAAGCCCCGATGATCGCGCCAAACCGTACATCGTGGCTCCCTCGTACGGGTGTCCGAACTGGTTCACCTTAAAGGAGTCCTGATCGAAGGTCCAGTTTTGATGGGTGATTTGGTCCCAGAAGGTCGAGGGATTGGTGGCGTAGACCCGCCTGTTGTTTTTGGTGCTGTCATGCAAGGCGATGCGGTCGAACAAGTTGAGCAGAACTATGAAACCGGGAAGCTCAACGGCTGGAATAACGTAACTCTTTCCTTCACCGGTCTCCCAGGAGAGAACCGGCTTCAGATCGGTGTTTGCCTTGGCAGGGCCTGAAGTTTTTAACAATGCCAGGTGCTGAGGTCGACGGCTGTCAGGCTCACGCCATGTAAAGAGGGAGTTGGCAGGAAGCGTGTGTGATTCAACATCAGCGGGGACAGTCTCATCCGCAGCCGGGGCAACGTGCGCAATGGCTTCGGCAGTCACCAGCTCCGTATCGGCGAACGCCGTCACAGTCAACGCGGGTGAAAAAGACGTCATCACCCAGGCGGCAAGGCATCCAGCAATTGATTTCAACATTACCTTCATTCCGCCTCCGACCAACGCCTTATTAGGCACCCGGGCACGTGATCTGTTAGCAGTCAGGCGGGAATCCTGAAAGGATGGGGATAAGCTACTTCCAGTAAAATTAACATCTTATAATCTACAGTAGCAACCCCCGTTGTCAAGCTTGCTCCTGTAGCTGCAAGAATCAGAGATTCGAGCATAAAAAAAGCCCCGTCAGGTTATTGGCGGGGCTTCTGTGTAACACTATCTGTTTACGACCGGTATCACTGTTTCCTGAAGGTGGCCATCTCCCGATGCATCTCGCTTATGAACTGATTGATTTTCTCGATCTCCTCCAGCATCTTTTTCGCTTCATCCGCTGTCCCCTGGATCAGTCGGTCCACCTCAGTAACATCATTTCGCAAGACTTCACCTATGGCAATCTGCTCCATGCAGGTCTCTTTCAACCTCTTGACCTTGTCGTTATCCTCCTGGACGCTCTTCATGTAAAGACGGTTGCCACGGACCTGTTCCTCGGTGGACTGCGTGATCTTCGTGGAGAGGTTCCGCATCCGCTCCAGGCTCCTGACGATCAGCTGAGCTCCGGTCTCCTCCTCTTGGATAGCTCTGCTGAACTGCTTCACGCGCGACAGGTTCTTCTCGGCCTCTTCGGTGATCAGCTGACTCCCCGACGCCTGCTCGTCCGTTGCGGCTGCGATCTGCTGCACCATCCTCGACGCCTCGGCAGCGCTTTCCTCGATACGGTGCAGTGCCTCATCCGCCTTTTCGGAAACCCGGACCCCTTCGGCTACTTTGTCCTTACCCAAGCGAGCAGCTCTTTCGGCCGCCGCGGTTTCTTTCTGGATGTTGCTGACCAGTTCCTCTATTTCATCGGTGGAGGCAGAGGTCCTTTTGGCCAGGGCGCGGACCTCTTCTGCGACGACAGCAAAAGCTTTGCCTCGCTCGCCGGCCTGGGCGGCGATGATGGAGGCATTGAGCGACAGGAGGTTGGTCTGGGCTACAACCTCCTTGATGACGTCGAGGAACTCCCCGACGCGCAGAGAGTGCATGGCGAGACGGTTTATCGCGTCCACGGAACGGTCGCTGTTCTGCTCGATTTCCACCATGGCGGCGATGGTGGCTGCCATGGCTTCCATTCCTTCCGCAGCCTGGACGCGAACCTTGTCGGAGCAGTCAGAGGTGCGTCTTGCATTATCGCGGATATCCACGATGGAGGCGCCGATGGTGGTAATGGAGTTGAAGGTCTGTTCGGTAGAAGCGGTGAGAGCATCTATGTTGGCGGAGGTCCCCTTTATGCTTACCGCCATTTCCTCGATGGAGGTAGAAGTATCCATAACAGAGGAAGAGTATTCCTGGATAGTGAGGGCAATGGCATCGGTGGCGGCGCTCATCTCAGCGGAAATAGAGGCCCGCTCGTCGGTGCGGGAGGCGATGTCCTGGATTTCCTTGAGCAGGTCCCGGAAGAAAGCGTTCATGTCATCGATGGCCCGCAGGGTCTCCTTTTCCCTGGCGGCCTGCTTCTCGTTGTTGTGAACGGTGTCGCTGAAATCAGAGGTCAGCCGGCCGTGCCTTTCGGATATCTCGGCGGCCAGACGAGAGACGTTATCCACCATCACCAGCACGCGGTTCATAAGCGCTGCGTTGCACTCCATCAGCCGCTGGAGTTCATCCTCATTGCCCAGTTCCAGCTGGTCGGAAGTCTCACCCGTGATCTTGCTAAGCAATTGCAACTGCTGCGCGACGTAGAGCCTGAGCGCTTCCTTGATTATCTGATAACAGAAACTACCGACAATGAAGCCGGCAGCAATGCAGCCGAAGACATACAGAGGTGCGAAAGCCTTGGCGCCGAAGAAGAGCCACGAATAGAACGGGAAGATCGCTCCGATGAGAAGCCCGAAGCATACCATGAAGATGTAGGTACTGCGGAGCGATGAAAGGTATTTGCGGAAAAACATGTATGCCCCAATTTCCATATGGATATGCCAATTAGTACATTAAAAGAGAAGGGGTGTCAATCCAATAGGCAAATCACCCTAGAAGTCCGGGGGAACCGGACGCAGAAAAGCCCCACCAGAAATCTGGTGGGGCTTTTCAATTAAATTCCCTGCGGCGACCTAC
>DNJC01000110.1 GCA_003490025.1 Geobacter sp. | reverse complement strand
ATCTATTTGAATTTCAACAACCTGTTAGAGCGCCGTAGAGTAAGGCATGGCACAATCGAGCAAAAGAGGATCAGCAATGGGAATCAAAAAGCAGAACACCCCGTCACCAGCCGCCGCCGAACTTCGCCGCCAGGCGGAACAACGGGTGGCCGGCAAAACGGCAGCAGGGCCGGCAATCCGGACCGGGGAGCCGGGAGTTCCCGCCTATGAGCTCGAGGTGCACCAGATCGAGCTGGAGATGCAGAACTCGGAGCTGCTACGGGCCCAGCAACAGTTGGAGGGACAGCAGATCGAGCTGGAGATGCAAAACGAGGAGCTGATCCGGATCCAGCAGCTTCTTGAAGGTCAGCAGATCGAACTGGAGTTGCAAAACGAGGAACTGCTCCGGAGCCGGGAGGAGCTTCAAGTCTCCCGGAACAGGTTTGCCGAACTCTATGACTTTGCACCCGTCGGCTATTTCACCTTCGACAGGCGCGGACTGATACGGGAGGTAAATCTCACCGGCGCGCACCTTCTGGGCAGAGAGCGCGAGTTGCTGAGCCAGGAATCATTCATGGGTTTCATTGCCGACGCCGACGGGAAGGAGCTTTTCGCCCGACACCTGGAAAGCGTGCTGCAAGGACAGGGGATGCAGAAATGTGAAATCAGACTGACGGGGAAAGACGCCGCGGCGATATATGGCCAGCTTCAAAGCGTCGCGGTTGAGACCAGCGGATCAGAGGACGGCTACATCCTTTCCTCCATCGTGGACGGCACGGTCGCCAAAAAGTTGGAGACGGAGATCCAGAAGGCCCTGGAGTATTCCGAGAGCATCGTCGAGACCGTGCGCAAGCCGCTGGTGGTGCTGGACTCGGAGCTGAAAATCCTCACGGCCAATCTCAGTTTCTACGAAACCTTCAAGGTATCGCCCGAGGAGACCATCGGCAATTTCATCTACGACCTCGGCAACCGGCAGTGGGACATCCCCAAACTGCGGGTGCTGTTCGAGGACATCCTCCCCAATGAAACCGTCTTCAACGGCTACGAGGTGGACCATGTTTTCCCCGGCATCGGCAGAAAGATCATCCTCCTGAACGCCCGGGAGATCTTCCGGGAGAATGTAGGCTCGCACATCATCCTGGTCGCCATGGAGGACATCACCGCGCGCAGGCATGCCGAAGAGGCGCTGCTCAAGGCGGGGGCGCTCCAGAATGCCATATTCAACTCGGCCAACTTCTCCAGCATCGCCACCGACGCCAAAGGGGTGATCCAGATATTCAACGTCGGCGCCGAGCGCATGCTGGGCTACACGGCAGCCGAGGTCATGAACCGGATCACGCCGGCGGACATCTCCGATCCTCTGGAAGTCATCGCCCGCGCCAAGGCGCTCAGCGCCGAACTGGGGACCCCGATCACCCCGGGTTTCGAGGCCCTGATCTTCAAGGCGTCGCGCGGCATCGAGGACATCTACGAGCTCACCTACATCAGAAAGGACGGCAGCCGCTTCCCGGCCGTGGTCTCCATCACGGCGCTCAGGGACCCGCAGGACGCCATCATCGGCTATCTTTTGATCGGCACCGACAACACGGTCAGAAAGCAGATCGAGGCGGAGCAGATGCAGTTGAGCCAGCGCCTGCGCGACCACCAGTTCTACACCCGCTCCCTGTTCGAGTCGAACATCGACGCCAGCATGACCACCGACCCTTCCGGCATCATCACGGACGTCAACAAGCAGATGGAAGTACTGACGGACTGCACCCGCGACGAGCTGATCGGCGCGCCGTTCAAGAACTACTTCACCGATCCCGAGCGGGCCGAGACGGCCATCAAGCTGGTTTTGGGGGAGAGGAAGCTCACCGACTACGAACTCACCGTATGCACCAGGGACGGCAAGGAGACCGTGGTCTCCTACAACGCCACCACCTTCTACGACCGCGACCGAAAGCTGCAGGGGGTGTTCGCCGCCGCCCGCGACGTCACCGAGCGCAAACGTCTGGACCAGGTGCTGCAGGAAAAGAACGTGGAGCTTGAAAACGCCAGGATCGTGGCCGAAAAGACCAACCTGATCAAGTCCGACTTCCTGGCCAACATGAGCCACGAGCTGCGCACCCCGCTCAATTCGGTGATCGGCTTCTCCGAGGTGCTGCAGGACCAGATGTTCGGCATCATCAACGAAAAGCAGCAGGAATACATCAACAACATCCTTACCAGCGGCAGGCACCTGCTCTCCCTGATCAACGACATCCTGGACCTCTCCAAGGTGGAGTCGGGCAAGATGGAGCTCGACCTGAGCAGCTTCTCGCTGCGGGAATCCCTGGAAGGCTCCATGAGCATGCTGAGGGAGAAGGCGGTCAAGGGCGGCATCGAGTTGACGCTGGAGATCGCGCCGAAGGCCGAGGTCAGCCTGACGGCCGACCAGAGGAAATTGAAGCAGATCCTGTTCAACCTGCTCGCCAATGCCGTCAAGTTCACCCCGACCGCCGGCACCGTGGAGGTACGTGCGGTCCTTGACGGGGATTTCGTCGAGATCACCGTTGCGGACTCCGGCATCGGCATCAGGGAGGAAGACATCCCCAAGTTGTTCCAGGCCTTCACCCAGCTGGAGTCGGTCTATACCAAGGGGTTCGAGGGAACCGGCCTGGGCCTCGCCTTGACCAGGCAGCTCGTGGAACTGCACGGAGGCAGGATCTGGGTGAAAAGCGAGTTCGGCACGGGGAGCAGGTTCAGCTTCACCATCCCGCTCTCGCAGCCGGCGTCGACTCCCCCCTTCGCGACCCGGTCCGATGCCGCACCGGCGCCGGTCCCGGTCCCGGCTCCAGTCCCGGCTCCAGTCCCGGCTCCAGTCCCGGCTCCAGTCCCGGCTCCAGTCCCGGCTCCAGTCCCGGCTCCAGTCCCGGCTCCAGTCCCGGCTCCGGTCTCCGGTGCAGGCGCTGGCGCCGGCAGCACCGTACTGGTGATCGAGGACGACCCGCGGACCCTGTCGGCCCTGGAAATCGCCCTGCAGCGCAAGGGGTACCGGGCGCTGCGGGCGAGTAACGGCAACGAGGGGATCGAGATGGCGCAGCGCGACAGCCCCGACCTGATCGTCCTCGACCTGGTCATGCCCGGCATGAACGGCTTCGAGGTCGCGGACCGGCTGCGTGCCGGCGATGTGGCAGCCAATGTGCCGATTCTGGTCTTGACCGCGATGGACCTATCACCCGCCGACCGGAGCCGGCTGGCGGGCAAGGTGTGGCGCATCGAGGGAAAAGGAAGCCTCTCCACGCACGAGTTTCTGAGCCTGGTGGAGAGCGCGGTCGGGCAAGAGACTAGGGGCGAATAATCATTCGCCCGTACAAAGAGACAGATCGTAGGGGCGAATAATCATTCGCCCGTACAAAGAGACAGGTCGTAGGGGCGAATAATCATTCGCCCGTACGGCGAAGGTTGAGGAGCTATAAAATGCGACAAAAGATACTGATCGTCGAAGACAACGACAACAACCGCTCCCTGTTCATGGATATCCTGGTCTTTCACGGCTACCAGGTGTCGGTAGCGACCGACGGACAGGAAGGGGTGCTCCTGGCCCGGAAACTGATGCCGGACCTGATCCTGATGGATATACAGATGCCCGGCATGGACGGCATGACCGCCGGCTGCCTCCTGAAGGAGGACCCGGCGACCAGCGGGCTGAAGATCATCGCCCTGACCTCCTTCGCCATGCGGGGCGACCAGGACAAGTTCCTGGCGGCGGGGTTCGACGGCTACCTTTCCAAGCCGATCAGCACCCGCGAACTCCCGGCTTTGGTGAAAAAGTGGCTGGAGGAGGCACCATGACCAGCAAACCCATGGCCGCGCGCATCCTGTGCGTCGATGACGGCCCGCTCAATCTCAGCCTGCTGGAGGCCATGCTCTCCCCCCGAGGCTACCAGGTGGTAGCGGCGGCCAACGGTCCGGCAGCACTGGAGAAGATACGGACCGAGCGCATCGACATCTGCCTTTTGGATGTGGCGATGCCGGGCATGGACGGCTTCGAGGTGTGCCGCCGGATCAAGGCCGACGAGCTGCATGGAGACATCCCGGTCGTCATGATCACCTCCTATTCCGACCGGGAAAACCGCATACGCGGCATCGAAGCCGGAGCCGTAGACTTCATCTCCAAACCGTTCGACGGGGCCGAGGTGCTGGCCCGGATAAAGATGCTTCTGGAGGTGAGTTCGCTCAACGAGCGCCGCAAGCAGTTGGAAGCGGATCTGCAAAAGGCCCATGACGACCTGGAGTTGACCGTCGCCGAGCGGACCGGGGAACTGACCCGCGCCAACGTGCAGCTCACCCAGGAAATCGAGGAACGCAAGAAGGCGGAAAAGTCGCTCCAGGGCACCTACAGCGAGATCAAGCGCCTGAAAGACCGGCTCCAGGCCGAGAACGTCTACCTGCGTCAGGAGGTCGGCCAGCAGTACAATTTCGGCGAGATCGTCGGGCGCAGCGATGCGCTGGCGCAGGTGTTTGTGCAGGTCGCACAGGTGGCTCCGATGAACGCCACCGTTCTTCTCCTGGGCGAGACCGGCACCGGCAAGGGAGTTGTGGCGCGCGCCATCCACAGCAGCAGCAACCGCAAGGACCACCCCCTGATCACCGTGAACTGCACCACCCTGCCGGCTGCCCTGGTGGAGAGCGAACTCTTCGGACGGGAAAGGGGCGCCTACACCGGGTCCGATGTCCGGCAGATCGGCCGGTTCGAACTGGCCGACGGCGGCACCATATTCCTGGACGAGATCGGCGACATGCCGCAGGAGCTGCAATGTAAGCTGCTTCGGGTCATCCAGGACGGTGAATTCGAGCGTTTGGGGAGTCCCCGCACCATAAAGACCGACGTGCGCATCATAGCGGCGACCAACCGCAACCTGGCAGAAGAGATCCGGTGCGGCCGGTTTCGGGAGGACCTCTACTACCGGCTCAACGTTTTCCCGATCACCATGCCGCCGCTTCGGCAGAGAAAGGAAGACATCTCGCTGCTCGTCAATCATTTTGTGGCCAAGTTCAACAAGAAGATCGGCAAGAATATCGAGACCATCTCCAAGGACACCCTGAACGCGCTGCAGGAATACCACTGGCCCGGCAACGTGCGCGAACTGGAAAGCGTGGTCGAGCGGGCGATAATCACCAGCCAGGGATCCGCACTCCAGGTGCTGGACCGCTTCGACGCCTTCGGCAACAGCGGCGGGCAGGGCGCATCGGCCGTATCTGCCGCATCGGCCGGGCAGACCGGACGGGCCGGGGAAGAGTTCAAAGGTCTGGTCGAGTTGGAGCACGACCACATCCTCCAGGTGCTCAAGAAAACCGGGTGGCGCATCGAAGGGAAAAGCGGCGCCGCGGGGATTCTCGGTCTCAACGCCAGCACCCTGCGCGCCCGCATGCGCAAATACGGCATCGCGCGTCAGTAGTGCGGTCATGCAAGTTTGCGTTCTTCTACTGCCAGTTACCCTGGTAGCGATGCTCCTCCCTGTACCGTCCCTCCCCCTTCAAGGGGGAGGACAGGAGGGGGATGGGTGTACTCCGTCCCCGTTTTTCACCCATCCCCACCCCGTCCCTCCCCTTGAAGGGGAGGGAGAGATTGTCTCCTTTCCTGCCAGATCCCGATCCCGATCCCTCCTTACTCAAGCTGACCCGCCATATATGGCAGTAGCGTCACATGTGGCGTTTCCAGATATGACGGCTCATCAGTCGCCAAAGCAGATATCCGAACAATCCATCGGAAAACCAGCCACTTGCACTATCAGAACCAGCAGCGAGCTCTGGCTCGCTAGTTGCTAAGAGTTCTTGTGACAGAAATGAGAAAAGAGCAAACTATATTAAGCTCTCACTTCTGGAAAGACGGATTGGCAGTGAGTGTGGAAGGTACTGTTTTGAACACTAACAGCATAAAGGAGAAGAAAAATGAACCGGATCAAAGTATGGAAAGCGTCCTCCGTCCTGCTCGCGTTGGGCACTACGGGCATGTTATCCGGATGTGCACACTACGAGATCAATAACGGCCACGGCAACATTCCGGGCCACTACATCCGGCAGGAGATGCAGGAAGCGGATCGGGCCGTGGAATCGGCGCGCCTGGCTGGGAAGGACAAGAGCTGCCCGGAGGAATTCAAGACCGCCGAGGACGCCAAGAACAATGCCTATGACGTCTTCAGGGCCTGCCACACGGAGGAAGGCGCCGCCCTGGCAAAAGAGGCGACGGCAAAAGCCAATGCCCTTTGCCCGCCGCAAGCGCTTAAACCCGTAGGCAACCCTGCCCAACTCATACCGGAACCGGCCGCCCCTGTCGCTGCAGCCGCTGAACCGGCCGAAGCCGCGCTGGTGGCGATCCCGGTCGCCGAACCGACCCCTGACCACATGAAATACTGCATCTCGCTGGGGATCGAGTACGACATCGACAAAGCCGACATCCGCCCCGAGTACCGCGACGAGGTGGCACAGGTCGGCGACTTCATGAAGAAATATCCGACCACGACCGCCGTCATCGAAGGGTATTCCGACGAGGTCGGCAGCGACGCCCACAACCTGGAACTTTCCCAGCAGCGCGCGGAGAGCGTGGTCAGCAGCCTGGAGCATGACTTCGGCATCGCCCCGGCCCGCCTCTCGGCCAAAGGGTACGGCAAGGCCAAGCCGGTCGCCGACAACGCAACCGACGCAGGAAGGCAGAAAAACCGCCACATCAACGCCGTCATCGACTGCGCCCTCGACCTCAAGGGACTCCCGGCGCCCCCCGAGAGGCTCTGCATGAGCCTGAAAGTGGAATTCGCCACCGACAGCGCCCAGATCGACCCGGCCTACTATGACCAGGTCAATTCCGTAGGCGAATACATGAAGAAGTACCCGACCACCACCGCCGTGATCGAAGGGCACACCGACAGTCTTGGCACAGCCGATCACAACCTGCGGCTCTCCCAGCAGCGCGCCGACAGCGTGGTCAACTACCTGATGGAAAAATTCGGGATAGAGACTTCCAGGCTCTCCGCCAAGGGGTACGGCGCCACCCGGCGCATCGCCTATAACAACACCGAAGCGGGTCGACAGCTAAACAGAAGGATCAACGCCATCATCGACTGCGTCCTCAAGAAGTAAACAGCAAGCAAAGCAGTCAAACGGAACGGATAAGGGCGTGCCTCGGCGCGCCCTTATCCATTCCCTCATCGGCAGCTGACTGCCCCCCCTCGCCCTTCCCTGCCCCTTCGGCGGCGCCACGCAGCGTCGGGAGACACCCGGGGTTCCCTGCCATTTCGTAACCACCACCTGCAATCCGCCCGCAGCAATCCGTCGCATTTGCAAGTTACGTCACCGCTGACAGGTTCCCTTCCCCCCCGGAGTGTGCCCGCCTCGCGCGCCCTCGCCATTCCATCTGTCACTCCGGCACCTTATGGCCCTACCCGCTCCAGCCATCCGCTGGCACGTTAGTTGTAAAGTAACTACAGTAGACCAGTACCAGGAGCGCGAAGATCTGACGGTGAGCAAGAGTCGCCGGAAAGCGCCACCCCTTTACCATGCTGGAAAAGGCCATGGCGGTGATCTTTGCGGAACTCCAGGTAGAGGACGGCCAGGATTGAGGCAAAAACCGGGTCTTGAACCTCGTTGGATAAACATATGACAGGCTCTACGTCTTTACATCTCTATTTTCTGTTGGCAGCGACCTTGAGCTTCGGTTACGGATGCGCCACCCTGCCCGACGTCTCAAAAATGACGGACGAGGCGCCAACGGCGCAGAAACCTCGGCCCATCGTCTCTTCTCGGGGCGCGGTCTCTCCCCGGCAGAGCGAAGCGATAATGGAGCGTCTGAAGCGGTCCGTGGACCCGACGGACCTGCTGGAGCGCCACAGCGCCGTAGTGGAAATGGTCACTGAGAGCCCGCTCACCAAGGGGAACAGTGTCATCCTGCTTGCCGACGGTCAGGCCACCTATGCCGCCATGTTCAAGGCGATAGAGCAAGCCCGGAATCATATCCACCTGGAAAGCTACATCTTCGAGGGGGACGAAACAGGGCGCAAATTTGCAGCCTTGCTTTTGAAGAAACGAGCCGAAGGGGTCATGGTACGTGTCATCTACGACAGCATGGGCAGCATAAATACCCCCGACTCTTTCTTCCAGGCGCTGCGCGATGGCGGCGTCGAGGTGATCGGGTTCAATCCGGTAAACCCGCTAAAGGTAGTGGAAAAATGGAGTCTGACACAACGGGACCACCGAAAGATCCTGATTGCCGACGGCAAGATCGCCATCATCGGAGGGATCAACATCAGCAAGGTCTATTCGAGCAGTCCGCGCAGGCGAAAACAGGGGGGCAAGGCGCCGATACACTGGCGCGACACGGACATTCGGATCGAAGGCCCGGCAGTGGCGGAACTGCAGAAGCTCTTTCTGGACACCTGGTACAAGCAGAAGGGCCCCGAACTGAAGGATGCCGACCATTTTCCGAGTCGGCAGGAAAAGGGGCAGGTCCTGGTGCGGGTGATCGGCTCCACCCCCGGCGAGACCAACAGGCTCCCCTTCATTGTTTACGTGTCGGCCATTTCCTTTGCGGAACATTCCATTCACCTGACCAGTTCCTATTTCATTCCCGACGACCAGGTGGTGCAGGCCTTGAGCGATGCCGCCCGGCGCGGCGTCGACGTGAAGATAATCGTACCCGGCAGCACCGATTCCAAGTTGGCATTGTACGCCCAAAGGCATCATTACTCCCGGCTCCTCGAATCCGGGGTGAAGCTCTACGAGCACGGGACGTCTCTGTTACACGCCAAAACCGCCGTCATCGACAAGGTCTGGTCCACGGTGGGATCGACCAATCTGGACTTCCTGAGCCTGTTGCACAACGACGAGGTGAATGCGGTGATTCTGAACAAGGAGTTCGCCGTCGAGATGGAGCAGATGTTTGTCGGGGACCTCGCCCAATCAAAGCAGATCACCATGGAAGATTGGAGAAAAAGACCGGTGCTGCCCAAAGTCAAGGATTGGTTTGTGAACCTGTTCATTCGCTGGTTGTAACGGAGCGGCCCCGGTCAGGCTTCGCCCCCGGCGCCTCCGTCATATTTGGCAGTTACGTTAACGATGACGGGTCCAGCCGCCCGCCCCCCCCTGAAGCCTCCCTGCCCACCTTCTTTTTCCCCAGCATAATCGAGTCGTTGCAGCCGCCGCCCCCACAACCGTCCCATGGCACGTAAGTTGCGATTTACTGTCCGACGCCACCCGATTACCGTCATCGACAAGGGGAACAAGCCATGGACGAGCAAAAGAGCGAACTGAAGCAACCGGATACCAAAGTCATCGCCACCCTGTTCCTGGCGGCAATTTTTCTCGCGGCATCGATAGCCATCGCTCCCGCAGCGTCGCATGCGGCAGGTTATGCAGCTGATTCCCGTGAGTATTCAGGCCCCGAGCCCGTATCGGAACCCTCGAGCACAATCCGGCAGTGCCCCACCAAGCGGCCGGTTTCCGGGACGGATTGCGCCTCGGCCGGCACGGAGAGGGGCACAAATACCGCCGACCTGTTGCGGACGGCAAAAGGGGATCGCCGGGAGAGCTACAGGGAGAGCGATGCCGCAGCAGTCGAGCTGGAGAAGCTCGTCACAGAAGGCACCGACCTTTAGTCCCCCACAACCTATTTTTCCGACCGAAATCCATTGGCCAATCTCCCCCTCCCCTTCAAGGGGAGGGCCGGGGTGGGGATGGGTGAAAACCAGGGCCGAAGCATGACAGTAATAAGTAAGGAGAAATGCCAGATGCCGCAACCTGGGCCCGACGGGTCCCCGAAACGATACCGCCCCCGCGTGATCCGCATCGAGCCGGCTCCCGGCACTGTCGTCGCCTTACTGCTCCTCATAGGCATCCTGTGGCTTTTCAACAGGCTGCTACCGGTGGTCCTGGTCCTCGTGGCGGCCCTCATCATCGTCGGCACCGTAGCACCGGCGGTTCGATGGCTCGAACTGCGGCGCCTGCACCGGGGACTGGCGATTGCCATCGTCTTCACCGCGCTCACGGTGGCGACGAGTCTCCTGATCACCCTGACGGTTCCCTCGCTGATAGATCAGGCGACGAGCCTCATGGACCAGGAACCGGAGCTGCGGGCGCGTTTGGCCGGATGGCTGGCCGGCTCCAACCTGACCCATCCCCTGGCGGAACTGCTGCGCAAGGTGCATTCGGGCGACCTGGCCAGAATCGCCGCCACCAATGCCTTCGAGTACTCCAGCCGCGCCCTGGCAATCTGCGCCTATGTCCTGAGTTCCGTTTTTCTCGCGCTGTACATCGCGATCGACCGGGACCGGCTCAGGGGAGGCCTATTTCTGGTCGTCCCCAGATCGCACCACATCCGGCTTTCCCGGGTCATGCTGAACCTGGAAACCATCGTGGGGGGGTACATCCGCGGCCAGGTGATTACCTCCGCGTTCATGGCCGTCTTCGTCTTCACGCTCCTTAAGTGCTGCAGCGTGCCGAACGCGCTGGCCCTCGCGGCATTTGCGGGCGTGGCAGACGTACTACCCTATCTAGGCGCCCTGCTCTCGGTAGGGGCCGCGGTAGCGGCGTCGCTCTCGCGCGGCCCCGCTGTCATTATGGTTGTGCTCGTCCTGATGCTGGTCTATAAAGAATTCGAGGGCGCCGTACTCGTGCCCAGGATCTATGGCCGAGCCTTGCGACTGCCGTCGTCGGTGATCCTCTTTTCCCTTTTGGCGGGAAGCGTCCTTTTGGGCGTGGTCGGGGCGCTGCTCGCCCTTCCGGTGGCAGCGGCGCTGCTGATGCTGGTCGAGGAACTGCGCGTCGAGCTGCCGGGACAGCAGGAGCAGGCCGAGGACGTCGAGATCAGGGAGAAGGACGATCGCGGCGAGGCGGAATACGAGCGCCGGGCCGAAGGGATGCCCGCCGAGCAGGCCGCAGCGATCGCCGTGGAGATCTCCACCGATCGCCATAAGGAAGAAACTCAGTAAGTTGGGTTGAACGGGTTGTCCCGGCATAGCGCCAGCCCACGATGAAGCCGTTCCCCCAGACCTACCGCTGCCGAGGAGAGATAGCCATGAACAGCAACCAAAGACGCAAACCGTTCTCCATGATCCGGGAATTCCACCTGGCCGACTGGTTCACGCTGGGAAACGCGGTGTGCGGCACGGGCGCCTTGTTTTCCATGCTGAGCTACCTGGAGACCTCGGACGTCAGGCATATCTATTACGCCGGCGGGCTTGTCTTTGCCGCCTTCGTCTTCGACGTTCTGGACGGGCGTATTGCGAGGTGGCGCCAGAAGACCTCCGGAATGGGCCGCGAGCTGGACTCGCTGGCGGATGTCATCTCCTTCGGTGTGGCCCCGGCCGTGATCGGCTACGGCTGCGGCATGCAGGGTCTGTACGACCGTTTCGTGCTGACATATTTCGTTGCCTGCGGAGTTTCCCGCCTGGCACGTTACAACGTCACCGCGGATGCGCTCTCCGAGGGGGGCAAAGTGAAGTACTTCGAGGGAACTCCCATCCCGACCTCGCTTCTGCTGGTGGTTTTCCTGTGCGCCGCCGCCTCGCAGGGCGCGCTGCGCGGCTCCCTCTGGTTCGGGCAGGTGGTTCTGGCCGGCTTCACGCTGCATCCGCTGGTGCTGCTTTTCGCCCTGTCCGGCTCCCTCATGATCAGTCGCCTACGGATCCCCAAGTTCTAAAAGCTGAAGTTCAGCAAGGAGTCAATCATGTCTTTCATCATTTATCTTGTCGGCAGCGCCTTTGTCATAGGCGGCATTGCCTGGGCCCTTATCGCCATGAAAGTGAGCACCGCCCATGTGATCATGACGACCGTAATCCTGGTCGGCCTCGCTATCGTCACCGGCGTCACCCGCACCCGCAACAGGGACTGATCCATCCCGTCGCCTCCCCTCACCTGCCATCGTCTCGGCGCTTTGCCGGCCTGTCGCCCATCGTTTCGAACCCGGGCAGCAGCGCCTTGAAAAAAGCATTCTTGAGCAGTTGACCGACGATCTGCCAGGTGCTGGTCTGCGGGCTTCCCACCGCCCCCCTGATGGTCGCCTTGGTGGCCACCTCCTGGCGCGACCTGTTCTCCAGCGCTCCCGCGACTCCGCCGACCATCATTTCGTACATCTGGTGCACCCCCCCTCGCCCCTTGTCCTTGCGACTGTCGTAGACCCTGGTGTCCTTGAAGAACGGCTTGATATATCCGGAGAGTGCGCCGTTTTTGACGTGCAGCTCGGAAACCAGTGAAAAGGAGCCTGCTGCGACATCGAAATCGCCGTAGGCGCGCAGCAGGTCGTTTAGCGCCGTCAAGTTGCTTTCCGCGATCCTGAGATGGAGGTCGAGATCGGCTCCTCCCCGGTCGGGCCGAAAAACGGCCGACGCCGTGGTGATGCCGCTCCCCATGAATTTCGCCGTGAGCCGGGCCTGCGCGGGTCCTCGGGAAAAATGGTTGGAATAGTTGTCCAGGTGGAAATCGGTATCCGAAAGGAACAGGCGGTATCTCTTCCCCGGCGTCCGGTTCACCAGGCCGATGCTGCACCGGGTCAGGCTCACCCGGTCGGCGCGGATCGACAAGCCGGGCTCGTCGCTTAGTTTGCGGACCGTCTTTTTCACCAGTGCAACCCGTTTCTTGTCTGCTCCGACGCTCACGGGGGAGTGGTTATAATCGATGGTCATGCCGCTGATGTCGAGGTTCTCCAGATGGGCGGTTTTCGCTCGGGGCCCGTACTCGGCCTCGCCGGAGGCCCGGAGCACGCCGCCACGCAGGGAAAGGTTCTTTCGCGCCAGCAAGGAGCTGAAATAGTCCAGCGGCACGTTTTCCAGCTTCACCCGTCCTTTTACGCCCGGGTAGGGCTGTGACAGGAAATTTGCCGCGCCGTCGATACTGCCGCGTCCGGTATCGAAGATGGCCGTATCGAGATGCAACGTGGAGGGATAAACCTGGTCCGGCAGATGGATGTTGCGGATGTTGGTGGCCTGGATGTTCAGGTGGCTCAGGGTCAGAGGTCTTTCGGGGTCGCGATCGGTATAGGTGACACTGGCGTCATTGACTTTCAGTGTGTCGATCTTGAGCGGATAGATGTCCTCCACCGCCCGTTGCCAGCCGCGCTCCTTGAGCGAATCGGCATTGTCCGCCTCGCTTTCCAGCTGTTTCGTGTTGATATTGATCTTCGGCCGGTCCAGAGTGAATTGGGCGACCAGCCGCCTGGAAAGGATGCTGCGCCACTGGATGCTCGCCTTGAGAACCGGGAATTGCACCACGGGGGGATCGGGATGCGCCTGCTGCATCACGGTGAGTCCTTTCAGCGTCAGGGAGAGGTCGAGTAGCTGTATATGCAACCCCTGCAGCCGGACCGAATACCCCTTCAGGTCGCCATTGAGCTTCTTCTCCATCATGTCCCGCAGAGGTCCGTCGAGGAAAAGAGGCGCGCCCAGAAGCGCCAGCAGGATAGCCAGCGGAATGCCGGCCAGCCAGCGCGCCGTTTTGGAATACCTTGAAGTCTTGATTTCGATACTCCTTCAGCCTGCCCCGATGGAAACCTCCGGCCGGTTCCCCTTTACCCACAGCAATGGACGATGGACCGGCGAGACGGCATTTTACAGGACCCTTCGTCCCTGAATGATGCGTACCAGCATGACTATGACGGCTATCACCAGCAGGATATGGATCAGACCGCCCATAGTGTAGGAAGCTACCAGACCTGCCATCCACAGCACGATTAATATTGCGCAGATTGTCCAAAGCATGACCTTCTCCTTAGGTAACCTCATCCGGCTGAGTACCAGCCGGTGCGTTACGTGTCCCGAATAAGTTGGAAAAAAGCAAAGACCCGCCGGAGCGGGTCTCGAAACGGCAGGCAGAGAGTTACTTTACCGTCAGGTCGTTTTTTACCGACTCGACACCCTTGACCCGCTCGGCAATCTCTCCTGCCTTGACAGCACTCTCCTTCGAGTCGACGAAGCCGCTCAACTGAGCCTGCCCTTTGTACGTCTTGACGTTGATCTGCAGCGTTTTCAGCGACTCTTCCTTGAAGATTGCCGCCTTCACCTTGGTAGTGATAACGGAGTCGTCGAGATACTCTCCGGTGCTCTCGTGTTTTTGGTTTGCGGCACATCCAATGGACGCGGAGAACAGGCTGGCACAGATCAGCACCTGCAACGTGCGGCGAAATTTCATCATGATGTTTCTCCTTTTGTTCTATGTGAGTGGACAATAACTGCTATTCAATGATCTGCAAATGAGCGGCCAATATCGACTGGACGCTGCAAACTGAATAAGCGCTGCAATAACAGTCAAATACATAGACAGAGGAACACATTGGCTTCAAGAAAGAGTCCGCTCAACCTTATCATTTGGCGGAACCTTAACATGTTGAGGGCGGCCGGAAACGGCAAACCGGTATGGCTGAATGATGCCGCGACGAGCCGTCTATCAGGCATTACCCACCAGTAACCACTTACTCCTCCCCCCANNGGGAGGTTGGGAGGGGGGAAGACTAGCGGCTTCAGCAAAGAACCGGCAGAGCCCCCCTCCCTAACCCTCCCCCTCCGGGGGCGGGGACCGCTTTGTCAAAGAGAGATGGAACTCAAGTTTCTTAACTTAACGGCAGTGACCCTGCCCCCCCCCTTGAAGGGGAGGGAGATTAAAAATAAGGCCCTTCCGGTACTGCCGGAAGGGCCTTGTAAATGGTTTGACATTCAGACTGCTGAACCCGCCTGATCAGGCGGACCGAAAGGGAACTGGGATCACCGCTGCGCTTTGGTCCACAAGGCGATGATCTCGTCGGCGATCTGCTCCGGGGTCCGTTCGTCGGTGACTATCTCGTGGTGGGCGGCGGCCTGGTACTTCGGATTGCGCCGCTCCAGCACCTCGGCCACTTCTTCGGTGAAGGTCTTCCCGGTGGTCAACGCCGGACGGGCGGTGCCGTCCTGGATCCGTGACACGATGGTATCCACCGAAGCCTTGAGCCAGAAGATGCGGGCATTCTTCTTGAGCGCGTCGACATTTTCCTGTCTTTCGATGACGCCGCCACCGGTATCCACGATGATGTTGTCGCGCTGCGACATGTCCACAGCCACTTCGGATTCCATGTCGCGGAACTTGGGCCAGCCGAACCGGGCGACGATGTCATTTATCGGCATGCCGGCCCTTTCAACCACTTCATCGTCCATGCGGACACAAGGGATCCGGAGTCGCTGGGAAAGGAGATCTCCCACAGCGGTTTTCCCCGTACCGCGATACCCGATCAGCACGATAATCATAATTTCAGTTTCTCCATTACTATATTTCTCATGACATCGATCGGCGCATCGACTCCCGTGAAAGCCTCGAACTGCAGCACCGCCTGGTTGATGAACATTTCGACGCCGGAGACGGTCAGGAGCCCGCGAGACCTGGCATCGGCCAGCAGCTTCGTTTCGAGCGGCGTATATACCACGTCGAAAACCACCTGTCCGGGTCGGAAAAGCTCGACTGGGACCAGGGAGACCCCTTCCCGCGGATGCATTCCGATCGGCGTGCAGTTGATGATGACATCGGCGTGCGCCATCGCGTGCACCAGCGATTTGTCGTTCAGCACCTCGGACTCGATGCAGGCATCGGTGCCGGACTGCAGATCGGCGGCCAGCCCCTTCAGGAACGGCTCGTTGATGTCCAGGAGGGTCAGTTTGCCGAGCTTCGCGTTTCGCGCCAGCGTGAAGGCTATCGCCCTGGCGGCGCCGCCCGCCCCCAGCATCAGCACGCTCTTGCCGTCCAGCGCCACGCCCGCGTCGACCAGCGCCTTCAAGGCGCCCAGCCCGTCAGTGCCCATGCCGATCAACTTGCCGTCCTCATTGATGATGGTGTTGATGGAACCGATGGAGCGGTCCACTTCCGCTATCTCGTCCACGTATTTCATGGCGTCGATCTTGTGAGGAATGGTGACGCTCATGCCGCGGAAGTTCTTGAGAGCGCGCATCCCTGCCAGAGCGCTTTTCACGTCCTCCACCTGGAAAGCGAGGTAGACGAAGTCGAGGTTCTTTTCGTTGAAAGCGGCGTTGTGGAGCGCCGGCGAAAGACTGTGCCCGACGGGATTACCGATGACGGCGCAGAGCTTGGTACTGCTGGTGATGGATTCCTGCATGAAACCTCCTCGATGAATACCTGCATCGGCCGGCCTTCACGGCGACGACAGATCAGACGAAATCAGGGGGTTACGAATTTAATCGTAACCCCCTGATTTGATTATGGTCGGTGCGACAAGATTCGAACTTGCGACCACTAGACCCCCAGTCTAGTGCGCTACCAGGCTGCGCTACGCACCGATTAATCCTGATTGTTACAACTGATCCCTCAAAGTCCTCAGTTCAAGTCTCACGTCCTCAAGCAAGGCTGCAAGTATGTCATTGGACTGCTCAGATTTTCGGTACTTTTTCTTCCCTTCCAGACGCTTTCTCGCTCCCTCGATGGTGAGCTTCTCGGCGTACAGAAGGTTTTTTATTTCGGAGACCAGCTCTATGTCTTTTCTGGTGTAGAGTCGCTGGCCGCTGCTGCTTTTCTTGGGCGCCAGCGAGGTGAACTCGGATTCCCAGTAGCGCAATACCGAAGTCGGCAGCCCCGTTGTGGCGGAGACCTCACCGATCCTCAGGTAGAGCTTATCCGGGATCCCGGTCGTCATGGTTACTGGCTGTTGATCGCGCTCTTCAGCACCTGGCTCGGTTTGAAGGTCAGGATCTTCCTCGCCACGATGGTGATCTCTTCCCCGGTCTGGGGATTCCTGCCACGACGATCGGACTTCTCTTTGACAACGAAGTTGCCGAAGCCGGCGATCTTGATCTTGTCCCCTTCTTCAAGAGTGGACTTGATCAGGTCGAAGACTGTCTCAACGAGTTCAGCAGATTCTTTTTTGGAGAATCCAACCTTCTCATAAATTTTCTCAACGATGTCCGCTTTGGTCATAACCCCCTCAACAGGTTCAGCATTTCATTTTTGCCGTTCACAACAGCGGCTTAATCTAATACCATAGCGATCTTCATTTCGCAACCGTTTTTATCTGAATGAAACATTTAATTTTTTTACCAACGCGTCCGTGACGCGCTGGTGCAGACGGGTCACCTCGTCGTCCGTCAGGGTCCTTTCCTTGGAGCCGTAGCGCACGCGTATCGCGATGCTCTTCTGGCCGGCCGGGATGTTGCCGCCGGTGTAAAGGTCAAAGATCTCGACCCCTTCCAGCTCGGCCGCCTTGACGCCGTTCACGCAGGAGACCACGTCGGCCACCGGGGTCTCCAGCGGGAGCAACAGGGCGATGTCGCGGAAGGTGGAGGGGAAGCGCGACGGCACCTGGGCGGTCCCCTGCTTCTTGCGCGCCCCGATGAGCGCCCCGAAGTTCAGCTCCAGGTAGTACAGCGGCGAGGCGATGCCGTAGTTCTCCTGGACCGTCGGATGCAGCTCCCCGAAGGAGCCGAGCTGGCGGTTGCCGCACATGACGCGGCACGCCTTGCCGGGGTGGTAGTACGGGTCGAGCTGCTCGGCGGAGTAGCTCGCGCTGGTGACGTTCAGGTCGGCCAGGACGTTCTCCACGATCCCCTTCACGTCGAAGAAGTCGATCTCCCCCTTGGCCTGGTTCCACCCCTCCGGCTCGCGGTTTCCGGTCAGAAGCGCGGAGACGTAGAGCGGCTCGTCGAGGAGTTCCTTGTCCTGCACCGGGAGGTAGATGCGCCTCATCTCGAAGATGCGGAGGCTCATGGTCCTGACGCTGATGTTCTTGACCGCCGTCTCCAGAAGCCCCGGGAGAAGCGTGGTGCGCATGACGGAGAGTTCGTCGGAGAGCGGGTTCAAGAGCGGCACCCCCTTTCTCCTGAAGTCGTCCTCGCCAAGGAGGATCCTGTCGCAGCTGGAGGGGGCGACGAAGCTGTAGTTGATCACCTCGGAGAGCCCCTGGGAGACCAGGAGGTCCTTTACGCGGGCGGCGAGCCTCAACGCGTCGGAGGGGAGATCGGAGAAGACGGAGGCCCGCGGCAGGGTCGCCTGGACCTTCTCGAACCCGTTCAGCCGCACCACCTCTTCCACGAGGTCGATCTCGCGCTCCAGATCCACCCTGAAGAGCGGCACCCGCACCTGGAAGACGCACGTTTCGGTCTCGGTCACCTCGAACTCCAGACGCTGGAAGATGTCCTTCACTTGGGCGTCGGTGAGGGAAAGGCCGGAGACGGCGTTGATGCGGGGGACCCGTGCCGTGATCACGCGCGGCTCGATCGGCTGCGGGTAGACGTCGATGACCCCCTTGGCGATCTTTCCGCCGGAGAGTTCCGCGATGAGCGCCGCCGCCCTGTCGAGCGCGCGGGTAAGGCCCGCCACGTCGGTGCCGCGCTCGAAGCGGTGCGACGACTCGGTATGGATGCCCAGACGCTTGGAGGTCTTCCTGATGGCGGAGGGGTTGAAGTAGGCGCTCTCCAGGAGCACTTCGGTGGTCCCCTCCCCTATCTCGGAGTTGCCGCCGCCCATGATGCCGGCCAGCGCGACCCCTTTCTCGCCGTCGCGGATGGTGAGGTCGCTTGAGTTGAGTTCCCTCTCCTGCCCGTCCAGGGTGACGAACTTCTCGCCATCGGCGGCGGCCGCGACGACGATCTTCCCGCCCGCGAGGAGCTTGAAGTCGAAGGCGTGCAGCGGATGGCCGTACTCGAGCAGCACGTAGTTGGTGACGTCGACGATGTTGTTGATGGAGCGGATCCCGGCGGCGCGAAGCCTGTTGGAGAGCCAGGCCGGCGACTCGGCCAGCGTGCAGCCCGTTATGTGGCGGGCCGTGTAGCGCGGGCAGAGATCGGGGGCGTTGATGGTCACGCTGGCGATGGTCTCTATCGGGGCGCCATCCTCCGGCACTTCGAGACCGGGGTAGTGCACCTTGTTGCCGAGCTTCGCGGCGATCTCGCGCGCGACGCCCACCACGCTCAGGCAGTCGGCGCGGTTAGGGGTGAGCCCGATCTCGAAGACGGTGTCCTTGGTGCCGAGGGCGTCGAAGAGCGGCGTGCCGAGCCGGAAGTCCTCCGGGAGGATCATGATGCCGGCGGACTCAAGCGAGAGCGCCAGTTCCTTCTCGGAGCAGAGCATGCCGCACGACTCCTCGCCGCGGATCTTGGAGCGCTTGATCTTGAAGTCGCCGGGGAGCGTCGCGCCGATCTGGGCCAGCGCCACCTTGTCGCCGGCCTTGAAGTTCTGGGCGCCGCAGACGACGGTGACGATCTCCTTGCCGCTGTCCACCTTGCAGAGCGAGAGCTTGTCCGCGTTGGGGTGCTGGTTTTTTTCCACCACCTGCGCCACCACCACGTCGTCCATTTCGCCGCCGATCGTCTCCATCCGCTCGACTTCGAGGCCGAGCATGGTGAGGAGATGGGAAAGTTCTGCCGGCGGCAGGTCGCAATCGACGAATTCCTTGATCCAGTTATAGGTAACTATCATTTAGATCCACCCTTAAAATCTCACACGAAAAACAGTTGCAGCCCCCGCCTCTAGAACTGCTTCAGGAACCTGAGGTCGTTCTCGAACAGGAGCCTCATGTCGGCGATGCCGTATTTCAGCATGGCTATCCTCTCGATCCCCATCCCGAAGGCGAAGCCGGTGTAAAGCTCCGCGTCGTACCCCACGTGGCGGTAGACCTCCGGGTCGACCATGCCGGCGCCCAGGATCTCCAGCCAGCCGGTCTCCTTGCAGACCCGGCACCCCTTGCCGCGGCAGATGACGCAGGCGATGTCGACCTCGGCGGACGGCTCGGTGAACGGGAAGAAGGAGGGACGAAGCCTCACGCCGATGTCGGAGCCGAAGAGCTGGCTGATGAACAGGGTCAGAATCCCCTTCAGGTCGCCGAAGGTGATCCCCTTGTCCACCATTAGCCCCTCGATCTGGTGGAACATCGGGGAGTGGGTGGCGTCGGAGTCGCAGCGGTACACGGTGCCGGGGGCGATGATGCGGACCGGCGGCGGCTGCTTCAGCATGGTGCGGACCTGCACCGGCGAGGTGTGGGTCCTGAGCAGGACGTTCTCCCCGACGAAGAAGGTGTCCTGCATGTCGCGAGCCGGGTGATCCTTCGGAAAGTTGAGCGCCTCGAAGTTGTAGAAGTCGTGCTCGACCTCCGGCCCTTCGGCGACGGCGAAGCCGAGTGCCGCGAAGATGGCGCAGATCTCCTCGGTCACCAGGGTGATCGGGTGCTTCGAGCCGACGGCGCGACGGCGACCCGGCAGCGTGACGTCGATCCGCTCCGCGGAGAGCCTCGCGGCCTTCACCGACTCGCGGATCTCGACGGCGCGGCTGTCGAATGCCTCCTCGAGCTTACCCTTCACCGTGTTGACCACCTGGCCGACCAGCGGGCGCTCCTCAGCGGAGAGCGAGCCAAGCCCCTTCATGATGCCGGTCAATGCCCCCTTCTTGCCGAGGTACTTGACCCGCAGTTCCTGCAGTCCCTCTTCCGTGGAGGCGGCGCCCAGTTCGGACAGCGCCTCGCCCAAAAGTGCTTCCAGTTTATCCTTCATGTTCAATGACCCTATGTCTTGAAAAAAAAAGAAATGAGACATCGCTATCCCATTTCTTTTTTATGCCCGCGGTATGTATTAAAAGTTTGCGGTGGCTGCAGCTACGATAGCCGCGAAACCCTTAGGATCGGAAACGGCCAGGTCGGCCATCACTTTCCTGTCGATCTCCACCTTGGCAACTTTCAGACCATGGATCAGTTTGCTGTAGGAGATGCCATTGATCCTGGCAGCAGCGTTGATCCTGGTGATCCAGAGAGCCCTGAAGTCCCTCTTTTTCACCCTTCTGTCCCTGAAAGCGTAGTTCAGTGCGCGGTCCACCGCTTCGGTGGCGCTCCTGAACAATTTGCTTCTCGCGCCGCGGTAACCCTTGGCAAGCTTCAATACCTTGTTTCTTCTGTGTCTCGCTTTAAAACCGCGCTTTACTCTTGGCATACATACTCCTTCTGGTTTTTAATTAGCCGGATCCGCAAGGGGAGACGTTTCCTCACGGTTCTCGGACTTCGGCAAACGGGCGCAGCGGGGCCATCGTCTCTCGTATCCGTCCATGGCCCACCACCCGGTAATTACTTGTAGGGAATCAGGCAGCAGATGTTCTTGTGGTCGGAAGCGCACACGATAGCGCCCTTGCGGAGGTTGCGCTTGTTCTTCCTGGTCTTGGTGGTCAGGATGTGGCTGGTGAAAGCGTGGCTTCTCTTGATCTTGCCTGTGCCGGTCTTGCTAAAACGCTTGGCGGCGCCCCTATGGGTCTTCATTTTAGGCATTGGTTTGCTACTCCTTTGTGGGTTGTTATTTTGCTTTTACTTTGGGGGCCACAATCATGAACATGCTGCGCCCTTCCATTTTCTGCCGGACTTCCACGATGGCGATATCTGCAAGCTCGGCGGAGAACTTTTCAAGTGCTGCCATGCCGAGTTCCTGGTGCGTGATCTCGCGGCCACGGAAGACGACGGTTATCTTTGCCTTGTTGCCTTCTTCGAGGAAGCGGCGCACGTGCTTCACCTTGAACTCGAGGTCGTGCACGTCGGTCTTGGGACGGAGCTTGACTTCCTTCAGCTCCACCTGGACCTGCTTCTTCTTGGCTTCGGCCAGCTTTTTGGCCTGCTGATATTTGAATTTGCCGTAATCCATGATACGGCAGACGGGGGGGACGGCTGTCGGCGAAACCTCTACCAGGTCCAGTTGTTGGCTCTCGGCCAGCGCCAAGGCCTCGCGAAGCGGAAGAATACCAAGCTGCTCACTTTCGGCACCTACTACCCTTACTTCTTTGGCCCTGATGGTCTGATTGATGTTGACTGTAGGTTTAGCTATGACGCCACCTCCTAACGATAGCTTTTAACTTCGTTTTCGATGAAAGATATGAACTGCTCAGGGGCCATCCCCTCGAGATTCTTGCCATCACGGTAGCGCGGAGCGAGCAGGCCGTTTTCGACCTCCTTGTCCCCGACTACCAGCATATAAGGTATCTTCTGGAGCTGGGCTTCACGGATCTTGAAGCCGAGCTTCTCGTTGCGGAAATCCTTTTGCACACGAACGCCCGCCGCACGCAGCTTGTCGAACGCGGTCTGTGCGTAGGGAATCTGGTTATCGGTAACCGTTACTATGGTCGCCTGAACCGGTGCCAACCAGGTTGGGAAGTTTCCGGCGAAGTGCTCTATGAGGACACCTATGAACCGCTCGATGGCGCCCAGGATGACCCGGTGCACCATGACGGGACGCTTCTTTTCACCGTCTGCGTCGACATAAGTGAGATCGAAACGCTCCGGGAGGGTAAAATCGCACTGGATTGTAGCACATTGCCACCTTCTGTCAAGCGCGTCGCGGAGCTTGATGTCGATCTTGGGACCGTAGAAGGCGCCGTCTCCCTCGTTGATCTCAAAGGGGCGGCCGGAGTCCTTGAGCGCGCTCAGAAGCGCGTTGGTGGCGAGTTCCCAGGCGTCGTCGGAGCCGATCGACTTCTCGGGACGGGTGGAGAGTTCCATCTCGAACTCGAAGCCGAAGATCGCCATCACCTCGGTGACGAACTGGATGACGCCCTTGATCTCAGCGTCGAGCTGCTCCGGCGTGCAGAGGATGTGCGCGTCGTCCTGGGTGAAGCCGCGGACCCTGAGCAGGCCGTGCAGAACACCCGCCCTCTCGTGGCGGTGCACCGTGCCGAGTTCGAAGTAGCGAAGAGGCAGGTCGCGGTAGCTTCTCAGCTGCGAGCGGTAGATCATCATGTGGGCCAGGCAGTTCATCGGCTTCACGCCGTAGCTCTGCTCGTCCACCGTGGTGAAGTACATGTTCTCGCGGTAGTTCTCGTAGTGACCGGAACGCTGCCAGAGTTCGGTCTTGAGGATCTGCGGACCCAGGACGATGTCGTAGCCGCGCTTCAGATGCTCCTTGCGCTCGAAGTCCTCGAGGATGGTGCGGAGCATGGCCCCTTTCGGGTGCCAGATCACGAGACCGGCGCCTACCTCGTCGTTGAAGGAGAAGAGGTCGAGTTCGCGGCCGAGCTTCCTGTGGTCGCGCTTCTTCGCCTCCTCGATCCTGGCGAGGTACGCATCGAGTTCCTTCTTGTCGCCGAAGGCGGTGCCGTAGACCCTCTGCAGCATGGGGCGCTTCTCGTCGCCGCGCCAGTAGGCGCCTGCGATGGAGGTGAGCTTGAACGCCTTGCAGAGCGAGGTCTTGGGGAGATGCGGTCCGCGGCAGAGGTCGGAGAAGTCGCCCTGGGTGTAGATGGAAACCCTCTCGGCGCCAAGATCCTCGATCAGCTCGACCTTGTAATCCTCGCCCATCGCCTTGAACTTGGCGACGGCCTCGGCGCTGGAAAGCTCGGAGCGCTCGATCTTCAGATCGGCCTTGGCGAGCTCGCGCATCTTCTCTTCTATCTTCTCCAGATCCTCCGGGGTGAACGGATGATCCACGTCGAAGTCGTAATAGAAACCGGTCTCGATGGCGGGACCGATGGTGACCTTCGCCTGCGGGAAGAGCGCCTTCACCGCCTGGGCCATCAGGTGGGAAGTCGAGTGCCTGATGATCTCCAGCGCCTCGGGGCTCTTCTCGGTGACGATCTCAACGCGGGCGCCGTCGGCGAGCGGGGTGAAGAGGTCGACGAGGTTGCCGTCGATCTTGCCGGCAATGGCGGCCTTTGCGAGACCGGCGCCGATGGAGGCAGCCAGGTCGAAGATGGTGGCGCCTGCAGGCAAGGGCCTTTGGGAACCATCCGGCAGCGTGACCTTTATCTCGTTCATGCAAAGCCCCTTTTTGAAAAACTGATGACAAAACAGAAAGAGGCATCGAAACTCGATGCCTCCGTCGAACCTCGTACAGAAGGTCATTTTCTGATGGTAGGCGCGGGCGGTTTCGAACCGCCGACCCCTAGCGTGTCGAGCTAGTGCTCTACCCCTGAGCTACGCGCCTGCGTTCCTGTTGCGTGGAACTCGAACTTTTTACCAATTCACCGTGACAAAGTCAAGGCTTTTGTTTCAGGCAAATGAAAATTTCTCATTGGAGCAGAGACCTCGTTCCGGCGTATCCAGTGCCTGGATCGGCCCCGAAAGTTCAGGGAGGTTCTCCTTGACACACATTGCCGACTAACATACTATTTTACCGTCTGTTTCTGGGAGGCCATATGCCAACCATAAGCGTTTTCTACGGGATTATCATCCAGATGTACTGGAATGAACATGCTCCACCACACTTCCATGCTATATATGGAGACGCAAAAGCTACAATCGACATCAATAGATTGGTGATCAGCGAAGGTAGCCTTCCACCGCGAATTGCGCAACTTGTCTTGAGATGGGCAAGGCTGCATCAGGCGGAGTTGATCGAGGACTGGGAATTGTGTCTCGCAAAGGAACGGCCGAAGGATATTGAACCTTTAAACTAGAGGATAGGATATGTACTGGGACATAGAAGAAGTTCAATCAGTAGCCCCGCGAACGCTGGCGATCAGGTTCTCCGATGGCCTGAGTGGCACTTTACGCATCCACGAATCTTTCTGCACCGGGGTTTTCCAGGCACTACGGGATGATCATGCGGTAAGCGAAGTTCGTATCGAGCATGGGGTTTTAGTGTGGCCCAACGGCCTTGACCTAGCCCCGGACAGGATGTACCACGAGATAAAGAACAACCCGAATCATCACTACGAGCTTGAGTGAGCCCTCCCCACCTTTTGGTGTTTGTCCCGCCCTTACTGCTCTTCTCTGTCGTTCACTGTTGTTTGAATGATGAAACAACAGTGAAACTGCGTATAACGGCCTCGGCGACCTTGACCGGATCGGCGTCCATGCAACCTTCGGGACGACCGCACCGGGGGACGGTGCCGAACCTGGAACAGGGAGCACACGGAAGCTCGGTGCTGAAAACCTGATGCCCCTCCCCTTTTGGAGCCCACTTGACAGGGTCGCTCGGCCCGAAGAGCGAAACCGTAGGCTTGCCCAGCCCCGCCGCGATATGCAGCAGCCCCGAATCCCCGCTCACCAGCAACTTCGCCGCACCGATGACGGCGGCACTCGTCGCGAGCGAGCCCTGCCCCGCCAGGTTGAGCGCAACCCCGCCCCCGGCGATCCGATCGCCCGCCTCGCGTGTGTCAGCCCCACCGACGATGACGACGGCAATCCCCGCCGCGACCAGCGCCGACGCCAGCAGGCGATAGTTCTCGGCGCCCCACTCCTTCTCCGCCACGCTCGACCCGGGGAAGATGGCGACGAACGGCTTGCCGCCAAGCGGCGACAAGAGCGCCTCGGCAGCCTGCACCGCCGCAGGCGGCAGGGTGAGATAAGGAACGGAGATGGTTTCGGGGGGCTCTATGCCGAGGGGGCGCAAGAGGCCCAGGAAGGAGATCGCCTCGTATTCCTGCAACGAGTAGGAAACCGGGTGGGTGAAGAGCCGCGCCCTTTCGTTGGTGGCGAAACCGACGGCCTTGGGGGCATGCACGATGCGGGCGACGACGGCGGAAAGCCGGTACCACTGCTCCGTGTCGACGACGACGTCGTAGCACTTGCCAAGAACTTCGGAAAGCTCGGAGGGGGAATCGTAACGGTAGATCTTGTGCCAACCGGGAGAGAGCAGAAAAGCCGAGGCGTTGCGCCGTTCAGCCAGGAGATCGACATGGCAGCCGGGATAGGCAGCCTGAACCGCCCTCAGCGCAGGGGCCAGCAGGATGGCATCTCCGATGCCTCCGGGTCGGATGAACAGGATGGAACGTGGCGGAGTATGGGCCGGGAAATCCCTTCTCTTCCAGAGAAGCCGCGTGATCAGCGGCCCCAGCACGGTGTCGAGCCGCTTCAACAGGGTCGCCTTCACGCTGGCGCCCTCCCAGGCAGGAACGGGGGATTCAGGCTGGCCGGCAGGTGGGGGGTTGATCGATACATGGATTAGTGCGGCTCCCGGGGGTGAGATTGACCTGAGACCGACTCTATCTATACATAAAATGCCCGAAGCTTGCAACCGCCGACTGCTAGCCCCGCTTTGCCACGGTCTGCAGCAGCGAGACGATCCCTTCCGGCGGAAGTACGTGGAGGGCTGCGCGCAATCTTATCGCCACGGCAGGCATGCCGAAGATGACGGAACTCTCCTCGTCCTGCGCAACGGTCACCGCGCCCCGTTCGCGCATCGCCTTCAGCCCCTCGGCGCCGTCAGCCCCCATGCCGGAGAGGATGATCCCGACGGAGTTCTTGCCGAACCTTTTCGCGACGTTGTGAAAAAGGTAGGAGACGGACGGGCAGAGAGACTGCCCCGCCGCCCCGGGTTTCAGTTCGATCCTCCCCGCCTGGTCGACCCCCATTTCCATACCGCCCGGCGCAACGTAGGCGGTTGCCGCCAGGGGGCGCTCCCCCTGTTCGCCAAGTTTCACCCTGATGCGGCAGGAGTTGTCCAGCCACTCGGCGAAGCCGGCGATGAACCCGTCCGCCATGTGCTGCACCACCAGAAGCGGTATCGGGAAGTCGCCCGGCAGCGATGCGAGGATGGTTTGCACCACGACCGGCCCACCCGTGGAGGCGCCAATGGCGACTACCTGCACGGCTGCGGCCTTCTCCCGTTCCGCGGCCGCCACCTTTTTCCCCGCCGTCTGCCTCACCAGCCTGCGCACGACCTTCACCTCGGACATGAGCCTTACGGTCTGCAGCAGTTCAGCTGCGGCCCGGCGATAGTCCGGGTGGTCGACGGCCGGAGGCTTCTGCAGGATCACCAGCGCTCCCGCTTCGAGGGTTCGGAATATCGCCGAATCCGCCTTCGGATCCAGCATCGCAGTGACTATCACGACCGGCAGGGGGTACTGCGACATGATCCGCCGGGTGGTCTCGAAGCCATCCATGCCGGGCATCTGCACATCCATGGTCACGACATCCGGACGATATCGTTCCAGGAACTCAAGCGCCTCGGTTCCGTCCTTGACGGACCCGGCTATCTCTATTTCGGGGTCCTGAGCCAGCACATGCTCGATCAGTTCGCGAGCCACTGCTGAATCGTCGACTATCAAGACCTTGATCATGTTTCACCCCGTTGGGAAGCCACCCCCCTCATCCCGTCGAAGAGGGGGAAGCGTCCGGCATCGTGGAGCGGATGATTTCCCTTACCCTTGCCGCCGTCATACCTTCGGAATCGGGAAGGATATCGTCAGGTTGATACCTCTCCAGAAGCGCCAGCGCATTGCGGAAATGCTTTCGGGCTTTCTCCGGGCGCCCGCTCCAGATGCAGAGATTGCCCAGGACGAAATGGGCCAGCACAAGTTCAGGATCCAGGTATAGCGCACGGTTCAGGGAGTCCAGCGCCTCCTCGCTTCTCCCCTTTTCCTGCAGGATCTCTGCCCGCAGGAAATGAAGCGCCGGATCCATTTTCTCCCTTTCGAGCGTCGCATCGCAAAGCTCCAGTGCCGCATCGAGTTCGCCTCGGTTGGCGTGACACCTGATCAGCAGTGTCATGGGGCCGACCGGGATGACCGCGCCGTCGTAGAGTGCACTGAGAAGCGCCGCGGCCTCATGGTACTCCCCTTTCCCGTACATGGTCTCGGCGCACTCGAGCGACTTTGCCGTCACCGGCGTTGTCTGCACCGCCTCCGCCTCCGGAAGGGGCGGCGCCACCTCCGGCGGCTGGTAAGGCGGCGCCTCTTTTCTGTACAAGATGGCACCGTCGAAACTGACAGGTTCCAGCGGCTCGGCGGCGATTCTCGCATGCTCGGTCGGGCTCACGATCAGCCACCCCCCCTGCACCAGTGCCCTGTTCAGCTTGTCGACCACCATGTGCGCCATTTCAGGCGCGAAATACATCAGCACGTTGCGGCACATGATGACGTCCATGGCGTTGGAGTTGCTGTAGAGAGAGGGGTAGCTGTCCTCGGCGAGGTTCAGGTACTCGAAGGAGACCATGCGTCGCACCGGGGCGATAACCTGGTAATGCCCCTCCCCTTCCCGTGTAAAATAATGCTCCTTCAACCACGCGGGGGCGTTACGGAAGGACCAGTCGCCGTAGACCCCGCCCCTTCCCTTGGCAAGAGCCGCGGCGTTAATATCCGTGGCCAGGATGAAGAGGTTCCACTGATCCAGGTCCCTGACCAGGCGATGCAGCACGATGGCGATGCTGTAGGCTTCTTCGCCGCTGGCACACCCCGCGCTCCAGAGCCGCAGCCGCTGGTCCCCTCCGCGTCGTGCACGCAACAGTTCCGGGAGTATCTGCTGCTCCAGCACCTCGAACACGCGGGGATCGCGGAAAAAGTAGGTCTCGCCGATGGTCAGAAAGGCAGCCAGGATCTCGATCTGCCTGCGCGTGAGGTGGGCGGAAAGAAGCCAGGCGATGCACTCCTCGACGGCTGCGAAGCCGAACGCCTTCGCGGCGGGGATCATCCCCCTTTCCAGATCGCTCCAGCGCTCCCTGGGGAACATCAGCCCCATCTCCCTGGCGAGGAACCCGCTCAGCCTCGTGAGGGTCGGCTCGTTCAGGCGCTGAGGCATGGTTCACTCTCCTGCCTGCTGTCCTGCCGGTGCCGGCCGATCCAGCTCTTCGCGTATCCTTCTCAGCAGGTTTTGCGGATGGACCGGCTTCATGATGAGGTTCGCCCCTTGCTCAAGGAGCCCGGTGCTCCCGATCACCTCCGCCGGATACCCGCTCAGGAAGATCACCTTGACATTCCCCGCCGCCCTGCGGATCTCTTCGTACGCCTCCTTGCCGTTTTTCTTGGGCATCACTATGTCGAAGAGCAAAAGCCGCACCTGGTCCCGGTGCTCCAGGAATACGCGCACCGCCTCCTCTCCGTTGGTCGCCTCAAGTACCGTGTAGCCGAAATCGGTGAGCACCGTCCTGGAAAGGTCGCGGACCAGGGCATCGTCCTCCGCCAGAAGTATCGTCTCCGTCCCCCCCACCGGTATCTGCGTTTCCGCCTGCTCGGCCCTGACTGCCTGTTCCGCCTTGCCCAGCGGCAGGTAGATACTGAAGGTGGTCCCCCTTCCCGGCTCGCTGTAGACGTTTATGAACCCCTTGTGCTGTTGGACGATCCCGTAGACGATGGACAGCCCAAGCCCCGTCCCTTTGCCCACCTCCTTCGTGGTGAAGAACGGGTCGAAGATCCTTTTCCTGATTTCCGCGTCCATGCCGATCCCGGAGTCGGAGACGGCGATCCGTGCGAAATAGCCCAGGGCGCCGAAACCGTAGAAATCGATATATTCCTGGTCGATCTGCACCGTCTCCGTGACGATGGAAAACACCCCCCCCTGCGGCATCGCGTCCCTGGCGTTGGTCGCCAGATTCAGCAGCACCTGCTCGATCTGTCCGCTGTCGGCGTTGACGACGATATCCTCCTCCTTGAAGATGAATTGCAGCTTTATGTCCTCGCCGATGATGCGTCCCACGAACTTGTCGACCTTCTTGATCACCTCGTTCAGGCTTACCGGGCGGAGGTTCAGCACCTGCTTTCGACTGAAGGCGAGGAGGCTCTGGGTGAGGCCGGCAGCCCGTTCGGCAGCCACCACCACCTGGTCGACATTGAAGCGCAGCGGATCGTGTTCCGGTATCTTCATCTGCAGCAGGCTGGAAAAGCCGAGAATGGCGGTGAGGATGTTGTTGAAGTCGTGCGCTATGCCGCCCGCGAACTGGCCGATGGCTTCCATCTTCTGCGCCTGGCGCAACTGTTCTTCGAGGTTTTTCTGTGCCGAGATGTCCTGGTTCAGACCTGTCATGCGGACAGCCCTTCCGGTTTCATCCCGTATAACTATCCCGTTCGCCTTGATGTGCCTCAAGGGCCCGCCGATGGGAAGGACGCGGTGCTCGATGGCGTACTCCCCCTCGCCGTGCAGCGCAGCCTCAAGCGCCGCCTGCACCATCGGGAGATCGTCCGGGTGCAGGCGTTGCTCCCAGCTCTCGATTCCGGACAGCTGAGTTCCGGGGGGTATCCCGTAGAGTTCGTACATCTTGTCGTCCCAGATCATGCCGTCGCGGTCGATGTCCCAGTCCCAGATGCCGAGATGCGCGGAGGCGGTGGCGAGTTGCAGGCGCCGGGTCACCTCCGAGAGGGTCTCCTCCGCGCGCTTTCTTTCCTGCACCTCCTGCTGGAGCGACTCGGTCCGTTGCGCCACCCTCTCCTCGAGCTGCTCGTTCAGGTCGCCCAACTGGCTCTGGATGCTCAAGAGCTCGTTGTTTTTTTGCACCGCAGTCTCGTACGTCGACAAAAGCAGTGTGATGATCTGCTGCCGGTCGGCATCTATCCGGTACTGGCGCCCGGCATAGGTGATCACCCCCTGCTCCCCCCCAGCGCTTGGCTCCCCGCCGGCAAGTATCGTCTCGATCCTTAACAGGAGGTCCTGCTCCCGGTAAGGCTTGGTGATGAAATTGTCCGCCCTGCACTCGAGGCCCCTGATCAGGTCCTTCGGGTCGTCAAGGGAGGTAAGGAGTATCACGGGGATCCGCTTCAGTCGCTTGTCGCTCTTGATCGCGTTGCAGAGTTCGAATCCGGTCATCTCCGGCATCATGATGTCGGAAAGCACCAGCTCCGGCAGCAGCTCCCTCGTCTTCTCCAGCCCCTCGCGTCCGTTTCTCGCCACTTGGACCTGGTAGCCGTGCTGAAGCAGCAGTCCTTCAAGGAGTTCCGCCTGCGTGGCGCTGTCCTCTACGATCAAAAGCCTCCCTGGGCGCTTGAGGAGCGTAGCGGGGATGTCCATGATGAGCCTCCCACTTCCTGCGCTAAAAGTTGAGCTGATTCGGCTTGGAGAGAGATGCAACGGCGAAGGCGGGTGGGACCCTGCCGGTCCCCTGACACGACAACGAATTATACCATCCGAGCCGGAAATGATTGAGAAAGTTTAAATAAAGGAGGAGACAGGAGGGAGGGGACGTATAGCGAAGATGTTCGCTTTTTATTGTTCCTACGCTCCGGCGTGGGAACAGATTGCAGGACGCTCCGGCGTCGGTTTTCTTTACCGGCGGCGCTAGTGACAGCAGACTATAGCTGACGCTGGAGCGTCAGGAGCTTCGCGTTCCCACGCTGGAGCGTAGGAACGATGAAAAGGCAGCTAATGTAAGCTTCACCGCTCCGGGAGATCGAGCTCCTTCATCTTGCGGTAAAGGGTGTTCCGGGCGATGCCGAGGGCCCTGGCGGCCTCGGTTATGTTGCCGTCATACTGCGCCAGCGCCTCTTTTATCGCCCCGGCCTCGGTGTCTTTCAGGTCGTAGACCGGCGGCACCACCCCCCTTTTCCGCATCACCGCGAGGAGGCCGGACTGGGCGTGGCGCAGGGATCCCAGCAAGCGGTTCAGCTCTTCGGGGGTCATCTCCTGCAGGGCCTGCCCGGTCGCGCAGCTCTCGATCAGGTCCGACTGCAGCGTGGGGCGCTCCTGTTCGGGCTGGCGCGGCGCCGGCCGGGTCCCCCTGACCGGTGAGGTCGGCCCGGCGAGGAAGGTCCCTCCCAGGTGCTCGGGCATGATGGTTTCGCCGTTGCAGATAACCACCGCGCGCCTCATCACGTTCGCCAGTTCGCGGATGTTGCCCGGCCAGGCGTACCCCTGCATCAGGCGCAGGGTCGCGGGCGCAAGCTTCAGGTTTCGGTTCAACTGCCGCACGAAATGCTCCGCCAGGAGCGGAATGTCCTCGGAGCGGGAACTAAGGGGAGGTATTTCGAGCCGCACCACGTTCAAGCGGTAGAAGAGGTCCTCGCGGAAGCTCTTCTCGATGATGGCCTGCTCCAGGTCCACGTTGGTCGCAGCGATCACCCTCACGTCCGTCTTGATCGGCCGCTCGCCACCCACCCGCATGAACTCGCCGGTCTCCAGCACCCGCAAAAGTTTCACCTGTATCTGCGGGGTGGCGTCGCCGATCTCGTCCAGGAGAAGCGTTCCGTTGTTGGCCAGTTCGAAGATGCCCCGGCGGGTCTGGTTGGCGCCTGTGAACGCCCCCCTCTCGTGCCCGAAGAGTTCGCTCTCCAAGAGGTTCTCCGGAAGCGCACCGCAGTTGACCGGGATGAACGGCTGCCCCGCCCTCCCCGATGCGGCGTGGATGAAGCGGGCCAGCACCTCCTTGCCGGTACCGGTCTTCCCCTGGATCAGGACGCTGATGTCCTTGCTCGCCACCTTGTAGGCGAGCGATACCATCCGCTTCATGGCCGGGGCCGTGCCGACCCGGAAGCCGACCCCTTCGGCCACCTCGGCCCACTCGTCGACGGAGCTGTCACCCCTCATCACGCTGGCCCGGGAGCCGGCCGCCCTGGCGATCAGCTGCTCGATCTGGATTATGTCCTCGAACGGTTTCTCCAGGTACTCGTAGGCACCTAGCTGCATTGCCGTCACGGCGGTCTTGACCGTCGAGTACCCGGTCATGATGATCACCTCGCAGGAAGGCTGCCTCGACTTGATGATCTCGAGAAGGGTGATGCCGTCGGTATCCGGAAGCTTCAGGTCCACCAACGCCACGTCGAACTGCTCGGCGTCGAGCGCGGACAGGCTCTCCGGTTTGCTCGACGCGGTCACCACCCGGTATCCCTTGCGCGTCAAAAGGCGCCTGAAAAAGGTGCACACATCCGCTTCGTCGTCGATGATCAAAACGTTTATCTGTAAGTCTGTCACGGCTTTGCTCCGAAAGTCTGCCTGCCGCTTTACGGCTCGTCTATGGGGAGGACCAGCCGGAAACAGCTCCCCAGTCCCAGTTGGCTGTCAACCTCTATCCGGCCGTGGTGCGACTCCGCTATCCCAAGGCTGACCGAAAGTCCGAGGCCGGTTCCCTTGGTAGCCTCCTTGCTGGTGTAGAAAGGGGTGAAAATTTTCGAGAGGTTCTCGGAGGCGATCCCGGTGCCGTTGTCAAGGACGCTTAGCACCGCCCAGCGCCGGCCGTTCTCCTGCCTGACGGAGGTCGACACCTCGATCACCTTTTCCTTGCGCTCCACCTCGGTGAGGGCGTCGCGGGCGTTGATCAGGAAGTTGGTCAGGACCTGCTGGATCTGGGGGCCGTTGGCGTTCATCTTGGGGAGGTCCGGGTCGAAATGCTCGACGATGCCGATCTGGCTCCGGTTTATCTGGTACTGGATCATGTCCAGCACCCGCTCCACCTCGGCGTTCAGGTCGATCGCCGCCACCGGCACCTGGTCCTGACGGGAGAAGGTGAGGAGGTTCTGGATGATCCGCTTGCAGCGCAGGCCGCAGTTGATGATATCCCCCAGCGCGTCGGCGCGCTCCCGGTCCCCGTCATCCTCCAGGTCCCGGGCCAGCATCTGCGCGGTGCCGATGATGACGGTCATCGGGCTGTTCAGCTCGTGGGCCACCCCCGCCGCCATGACGCCGAGCGCCACCATCTTGGCGGACTGCACCAGTTGGGCCTCCATCTTCAGCTTCTTGGTGACGTCCTTCATGATGATGGTCACCGCCGCGAGCTGTTTCTCCTCGTTGAAAACCGGGTAATAGGACATCTCCAGGTACTCGCCGTCACGGGTGTTCCAGCTCTGGAAGATCGGCTTCCCGGTTTTCCTGATCTCGTCGATGGGGCAGTTGGCGCACGGCTCTTCCTGGCCGCGCAGCTTGGCGAAGCACTTGTTGCTGATCGCCTTGTTCCACGAGTTGCTCATCCCCGGCGGGAGCCGGTCGTTGTGGAGGAGCACGTTGTACTCCATGTCGATCAGGAAGATCGGATCGGTCACCGCCTGGAAGGTCGCCTCCCATTCTTTCTTGGCGCGCGAGACCTGTTTGTAGAGCCTCGCGTTCTGCATGCTGATGGCGAGCTGATCCGCGAGGTGCTGGACGAAGTTGACCTCGGCGCGGGCGTAGGCGGAGTCGTGGGTGCTGCCGAGAAGGAGCAACCCTGTCACCGCGGAGCGCTCGAAGAGCGGGGCCACGACCAGGGAACGGAGCGTCTGGCGCTCGGGAGGGACCTGGGCGAAGCAGAGCGGGTCCTCCATCGGGTTGTAGCTCGTCGCGGCCTGTCCCTTCAGCACCTCCCAGAGGGTCGATTCCTTAGGGATGAAGCCGAGGCTGCAGAAGTCCCGGGGGGTCATGGCGAAGAGCTTCAGATTGCCGTCCTGCAGCTTTGCGAGACCGAGAAAGTCGCAGGGGAGCGCCTCCGGAAGCTTCCTGAAGGCCCTCTCGATGATATCCCCTATCGACATGTCGATGTTGATGTCACGGGTGAGCTGCTGCAGGATCTCCAGGCGGCTGTTCTGGGTCAGCACCTCCTGGTTGCGCTTTTTCAGCTCGACGTAGTAGTTGAGCTTGGAGGAATCGACCCCCGTCAACTGCTCAAGGAGCTTTCCCCTGTCTTTGACGTTCTTTTGTTGCGGCATCAAAAACCCCTACATGGCGTTGCGGAAGATTTCCTCAATCTGCTCGCGGGTGGCGCTGCGCGGGTTGGTCACCAGGCAGGCGTCCTTGGTGGCATTCTCGCTCAGAAGCGGGATGTACTTCTCAAGAAGTCCCAGCTCCGCGAGCCCCTTCTCCAGCCCGATGTCCCGTATCAGCAGCTGGACCGCATCGATGGAGCGCTCCGCCGCCGACATGAGGTCGAGCCCGCTTATGTCCTCACCCATCGCCACAGCTATGTCCCTGAACCGCTCGGGGCACGCCTCGAGGTTGAAGCGCATCACGTGCTGAAGTATGGAGGCGTTGGTCTCGCCATGGTGCTGGTCGAGGAGGCCGTCCACCTGGTGGGTCATGGCGTGCGCCGCCCCCAGTATGGCGTTGGAAAAGGCAAGCCCGGCGGTGAGACTCGCCATGGCCATGTTCGTGTTGGCATCCATGTCGCTGCGCTCGGTGACCGCCCTTCTCAGGTTCCGCGAGATGAGCTGGATCGCCTTCAGTGCGTGGATGTCGGTCAGAGGGGTGGCGGCCAGCGAGACGTACGACTCGATGCCGTGGGTGAGAGCGTCCACCCCCGTCGCCGCGGCGAGCTTGGCGTCCTTGGTCTTGAGGAGTTCGGGGTCCACGATGGCGATGTCAGGGATCAGGGAGCGCGAGATGATGGACATCTTCAGCATGCGCTGGGTGTCGACGATGATGGTGAACTGGCTCACCTCGGAGCCGGCTCCGGCGGTGCTGGGCACGATCACCATCGGGGGGAGCGGGGTCACGATCTGGTTGATCCCCTCGTAATCCCTGAGTTCGCCGCCGTTGGAGGCGAGCGTGGCGACCGCCTTGGCGACGTCCGTGGGGCTGCCGCCGCCGACCGAAACGATGCCGTCGCAACCGGAGGCGAGGTACTTGGCCGTCCCGTCCGTCACCTCGCTATCCTTGGGGTTGGTGGTGAGGCTGGCGAAAATCACCGTTTCCAGGCCGGCCGCGGCCAGGTAGGCGACCGCCTGGTCGACCCACCCCGCGGCCATGACGTCGGCATCCGTCACCAGGAAGACCTTGGAGACGCCGAGGCGAATCACGCTCTCCCCTATCTGACTCAGGGAACCTCGCCCGAAGATGATTTCCGGCGCAACAAACTTGCTGATATCCATACTGTGAACACTCCTTCAAATGGCTTGCCCGGCCCGGGGAACCCGAGCGGCTCCACGTTCACGGGGGGGTCTTCCTGTAGGAGCGGCATTCCTGCCGCGATTGCCGCTGCCGGATCGCGGCAGGAATGCCGCTCCCACAAGATGCGTACTCCCTGACTTTTCGGGCCATAGCAGGCAAGATCGGTACCAACTCCCCCCGGGAGGGGTTTCACCTTCCTAGCCCACGGCTCTCGGCGCGGTTAATGTGTTGAATACAAAACAATGAGACACCTTTTTACGTGGCGGGGAAGAAACCGAGCCGGTCGGGGAAGCTCCAATGAGAGGCAGCGCCGGCCATGTCACATTATGTAACAAACGTTCCCTTTTGTAACAGCGAAAAGTTCAACAATGGAACACGCCGTCGCAATGGCCCTCGCTAACCCCCGATAGCGGCACGATTCCGGCGCGGCGGGAGGAAGCAGGTCCGACAGAGGCAGGCGGCGCCTGTGGCGTCCTGCGTTGGTGCGTTTAATTTTATTAAAGCGTATACACGAATGTGCGGCAGGGGTGTTCGGGAGGAAGGAGGTACGACATGCGGCGGCCGGAGGTGGAGAGGCACCGCCGGTTTTGAGGGGGAAGTTCAGCCCTACTACCGGGCCCTTATCCTTGGTTGCGGCTTGAAGTCCCAGGGGGGTTGGGGGTTGACCTGGAGCCACAGGCCGCTTTTCCTGGCGCGGGCGCCCCTTTCCGCGGCTAGGTAATGGATCAGGTCCATCTTGTTCACGAACTTCTTGTAGGCCCACCCCCAGCCGTCGTTCAGCATTTCGAGGTTGATGTTGCGGCCGTCGAGGTAGACCACGGCAACCGCCAGTTGGGTGGGATCGTTCCTGAAAAGGACCGTGTTGCGGATTTCGACCTTGACCTGCTGGTGCAGGACTTTTATCGACAGGGCGCGGAAGGCGTCCTCGGCGTACGGCTGTCCGGCCTTGTACCACCCGGTGAACTTGTCGACCTTGGCCGTCTGCGGCGCGGCCACACCGTAGAGCCTCACATGTATCTCGGTGCCGAAGGAGTTCACGGTGATGCGGTCACCTTCCGTCACCCCGACCACGAGCCCCTCGATGATGTTGGAGTTGATCTGCGGAGGTGGTGCGGCAGGCTGCGGTGTTGCGGCAGGCTGCGCAAAGGCGGGAAGTGCCAGCAAAAAGAAGCAGGAGGAGAGCAGAGCAGCAAAGCGTGTGGTTCTTTTCACTCGACCCCCTTTCGTCGCGCCAAGGCGCCGGATTCGCATCAAACCGCCACATGGTAACAAAACTGCCCGTCCAAAGCAACGAATCAATGTCAGGCGCTCCTTGCCGGTAGCAGGGGAAGGAACTTGATCAGCAGTTGGTAGGCGAGGATTTCGATGGCTACGATGCCGACGGATATCATGACCTCGGCGAACGAGGGGAAGTAGTGCCAGCCGGTGCCGGGATTGAAGCCGATCAGGTAGACGTTGAAGCGGTACAGCCCCCCGCCCAGGAGCATCAGCGCGCAAGAGATGAAGAGCCTGCGCGGCGAGCGCCTCTTCTCGCTGCCGAAAAGGGGCGCGGAGCCTATGGCCATGAGGAAGCACTCGGCGAGGAAGAAATCGGAGTAGAAATCGCCGTGGAAGACCGCCTGCAGCTGGCCCCGGTGCAGCAGGTCCCCCACACGGATGACGATCCAGGCGCAGGTAAGCCAGGGGATCAGGCGACCGAGAGCGGAAAGCTCGGCGCTCTGGTAGTCGCGCGAGAGGACGAACGAGGAAACGACCGACTCCAGGATGACGATGGCGTAGCCGATGTAGATGCAGTTGATCAGGAAGAGCATCGGCAAAAACGGGCTGTGCCAGAGCGGGTGCAGTTTGGTGGAGGCGATAAGCATGAGCGAGCCGAGGGCGGACTGGTGCACGGTGGGGAGCACGATCCCCGCAACCATGAGGCAGATCAGCAGCTGGTTGATCCGGACGCGAAGCAGCGACGACGAGGCAGTCCGGGAGAGGCCTTCCCCCGAAACCGGGAGCACGAGCCTGCGGCGCACCAGGAAATTGAGGAGCTGCCTCCTCATGGAGGTTGGTCCGCCGCGCTCCATGGCCGCCAGAATCAAAGGGAGATATTCGATGCAGAGGGCGACCGTATATGCGGCTATGCAGAGGGTCAGTTCGAACAGGGCGGAGTTCGGCTGCCATCGGGTGGGGATGAAGAAACCGTAGGCGTTCCAGGGCCGGCCGATGTCGACCAGGACGGAGAAAGCTGCCAGGAAGGAGCCAAGGAGGGTGGTGAGCGCGGCGGACTTGACCAGGGTGTGATACTCGCCGCGGTTCATGATGTAGGTGAGGATGGCGACCGCATAGCCGCCGCAGGCAACGGCGGTCCCTATCCCGACGTCATAGGCGACCCAGATCCCCCAGGGATAGCCGTCGCTCAGGTTGGAGACGGCGCCTATCCCCTTGGTGAACCTGACGCCGATGAAGAAGAGCCCGACCAGGGAGAGGGTCGACAGGACGAAGAAAGGGGTGGTGCAGACGCCTCCCTTCCCCTTCGCGCTGTTGTTTCTACCGATCATGACGTCCCCTGTCCGTGAGCTGAAAACGCCGCCAGTTTACGGGCTCCGACCACCGCTGTCAACATCGCCGTGAACCCGCTAGATGGCGCCGTACCGACACCGTACAGACAGAGACAGCCCCGGGGGAACCCTCGGGGCTGTCGTTATTCATGCTGATCGGCGCTGATTGGTGTTAGGCCTCTTCGAAGAGCGCGGTGGAGAGGTAACGCTCCGCGAGGTCGGGGAGAATAACCACGATGATCTTCCCTGCGAACTCCGGGAGTTTGGCAAGACGGACCGCAGCGGCCACGGCGGCGCCGCTGGAGATGCCGACCAAAAGCCCCTCTTCCCTGGTCAGGCGCTTGGCGAACTCGAGCGCCTCGTTGCTGTCCACCTGCTCCACTCGGTCGATCACGGAGAGGTCAAGCGTGTCGGGGATGAAACCGGCGCCGATACCCTGGATCTTGTGCGGACCGGGCTTCAGCTCTTGGCCGGCGAGCTTTTGCGTGATCACCGGGCTCTCCTTAGGCTCGACGGCTACCGCGATAATCTGCTTCCCTTTGGTGTGCTTCAGGTAACGTGCGATGCCGGAAATGGTCCCGCCGGTGCCGACGCCCGACACAATGACGTCCACCCCGCCATCGGTATCATTCCAGATCTCGGGGCCGGTGGTTTTTTCATGAATAGCCGGGTTCGCCGGGTTTTTGAACTGCTGCGGCAGGAAGTAGCGTGCCGGGTCGGAGGCTGCGATCTCCTCCGCCTTGGCGACGGCCCCTTTCATTCCCGCGGAACCGGGGGTGAGGATCAGGTTCGCCCCGAGGGCGGCCAGGACCCTGCGGCGCTCGATGCTCATGGTCTCCGGCATGGTCAGGGTCAGCTTGTACCCGCGGGCCGCGGCCACGTAGGCAAGCGCGATCCCCGTGTTGCCGCTGGTAGGCTCCACGATCTCCACGCCAGGCTTCAACACGCCGCGCTCCTCGGCATCCCAGATCATGTTGGCGCCGATACGGCACTTGACCGAATAGGCGGGATTACGCCCCTCGACCTTGGCGAGCACAGTCGCCTGGGCCCCCTTGGTTACGTGGTTCAGCCGTACAAGCGGGGTATTGCCGATGGACTGGGAGTTGTCTTCGTAAATGCGGGACATGTGGTTGTTCTCCTTTCGAATATATACACTCGTGAAGCCGTGCCGGGAATGTCCGTGTTAATTGATCCGAATCTTAGGCAAGGGTATTTTTATATTTATCCTGCAAAGCTGTCAACTATTTTTTTTCAATTCTTGATTCAAAAGGTGTGCAACCGATTCCAAGCACTGCGCCAGCCCGGTCAGATCCGGTAATCCTGTGTAAAGACGCGCACCTTGCGGGGGCGTGCGAAGACCGCCGAGAATTCCACAGTTCGCATGTCAATTACAAGCAAGAAAACGTTCCCAACAAGGCACTAGCGTTGCGTAATAAACAAGCCTAAGGCCCCGAACGTGCAGACCTTTAAAATAATAGACCTTCACGTTCCCTAAGGTAAAAAGCAGGTCATCCCCCACACCTACCGTGCGGCGGCAGCTTGAGACATTACACACCAAGCCGATGTATAAATTTCCAAATATTTCTTGACAGAAAAAGTATTTAATACTATTCTCGACCCCACGCCTGTCCATTAGGCCCTCCGCGCAGGACGAGACAGGGCAAGTGAACAGGTGGAGCTGAAGCTTTGACGCTTAGAGGGTTTAGGAGGGTTTGTGGCAAAGACAGAGAGTAGCTTGAGATTCGATACCAGGCTCATTCACGGGGGCACCTCCCCCGGTCCTTCAGGGGCGACTAAAAGCCCCATCGTCCAGGCTTCCGCCTTCGCGTATGACACTGCGGAGGAGCTTGAGGATATCTTCAAGGGACGTGCGATAGGCCAGGTCTACACCCGGATCGGCAACCCGACCCTGGAGAGCCTGGAGAAAAGGCTTGCCGCAATAGAGGGGGGAATCGCCGCCATCGCGACCTCTTCAGGCATGGCGGCAATCACCACGGCTGTGATGGCAATCGTCAGAAGCGGAGACGAAATCCTCTCTTCCGCTTCGCTCTTCGGCGGCACCTACTCCCTTTTCCACGACACGCTGGCGAACTACGGCATCAGTACCAGGTTCGTCGATCCCACCGATGCCGATGCGCTGCGTGGCGCCGTCAATGAGAACACCCGACTCATCTTTGTCGAGACCATCGGGAATCCCAAGATGGACGTCCCCGACCTCGCCATCTTCTCCGCCATCGCCAGGGAAAACGGGATCCCGCTGATGGTGGACGCCACCGTCTCCACGCCGTACCTTGCACGCGTGGGGGAGCTTGGCGCGGACATAATCGTCCACTCCACCAGCAAGTACATAAACGGCACCGCCAACTCCATCGGCGGCGCGATCATAGATTGCGGCAGCTTCAACTGGCAAAGCGACAAGTTCCCCCATTTCGACCAGTTTTACCGGAAGTACCGGAACTTCGCCCTGACCGCCCGCACCAGGAAGCTGATCCACAAGGATTTCGGGGCCTGCGCCGCGCCGCTCAACGCGTTCCTGAACTGCGAAGGGCTCGACACCCTCTCCCTGAGGATGGAGCGCCACTGTTCCAACGCCATGCGTGTCGCCCAGTTCCTCGACGCACACGAGAAGGTCAGCTGGGTGAACTACCCCGGGCTTCCCGACTCCCCCTACTTCGAGGTGGCAAACCGGCAGTTCGGCGGCCGTTTCGGCGGCCTGCTCACCTTCGGCGTCGCGGACAAGGCAAGCGCCTTTCGCGTCATCAACGCCCTGAGCCTCGCCAAGAACCTCGCCAACATAGGCGACACCAAGACGCTGGTGATCCACCCCGCCAGCACCATATGCGCGGATTACACGCCGGAAGTGAAGGCGCTCATGGGCGTCGGCGAGGAGTTGATCAGGGTCTCGGTGGGAATAGAGGACATCGAGGATATCATCGAGGATTTCGCGGCCGCGCTGGAGCAGGCCTAAAGCTTTTCTTTATCATTCATCTATGTTAGTAAACGAGGGGGAAACTAATGAACCTTACAGTGAACGGCAAGCCTGCCACCATCGCCGACGAGAACCCGGTGTCGATCACCGATCTGCTGGAGAAGCTGCAGGTGGAGCAACGGGAATACGTGACGGTCGAACTTAATGGCGACATCCTGGACCGCGGCGACTTCGAAGGCGCAACGGTCAAGGACGGAGACACCGTGGAATTCCTCTATTTCATGGGCGGAGGTAGATAGTGAAGCTCACCGAAGAGCAGATAAACCGTTATTCGCGGCACATCCTTCTCAAGGAGGTCGGCGGAAAGGGGCAGAAGAAGCTGTTGAACGGCCGCGTCCTGATCATCGGAGCAGGCGGGCTCGGTTCCCCCATCGCGCTCTACCTTGCCGCGGCAGGCGTCGGCACCATCGGCATCGCCGATGCGGACGAGGTCGATCTTTCCAACCTGCAGCGCCAGGTGATCCACTTCACCGCCGACGTCGGCAAGGCGAAGGTGCTCTCCGCCAAGGAGAAGATGGTCGCCATCAACCCGGAGCTGAACGTCGTCACCTACGAGACCTGGGTCTCGGCGGAGAACATAGCCGCCATGGTCGCCGATTACGACTTCGTCATCGACGGGACCGACAATTTCGCAGCCAAGTTCCTGATCAACGATGCCTGCGTCCTCGCGAACAAGCCGTACTCCCACGGCGGGATCCTGCAGTTCGACGGCCAGACCATGACCGTGACCCCCGGGCAATCCCCGTGCTACCGCTGCATCTTCCCGGAACCGCCCCCCAAGGACGTGATCCCGACCTGCTCCCGCGCCGGCGTCATCGGCGTACTCCCCGGAGTACTCGGCACGCTGCAGGCGACCGAGGCGATCAAGTACCTCTTGGGCGCCGGGGACCTTCTGACCGGCCGGCTGCTGACCTACAACGCCCTCCGCATGCGTTTCAGGGAAGTCCCGGTCAAGAAAAACCCGAAATGCCCGATCTGCGGGGAGAACCCCTCCATCACCGAGTTGAAGGACGAAGTCGAGGCGATGACCGTCTGCGACCTGGGGCACTGACCATGATCGAGATCCCGGCAGACATCCTGGAGAAGGTGATCCTCCACTCCCAGAGCGGCTTTCCGCTGGAGGCGTGCGGCATACTCGGCGGGACAGGCAACGCGGTGGCGAGTCACTATCCCATGACCAACACCGACGCCAGCAACGAGCACTTCATGATGGACCCCAAAGAGCAGTTCGCCGTGGTCAAGGCCCTGCGAGCAAGCGGCGAGGAGATGCAGGTCATCTACCACTCCCACCCCGAGTCCCCCGCCCGCCCCTCGCAGGAAGACATCCGGCTGGCGCTGACTCCCAACGTCCACCACCTGATCGTTTCCCTCCAGGACCGCGAGAATCCCGTGGCGAAGGCCTTCCGGATCAACGCAGGGGTGGTGGAAACGGTTGAAATCATCATCACCGTGTAGGGGCGAATGATTATTCGCCCCTACCGTATCACACGCCGCCTTGAGCAGCCCTTATTGAATAGGTGACGCTCCTCCCCCCGGAGGGGGAGGTTGGGAGGGGGGAAGAACCGGCTGGCGCTCCCCCCCTAAATTTCACATTTATTGTTTTTGCTTTTCCCCTGCCCCTGCGCCCGCGCCTCCGAACCTTCGCCGCATAGGCGTGACCGCAGGGATCAAAGCTTTTAAGGAGAGAGTTGTGGCTGAACCGAAAATCGACCTGAAAAACCTGAAAGCCGGCGGTTTCATAAAGGAACGCGGCAAGGACCTCTTTACCATTCGCCTGCGCGTTCCCGGCGGCAGGATGTCCGTCGACCGCCTGGCGAAGATCACCGCGGTGGCGCAGAAATACGGGAAAGGGTTCGTGCACCTATCCGTGCGCCAGTCCATAGAACTCATCAACATCAACTTCGCCCATTTCGACGCCGTCGTGGCCGAGCTGGGCGAGGAACAGCAGAAGGTTGCCTCCTGCGGCGCCCGCGTCCGCGTCCCTACCGCCTGCGGCGGCTGCGAGTACAACCCGAACGGCCTCGTCGATACGCAGAAATCCGCCCTGGAGGTGGACGAAAAGCTTTTCGGGACCGTCACCGGTCACCACAAGTTCAAGGTCGGCTTTGCCGGTTGCCCCTTTGACTGTCCCAAGTCGGCAACCAACGATGTCGGCTTCCAGGGGGCCATCTGGCCGACCCTCGATGCGGACGAATGCATCAGCTGCGGCCTGTGCGCCAAGTCGTGCACCGAGGGAGCGCTCACCTTGGGCGAAGACGGCAAACCGGTCTTCGACGCGGCCAAGTGCATCTACTGCGGCGACTGCGTCAAGGTCTGCCCGACCAGCGCCTGGAAGGCCGAAAAGAGAGGCTACACGGTCCGTGTCGGCGGCAAGTGGGGACGGCGTCCGCTGGTCGGCACCGTGTACGCGACTTTCCTGCCGGAAGACCGGGTTGCCGACTTCATCGCCGCCGTGCTCGACTGGTATAAAGACAAGGCAGAAGGAGCAGGCAGGGTCCGTGTCGGCGACATCATCCTCCGGGAAGGTTGCCAGTCGCTGCTGGATCATCTGAAGCAGGATTTCGCCGACTTCGTGGTCGAGAAGACCATACCGCCGCAGATCATCAACACCCAGCTGCCGCTGTAGGAGGAAAAACAATGGCAACCATAGATCTCCGTGGGGTCACCTGCCCCACCAATTTTGTTAAAGCAAAGCTCGAACTCGAAGAGATAGAAACCGGTACCACGGTGGAATTTCTCCTGGACGACGGCGAGCCTGTCAAGAACGTCCCGAGGAGCCTGAAGGCCGAGGGGCACAAGCTGCTCGGCCTGAAGGAAACCGACGGATATTACGTCCTGACGATTGAAAAGGGCGAGGATTAGCAGTATCGGCCCCTTTGGTTGCGGGCCCGGGAGCAGGAAGCGGCATGGAAGGTAAAAAGCGGGTATTGGTGGCGATGAGCGGCGGTGTGGATTCCTCCGTCACCGCCGCACTGCTGAAGGAACAGGGACATGACGTCATGGGGGTCTCGCTACAGCTATACGAGCGCCCCGAGTCGGTGACGCCCGGCGGGAAGACCTGCTGTTCGCTCACAGACGTCATGGACGCGGCCAGGGTCGCAAAGCGCATCGGCATCCCGTTCGAGGTGATCGACCTCAGGCAGCGTTTTCAGGAACTGGTCATCGACGACTTCATAGCCGAATACGCAGCGGGGAGGACGCCCAACCCGTGCGCCCGCTGCAACGAGCGGATCAAGTTCGGCCTGCTGCTCGACATCGCCGCATCCAAGGGCGCCGACCTTCTGGCGACCGGGCACTACGCGCGCATCGAGCAGGATGACTGCGGCGCCTACCACTTGAGGAAGGGACTCGATCCCGGCAAGGACCAGAGC
>DNJC01000117.1:19811-26170 GCA_003490025.1 Geobacter sp. | reverse complement strand
AGCAAGGGTTTTGTCCTCGAACCCACGGCCTGCACCCTTAAAAAACAAGGGGCTATTCCGCGCGTGTTGCTTTGAGGTGGTTGTAGTAAGATGGGCGCTAATCTGCTGAGTTCCGGACAACCAAGAGGAAAATGAAGGATGGATGGCTATGAAGGAATTCGACATCGTCGGTCTTGGCGTCTCTACCGTTGACCTGCTTTTCGTGGTCGATGAGCTTCCCGGCACCGAGCTGGTACAGAAGGCGCACGCGTCTGCCATAGAGGGGGGCGGTCCCGTTGCCACCGCCATCGCGTCGGCAGCAAGACTGGGCGCCGGGACTGCCATGCTGGATCGCGTCGGGGACGATATTCTGGGCAGGATGATCCAGGAGGAATTCAGAGCCGCAGGCGTGAATACGGACGGCATTGTCGTAGGGGAGGGGAGGACATCCTCCAAGGCGTCGATACTCGTCAGAGAACGCGACGGCGCCAGGACGATCACCTATTCTCCCGGTGACTGCGGCGACCTCACGCAGGCAGACGTGAGAGAGGAGATCGTGACCGCTGCCAGGATTCTCCACGTGAACGGCCGCCACTGGGACGCCTGCCTGCACGCCGTGCGAGTCGCAAGGAAAGCCGGCGTCTCCGTCTCCTTCGACGGCGGAGCCCACCGCTATACGCCGCAACATCGCGAACTGGTCGCCCTGGCGGACATCTGCATCGTCGCCGAGGAGTACGCAACCTCCTTCGCCGCCAGAAGCGAGATCGAGGCCGCTGCCGGCACCCTGCTGCAACTCGGTCCGAAGATCGTCGTTATCACGCAAGGGAAGGGGGGGAGCTGGATCTACCCGGCCGAAGGAGCCGCGTTCCACCAGGAGGCGTACCCGGTTGACGACCTGGTCGACACCACAGGCGCGGGCGACGCCTACCACGGCGCATTTCTCTTCGGGATTGCCCGTGGCTTTTCTTTGAAGAAAGCGGCGCGATATGCAAGCGCGGTAGGAGCGTTGAACACCCGTGCGCTCGGCGGACGCTCCGCTCTTCCCACCCTCCGCGAAGTGGAGGGCTTCCTGCCTCTAGTAGCCACTTACTCCTCCCCCCAGCGGGGGGAGGTTGGGAGGGGGGAAGGCTAGCTGCTTCAGCGAAGAACTGGAGTAGGGGCGAATGATTATTCGCCCCTACTGACCCTCCCCCTCCGGGGGCGGGGACCGCTATATCAAGATAGATAAGACTCAAGTTCCTTAACTTAAGCTGATTCGCGTCGATCTTCGGGAAGATGGTCGCAATCGGCTTCAACATCGCTGCCTTGGACGTGAGCAGCCGCTATTGCTCGAATTCACGTTTGTCCCTGATGATGACTCCGGTGATTGCGTTGACGGTGAAGTCGCTCACTATATTGTGCGCCACGCTTCCTTCGATCCCGTTGTATCTGATCTGAAAGTGCAACTGATCGCCGGAAGAGACTGAAGCGTCCTTGAGGAACACGTGGAGGTTCGCGTATTCTCCATCCCTGAGGTCCTGCAGTCGGTAATCGCTCCCTTTGGATAGTACCTTTTGACCTTTTCCCTGTAGTGATACTTCAAGGGTCATATCGTTCACTAGCAGGTACCGCACGTTTTTCAGCACGACATCTACGGCCAAACCTTCCTTGGTTTTGGACGTTCTCCAGGCCACTTTAAAATCGAACCTGTCGATCTGGGAAGGGTAGCCGGCAAAGGGCTCCTGTTGCTGAGTCTGAAGCGAGGCGCAGCCCGTTGGTGCTAGGAACAGTGCTGCAAGAATGACAACGGCAAGAATTCGAGACATGTTCAGCTCCTGTAGGGTGTTTTCGTTGTCAATTGTCAATTATCCATTGTCAATTGTCATTGAAGTTGCATTTCCGTTGTCAATTGTCAATTGTCAATTGTCAATTGTTGTTCAGTGTGACCACGCGGTCCGCCAAGACAAGGCAGGCCGGGCGATGGGTTATCACCAAAACGGACTTCCCGGCAGTTCGTTCTACGAGCCTGGAAATCACGAATCGCTCGGTCTCGGAGTCCATCCCTTCCGTCGGCTCGTCCAGGATGAGGATAGGGGCGTCCTTGAGAAGGGCCCGCGCCAGGGCGATGCGCCTTCCCTCTCCGCCGGAGACTGCCCGCCCGCCTTCGCCGACAGAGGTATGCAGCCCCGCCGGCAGCGATGCAACCCAGCCCGACAGCCCCGCATCCGCCACCACCTGCTCCAGCTTCGCCGCATCCGCCTGCGGGTCGGCGATGAGGATGTTGTCCTGGATGCTCGCGTTGAAAAGGTGCGGTCGCTGGGGGAGGCACGATATCAGCCCGCGCAACTCCTCCGCCGCCAGGTCGCGGATCTCCACGCCCCCCAGCCGGATGCTGCCGCGGTAGTCGCGAAACCGGAGCAGGATCTCGACCACTGTGCTCTTGCCGCAACCGCTCGGGCCCACGAGCGCCACCCGTTCTCCCCGGGAGAGTTCCAGGTCGAAGGCCTCCAGCACCGGCTCCCCGTCGCGGTAGGCGAACTGCAGGTCGTGAATGGAGAGGTCCGTCGACGGCGGCAGCAGCTTTGGCGACGGCGGGTCCGGTACCGGAGCATCGCTGTCGGCGAGGGCCAGCAGGCGGTTGAAGGTAGCCGTCATGCCTGGCAGATGCTGGAGCGCCCCCGCCATCGGACCGACCGCCTCGAAGATCGCGGCGGCAAAGAGCACCAACATCGCTAATGACGCCGGCGCCAGCGTCCCGCCCCGTACTGCCGCCGTCCCGGCCAGAAGCGAAGCCGCGCCGGCCAGCCCTGCGCAGAGAAGGGTGCCCGCCTGGCTCAACGCGGCGATACGGGCGAGTTTCTCCTGGGCGGTCACCAGTTCCGAAGCCAGGCGGTCCACCTCAGCGGCCTGCCGGTCAACGGCCCCCAGCAGGAACAACTCCTCCGCCCCCTGAAAACCGTCCGTAACCACGCTTCTCAGCTCTCCGGCCAGTTCGGTCGCCAGCTCTCCCGGCTGCCGCGACAGGCGGCCGATCACAAGCGGCAGCGCGACTGCCGACGCGAGCAGCGCCAAGGCCAGGGCCAGGGCGGCAGCCATGTCGAGGTAAAGGACGAAGAGAAGGGCGGCGCCGATGGCGAGGGCGCCGGTCGCCAGGGGGGCCACGATGCGCAGGTAGAGGTTCTCCAGGGAGTCGACATCCGACCTGAGCCTTCCCGCCACGTCCCCGCCTGCGTAACCCTCCAGCACGGCCGGGGCAAGCGGCTCCAGTCGCCGGAAGAGCCAGACCCGAAGGTCGGCGAGCATGCGCAGCGTCGCTTCGTGGCTGGTCAGTCGCTCGGCGTAACGACCCAGCGTCCGCACGATGGCGAGCGCACGAATGGCGGCCGCCGGAACGAAGTAGTTGAACCCTGCGCCGCTGGCGCCTGCCAGCGCCATGGACGCGATGAACCAGCCGGAAAGGGCCATGAGGATGCAGTTGGCGGCGATGGCGAGGAAGCCGAGAAGAATCCCCCCGGCCATCCAGCGCCACTGCATCGCGGCGAGCGACATTATCCGTCTGATCGCGCTCATACGGTCTCCGGGGCAGAGGACCTGTTCAGGAACTCCGCTGCGGCCATGACACCCTGCAGCCTGCCGTCGGCCATCACCGCGACACGTTCCACCTGGCGCAAGGTCTCCTCGCGGTGACTGATGACCAGCACGGTCCCCCTCTCGGCGAGCCGCCGAACCGCATTCCCAACCAGTTGCTCGTTTGCCGCGTCCAGGCCGGCAGTCGGCTCGTCCAGGACCACCAGCGTCGCCTGCCGCAGTAAAGCCCTCGCCAGGGCGAGGCGCCGCTGCTCCCCTCCGGACAGTCCGGCGCCCCGGTCGCCGAGTTGCGTGTCGAGCCCGAGAGGGAGGCGGTCGACGAACTCCGTAGCGCCGGCGTCGGTGAGAGCGGAGGCGATCCGGCCGTCCGTGGCTTCCGGGGAGCCGAGAACCAGGTTTTCCCGCAGCGTTCCCTTGAAGAAGAACGGCTTTTGCGGCACCCAGGCGATCGAGGCGCGCCACTCTGCGGGGGAGAGGTCGGCGAGGTCGATCCCGTTGACTGTGATCCGGCCGGATTCCGGGCGGCTGAGACCGACGAGGAGCCGGGCGACGGTCGTCTTGCCCGCGCCGCTTTCCCCTGCCAGCGCCGTGATGCTCCCGGCGGCAAGTTCCAGGTTCAGGTCGGTCACCCCTCCGCGTTCGCCGCCATAGCGGAAGGTGACCGCGTCGAACCTGATGGCGGGCGCCCCGGGTTGCGGCGCCAGCGTCCCCTCGAAGCCGGTCGGCTCGGGGAGCGACATGAGGTGGAAGATCCGCTCCGCCGCTGCCAGGGACTGCATCCGTGCGTGGTGCGACAGCCCGAGGTTTCGCAGCGGTAGATAGAACTCGGGCGCCAGGAACAGGACGAACAGCCCGTCCACCAGGGGCAGGGCGCCGGCCAGCAGCCGAAAACCGATGGTGACGGCAACGATGGCCATCCCCATGGTGGAGAAGAATTCCAGGGTCAGGGCGGATAAGAACGCCACGCGCAAAACCGCCATGGTCGCCTCGCGGTAGGAGGCCGACACCCGCGCCACCTCGGCCGCTTCCCGCTTGGCGGCGTCGAAGATGCGCAGATCCGGGAGCCCCTGGATCAGGTCGAGGAGNNCCCTTGGCGATCAGCACCATGAAGAACGGGATGAAGGGGGCGGAGAAGAGGAGCACCAGCGCCGCCCTCCACTCCACCCCCAGGACGAAGAGGAGCATGCAGGTCGGTATCGCCGCGGCGACCGCCACCTGGGGGAGAAAACGGGAGACGTAACCGTCCAGTCCGTCCACGGCGGAAGTCACCGTCTCGACCAGCGGGGCGGTTTCTTCCCCGACCGTTCCGGCCGGCCCCAGTGACTGGAGCCGTCGGTACAGGCGGCTGCGGACCCCGCGTTTCAAGGCGGCAGAGGCCGCTGCCGCCTGCCGTTCGGCGCAGAGCGTCAGGACTCCACGGACCAGCACCACCAGGGCGATCCAGGCGGCAATCGGGATGATTTCCGTCGCGTGCGCCCTCCCCAGCACGGCCCGGTGGCACCCCATAGCCAGCAGTCGAGCCTGGGCCACGATCAGGAAGCCGGCGACGGATGCATAGCAGACGGCGCGCAAAAGGAGAGGGCGAAGTTGCCAGCACTCCCCCTTGAGCCACTGTTCCGGCGTGGTTGCCGTTGTGTCGGTTGCCTCAGTCATGACTTCTTTCCCGAAACGTAGAACGTAGAACGTAGAACGCCTTCAAGATTCTTTCCGCAAGAGGGCCAGCAACTCCTGGGCGCTGATCTTGCCGCTCAGGTCGCTCTCTTCGAGCAGGCTGTCGGCGAGCCCGCGCTTTTGCTGGTGCAGACCGACTATCTTCTCCTCGATGGTCCCCTTGGTGACCAGCCGGTAGATGGTCACCGGGCGCAGCTGCCCGATCCGGTGGGCGCGATCGGAGGCCTGGTCTTCCACGGCCGGATTCCACCAGGGATCCATGTGGATGACGTAGTCGGCGGCGGTGAGGTTCAATCCCACTCCGCCTGCCTTGAGGCTGATCAGGAAGAGGTCGCCGACGCCGGCCTGGAACGCGTCCACGCGCTTCTTCCGTTCCGGGACAGGGGTGCTGCCGTCGAGGTATTGATAGGGGATCCCTTCCTTCGCCACGTACTGTCTGATAAGTTCCAGGTGTCCGACGAACTGGCTGAAGACCAGGGCCTTGTGACGGTTTTCGCGCAGTTCCGCGACTATCTCCCCGAAGGCGGCGAGCTTGGTGCTCGGTATGGGGGTGTCGGGTAGGATCAGGCGCGGGTTGCAGCAGGCGCGGCGCAGCCGCATGATCTCCGCCAGTATCTTCAGGTGCTGCTCGCCTTTCCCCTCCACCTTCCCGACGCCGGCCAGGTTCTCCAGCGCGCTCTGCCTGATCGCCTCGTAGAGCGACGCCTCTTCCTCGCTCATCTCCACCTTCATGGTGATCTCGGTGCGGGGCGGGAGTTCCTCCAGGACCTGGTTCTTGGTGCGGCGCAGGATGAAGGGCTGGATCAGCTTCTTCAGCGAGCCGCGCGCCTTCTTGTCCCGCGTTTTTTCTATGGGAGCGGCGAACTTGACGTTGAACTGCTTCAGCGAGCCGAGGAGCCCCGGGTTTATGAAACGGAACACGTTCCAGAGCTCCCCCAGGTGGTTCTCTATGGGGGTGCCGGTGGCGACCATCTTGAAGGCGGCGTTCAGCCGCATCGCCGCCTGGCTCCGCTTGGTCGCCATGTTCTTGATCGCCTGCGCCTCGTCGAGGACGATCGCCTGCCAATCGACCGACGCCAGCAGCTCTTCCTCCTGTTGCAGCAGGCCGTAGCTGCATATCACGAGATCGAACGGCTTCAGCC
>DNJC01000117.1:0-19736 GCA_003490025.1 Geobacter sp. | reverse complement strand
GTCGGCAATTGCGGGACGAACGCCTCCGCCTCGCGCAGCCGCTTCAATTGCTTGCGCCACTGCGCGTCGCCGACGAATTCCCCGGCCTCGGCCGCGAAATCCTCGAACATCCCCGCGACCAGGGGATGGAAGCGGAGCGCCTTGCCGTGCGGTTCGGTGCAGGAGGCGAGTTCGTCGAGGTGCTTTCGCAGCTGGGCCGAGAGGGCGAGGAATTCGCCGTCGCCGAGCTGAACGAAACGGCCGGGGGAATCCTTCGCCAGTTGAACCAGCTGCTGCAGATCGAGCGCCAATCCCTGGTTCAGCTTGATCTCTCCCTCCAGCTCGAACCAGTCCTTCGCCTGCCTGATGACGACCCTGCACTCCCTGGTAGTGGCGATCTGCCGGATCTTGAACTTCGCCCCCTCCGGCCAGGCGACGCGGACGGCGTCGCCCAGGGACTGGAGCTGCAGGAGAAGCTCCAGCGCGCTTTCCGTTGCAGGGACGAGCCAGGCGCCGTCCCCATCCTCGCTCTCCTGCAGGATCGAAAGGGCCGCGACCGCGTCGGCCGCGCGGCGCGCCTCGAGCCTCAGGTCCCGCTTCGACTGGACCCTTTTCCCTTCCAGCTCCGCCATCACGGTCTCGCCTCCCGCCCCGGGGCGGAAGTACGGCCCGGCGTCGGAGAACGGGCGCACCAGCAGTTCCAGCTTCAACCCCGCCTGGTAGGGGAGGAGGTGGAAGCATGGGGTGGCGTCCCCGGCGATCAGTTCCGCCGATTCGTCGCCGATGTCGGAATGGACGGTGAGGATCGAGGAGAGCGTGTTGATCGCCGCTAAGGCCTGCTCCTTCGCCTGCGCCGGGAGCTTCAGGCCGCCCCCCACGATGGCAGTTATCTTCCGGTACTCCTCCTTGGCCTGGTACACCTTCATCCTGGTCGGGCTCTCCTTCAGCACCAGGACCTTCTGCTCCGCCCCGAAGGGGGGATCGATCCGCAGCTCCAGGGTTTCCCCTTCGGTGACGAGCTGGATCTCCGGCTCTCCGCGCACCAGTTCGAGGCGGACCGAGGCGGCAGGGTCAAGGTAGACGTGAGGATGCCCGATCATGAGCGGGACGGCCTGATCCTGGTCCAGCCGGTGCCCGTCCCGGCCGTAGTAGCCGTAGCCGCGCTCCTGCTTGATGCAGCCGCAGATGAGCCTGTCCTGCTCGGACAGGAAATCGATTCCGTCGGCCTCTTCCGCCAGCCTTTTCAGCGATACGTTCCTGCCGGCACTCCATTTCCCGGTGGCGCTTTGCTTCTGCTCGCGGGGAGTTACTTCGAAGTAGTCCCGCCGTTCCTCGAAGAGCCAGATCAGGCGCGACTGCGCCGCCGGTTTTTCCGGCGCCTGCTCCTTCTTGCTGTTCAGGTTGATGAGGGCGGAAAGCGCGCTCTTCCACGACTCGACCTTCTCGATGCACTGGTAGAAAGGCTTCAGCCCTTGCGCCCGGTAGCGTTCCTTGGCGGCGCCGGCCTCTGGCGTTTTCTCCCCGCAGGCGAAGGAGGTGAGTTCGATCTCGTCGGCAAGCCAGTGATAGCCGGCGCGGCGCATTGTTTTCGTCAGCACCTGCAACCGAAACGCCTCGGCTGCGAGTTTCTCCCGATCGAGATCGCACCAGTACGCCGCCATGAAACGGAACAGCGCGTAAAGCGGCGGATCCGGAGCGCGGAACAGCGATCTCTCGATCTCCTCCTTGCTGCCGCGCTCTCCCTTTCGCTCACTGATCACCAGTTCCAGGACATGGTAGACCTCCTGGTCCGGCCACTCCCTTCTGGCGGTGACGAACCGGCAATGCCCTTCCGCTTCCTCGAGCAGCTTTGGGTCGCCCGAGGCGGTCAGCGCCAGGACAAAGAACGGGCCGGTGAGGTCGGCGAAGAAGGTCTTGCGCTTGCCGGTTTCCTTCTTGAGCTTCAGAAGGGCGCCCTGGAAGTGGGCGATCGATTCGGAGACTGCGCCTCTTTGCAGGGCACAGCAGCCGAGAATAGCTAGTTGGGTGGTGCTGGAGCCGCGCCGCGCCACCGTCTCCGCCTCCGCAGACTTGCCGCGTACCAGGAGTTCCATGCAGCAGAGGTCGATCAGGATCTCGGGCGCGCCCGGCTTGGCGGCGAGTTCGAGGGCTACCTGGAACGGCTCGTCGGAGACAATGAGGTTGCGGCTGGCGAAAGGGAGCATTTCCTGAAGCGAGGCGATCTGCAGCGCCTCGGGGAGGGAGCGGAACCATGCTTCGTCGTACGGGTTGCTGCAGACGGCGAGGAAAGGTGGGAGGCGGAGCGCCTCGTAGGGGAACTGCCTCCGGTAACGCACGGCCATCTCGAAGGCAGAGTTGGCGTCCTTTTGGTAGAAACTGATGCGGACATCGCGCAAGGCGTGATCCGCCAGCCGGTAGAAGCTGCTCCCCCAGTTGGAGACCATCGGTATATCCAGCTGGACTACCCGTGCCATGGCGGCAAAGCGGCCGTCCCGCACGGAACTCAGCGTGGCGAGGTGAGTGAGGTTCGGATTGCAGACGGTACCTTGGCCGGAGGATTCGACCAGCTTCGCTTTCTTGAGTTTTTCCAGGGTCTCGGAGATGAGGAGGAGGGTGTAACCGCGCCCCATCGGTCCCGGGAGGCTGAGGTTCTTGGCGCAGTTGAACAGGACCTGTTTCGATACTGGCGCGTAGATGATCGACAGAAGCTGGATCAACGCCCTTTCGTCGGCGCTGCAGGCGGCGAAGTTGTCGAGCAGCTTTTGGACGTTCTTGGATGGAGGTTGCACCGGTGCTCCTGTTAAAACATTTCTCTCTCCCTCCCCTTCAAGGGGAGGGACGGGGTGGGGATGGGTAGCTTCTAATCCCTGTACCGGCGCACCAGCTCGTCGTAGGCATCGATCCTGCGGTCGCGCAGGAAGGGCCAGATGCGGCGCACGTCCTCGCTGCGGCGCAGGTCGACCTCGACCACCAGCAGTTCCTCCTCCTCGCCCCCCCGTGCCAGGAATTCCCCCTGCGGACCGGCGACGAAGCTGGAGCCCCAGAACTTGATGCCGGCGCCCGCGCCGCTCGGGTCGTCCTCGAAGCCGACGCGGTTGGCGGAGAGGACCGGGATCCCGTTTGCGACGGCGTGGGATCGCTGCACGGTGACCCAGGCGTCGAGCTGCCGCTGCTGCTCCGGATCGTCGTCCCTCGGGTCCCAGCCGATGGCGGTGGGGTAGATCAGCATGTCGGCGCCGGCAAGCGCCATGAGCCTCGCCGCCTCGGGGTACCACTGGTCCCAGCAGACCAGGACGCCCAGCCGCCCGACGGAGGTCTGGATCGGCTCGAAGCCGAGATCTCCGGGGGTGAAGTAGAACTTCTCGTAGAAGGCGGGATCGTCCGGGATGTGCATCTTGCGATACTTGCCGGCGATGCTCCCGTCCGTTTCCAGTACCACGGCGGTGTTGTGATACAGGCCGGGGGCGCGTTTTTCAAAGAGGGAGGTGACGATGACGATGCCCAGTTCGCGCGCCAGCGCGCCGAACTCCTCGGTGGAGGGACCGGGGATCGTCTCGGCGAGGTCGAAGCAGTCGGTGTTCTCGGTCTGGCAGAAGTAGCCGCCGGTGTGCAGTTCCTGCAATACCACCAGTTTCGCCCCTTGCGCCGCGGCGTTACGCACCGATGCGACGGATGCTGCTACCATCTGCTCGCGCCCTTCGCGGAAGGCTTGCTGGACCAGGGCTACTTTTATCTTCTGCATCGTTGTCTCTCCATTATATTTTAGAACCTGATGGTCCCCTTGGGCAGCTGCATGGTGACGCAGTGCAGGGAGCCGTGCTGCAGGATGAGCGGCAGGCAGTCTATCTCGACGATCTCCCGTCCCGGGAATGCCCGGCCGACCGCTTCCAGCGCGGCGGCATCGTTCTTGTCCTGGTAGGTCGGCACCAGCACCGCCCCGTTCACGACCAGGAAGTTCGCGTAGGTGGCGGGAAGGCGGTCTCCCTCCTCGTCGTACCTTACGCCGGGCCAGGGGAGGGGGATGGTCCGGTAGGGAGCCCCTTCGCGGGTGCGGAAGGCAAGGATCTCGTCTTCCATCGCCTTGAGCGCCGGGAAATGCTCGTCCTCGGGATCATCGCAACTAACGTAGGCGATGGTGTCGTCGGGACACAGGCGGGCGAGCGTGTCGACGTGGGAGTCGGTGTCGTCGCCGGCCAGGTACCCGTTGGCGAGCCAGAGGAAACGGTCGCTGCCGAAGAGGGCCTGCAGCTCCGCTTCCAGTTCCTCGCGCGTCATGTGCGGGTTCCTGTTGTCGTTGAGAAGGCATTCCTCCGTGGTGAGGATCGTTCCCTTGCCGTCGCTCTCGATGCTTCCCCCTTCGAGGATCAGTCCTACCGTCTCAAGGGGCGCACCCCAGACCCCCAAACCCTGCAGCCTTTTGTTGATCCGGTTGTCGAGGTCGGCGGGGAACTTGAGCCCCCAGCCGTTGAACCCGAAGTTGAGCAGGTGCGGCGCTCCCTGGTCCTCGACGGTGATCGGCCCGAAATCCCTGGCCCAGGTGTCGTTATTCTCGATTTGGCAGATCCTGACCCGCTCCAGGTTCGCGCCCGCCTCGGCGAGCTTCTCCCGGACGACCTCCGGGTCGCAGGCGGCGACGACAGCCATCTCGAAGCGGCTCACCTGCTTGACTATCTCTACAAAGACCGGCTCCACCAGTTCCAGGTACGGCTGCCAGTCGCTCTCTTCGTGCGGCCAGGCGAGGAGCACCCCGTCCTGCGGTTCCCACTCTGCCGGCAGTCTTCTCTCGTTATTCACATCGTCTCCCGCGGCTTCTGCATCCGGTGCAAAAGTATGAGCAAAATGACAAGGTTGCAGAACAACCCAATCGGCAAAAATTAGCATACCGGCTCAACGCAATGCAAGATAAAAGGGGCCCCGGAAAAGGGAGGTCTGCAAGCGTTGAAAGGGTTTGCTTCCGCCAACGGTTCCTGTATTATTCGCTGTCGTGACATACCTCCAAACGCCAGGAGTCGCTGTATGAACTACCCCGAAACCGTCAACCTGCCGTTCAACGGCGAAATCATCAGCTCCCGTTTCACCCAGGTCAGGTCGACCGCCCCGGCAGGCGCCGGCTACGGCTACTGGGCCTTCCTGCAGGGGGAGACCCTGCTCCTCTCCGAGGACAACCTGTACCTGGGGGATCTCCCCGAGGCGCTGGCAGCCGACGCGGCTCCGCTTCTCTTCGGCGACTGGGACGGCGAACCGGTGCGGGTTTGCACGCTCCCGAAGAGCCTCCCGCTCCCGACGGAGCTGCGTGCGGTGCACTGGACCGACTTGCCGGACCAGTTGGCGACCCTGTACGGGATGGCCCGGCAGGTCGTTTACTGGGAGAGGCTGAGCCGGCACTGCTCGCGCTGCGGCTGCGCCGAGCTGGAGCGGATACCCGCATCCTGGGGGAAACGCTGCTCCGGCTGCGGCCACGAGCACTACCCCCATATCCACCCGTGCGTCATCGTCCTGATCACGCGGGGCGATGAGTTTCTGCTGGCCCGAAAGCCTGAGTGGGTGCCGGGGCGCTACAGCCTGGTGGCCGGTTTCGTCGATTTCGGCGAATCGCTGGAGGAGTGCGTTGTGCGCGAGGTGATGGAGGAGACCGGCATCAAGGTGAGCGACATCCGCTACGTCGGGAGCCAGAACTGGCCTTTCCCGAGCCAGATGATGGCGGGTTTCGTGGCCAGCTACGCCTCCGGTGAGATCTCGCTGGACGGCAACGAACTGGAGGATGCCGGCTGGTTCAGCCGGGACCGGATGCCCCCGGCGCTCCCGCCGGCGCGCAGCATCGCCCGCTGGATCATAGACAACTTCGCCCTTGGCGGTCGTGGCGCTTGAGGACGGAAATTTTTTTCGGGGTCGGCGAAAAATTAATTAAAGTCTCGCGTCGCAGCTCCGATAGATATCAGTGAACACCCGAAGAAATCCCCAAAATTTCTCCAGGGTCTCCTTTTTCGGGGACGGTCAACGCCGTCCCCATTTTTTTATCTCCCGCCCGCAATCCCGCCGCAATGCCGACCATTACCGCCCGATCCGTTCCATCCGCCACCTCCTTCGCCGCTGTTCCACGCTCCCCATTTCCCTTTACTCAAGGTGCTGTTGTATTGAGAACCGGTTTCTGGTAACTTAAACGGTTCGTTACTCGCAGACCCAGGTGGGAGAGTTCGGTCGATGGATACTATGGGCAACGCCCTGCTCAGGCATCTGTTCCAGATGCCTGCGGAAGTCATATACGCGCTGGCGGACAAGGTGCATCTCTTCAACGGCTTCGAGCTGTGCAAGAGGAGTCCGGTCTCTTCCATCGGCTGGAGCGAGGACGGGACCACCCTGACCGTGGAGATCGCCGACCCGCAGACCCATCGGGTAACGCTCAAGCTCGCGCAAGGGGAGCTCTCCAGTTCATGCGACTGCGGCGCCTGGAGCCCCCGCGGGCGCTGCGCCCACCTCGTCGCCTCTCTCGCCACGGTGAAGAAGGCCCTTTCTCCCGCCTCCTTCCCGATGCTGCAACTCCCGAAGGAGTACCTCGATACGCTCCGCAGCGCGCTGGTGGAGGTGCGCTCCGAGGGCGGCCTTGAGGAGCAGGCCGCGGCTCCTCCCGTCGAGGGGCGCTACTCCCTGGTCGTCGACCGGCAGCAGGGGGACCTCCGGATGCGCCTCATGCAGGACCAGGTCCCCGTAACCCCTTTCGACGCCGCTCTTCCCCCCGCCATCCGTGAGTTCCTGAGGCTCATGCACTCGTCCGCCCTGCGCGGCAGGTGCATCGAGGAGTTCCTGTCCAGGTTCCGCGGCAGGTTCCCCATCCTTTACGCCTCGGCGGACACCCTTGTTCCCCTGGTCTTTGATCCCTCCGTGAAGCGGACGGTACTGTTGCAGCTCGACCTGCGCAAGGCAGAGCTGTGGGTGAAACTGGCGCTGAACGACCAGACCCCGCTCGACCACGATTCCTTTGTCTGGCAGGGGTACCATTTCGACCTGCGCAACTCCCTGATTTACAAGGCGGACGACGCCGGCGCCGACCTGTACCGGACCCTCTTCGCCAGGGTGGAGCAGATCCCGGACGCGGAACTGGTGCGCGAGGAGGAAACCTTCCGCTTCGCGGCCCGCATCTTCAACGCCCTGCAGTTCTGCGTCAGGGAAAACGACATGCCCGACTTCCGCAGGCGCACAGCTTTATCTGTCAGGAGCGTTCGGGTGCAGCCGAGGGTGGTGGAGCCCCGTTACCGGCTGAATATCGGCGAGATTGCCGACACGGTCGGCGTTGCCGCCGAGGGGGTCGCCGATGGGATAACCTTCGCGCTTCCCGCCACGCTCTTTGCCTTCTTCACCTCCCATGGGCGCGCCCAGCTCCCGCAGCCGCTCAAGGCGAAGAAACGGGTGAACGCGGTGATCAGGGCGTGCTTCGCCTCCCTGTCCGGCAAGAGCCCGGGAGACCGGGAGAGGGTCGTGCGCCAGGCGCTGGACACCCCTGAGTTCTTCAAGCGCGGCGTGAGGGCGGAGGCGCGTAACGTCATCAACGGCTTCTGGCAGCAGGCGTGCGAGCCGGCCGCCATGCTGCAACTTTCCGACGACGGGGAGTGGCTTGCCGTATCCCTCGACGGGGAGCGCCAGGGGAGGCTTCTTGAGCTTGCCTGCGACTTCTTCGGCATCGACATCCTGTGGCAGGCGGAGCGGCCGGGCGAGATGACGCTGGATCGCAAGCTCCTGATGCGGAGCCTCTCCCGGCTCTGCAGCGCTCTCGCGGCCAAAGGGTTCTCACTCGCCATCGGGGGGGAGGAACTGAAGACCGTCTCCTGGTCCTTCACCCTCGACGCGACCCGTTCCAGCATAGACTGGTTCGAGCTTCGTCCGGAGATCCGCTGGGAGGGAGAACTGGTCGACGAGGCGGAGCTGATGCAGGCGTTCCAGGGGGGAGGCGTGTTCCGGAAGGGGGGAAGCCTCGTCGTCCTTGACGAGCAGAGCGTCGGCACCCTTTCCCTCTTCTCGGAGGGTGGCAGGCGGGAGGTGGTGCGGGTGCCGCGCCTGCAGATCCTCGACTGGATCGCGCTCAGGCGCAACGGGGTGCGGGTGCTCCTGTCGCCCGAGGACGAGCGGATCTTCGAGAGCCTCACCCGCTTCGAGGAGATCCCGAGAAGGTCCCCCCCCGCGAACCTCAAGGCGACGCTGCGCAACTACCAGGTCGACGGCTACAGCTGGCTCGCCTTCCTCTACCAGCACCGCTTCGGCGCCTGCCTCGCCGACGACATGGGGCTTGGCAAGACCATCCAGGCCATCGCCCTCATGGCCGGCCTGAAAGAGGGGATCATCGCCTCCGACCTCCCCGCCGCGTTGCCGCACCTGGTCGTGGTCCCGCCGACCTTGATCTTCAACTGGGAGAGCGAGCTGGCGCGCTTCTACCCTTCGCTCAAGGTGGGGGTCTACCGCGGGCAGGGGCGCCGTGCGGAGTTCGACGGGCTCGACCTGGTGCTGACGAGCTACGGCGTCATCCAGCGCGACATCGATCTCCTGCGGGATATCCCGTTCCACGTCATCGTCTTCGACGAGGCCCAGGCGGTGAAGAACATACACGCCGAGACCACCGGCGCGGTGAGAAGGCTCAGGGGAAAGTTCAAGGTGACGCTCACCGGGACCCCGGTCGAGAACCACCTGGGGGAATTCTTCTCCGTGATGGATCTCGCGGTTCCGGGGCTCCTCGGCCCTTACGAACAGTTCCGCAGGCAGATCGGGAGGGAGGACGGGGGCTTCATGGAGACGCTGATCAGGCGCACCCACCCCTTCATACTGAGAAGGTCGAAGGACATGATCGCGGACGAACTCCCCCCGAAGGTGGAGACAGACATCTACCTGGAGATGAGCCCGCGGCAGAAGGCTCTCTATGCCCGGACCGTCGCCAAGGTGAAGGAGACCGTGGCCCAGGCCTACACGCAGAACGCGCCGGGGCAGGCGCGCATCATAGCGCTCACCGCCATCCTCAAGCTGCGCCAGATCTGCCTGAGTTCCAAGCTGGTCCTTCCCGGCGCCCCGGACCGCTCGCCCAAGATCGACTTCCTGGTGGACCAGCTGCGGGAACTCTTCGCCGAGGGGCACAGCGTGCTGGTCTTTTCCCAGTTCACCTCGTTTCTCGACATCGTGCAGGAGGGGCTCGGCCAGCACGGGATCGACTGCTCCAGGCTGGACGGCTCCACTCCGGTCTCGCGCAGGAAGGAGCTGGTGCAGAACTTCCAGGGCTCGACCGAGCCGGGGGTCTTCCTGCTGAGCCTGAAGGCGGGGGGGAGGGGGTTGAATCTCACCCGCGCCTCCTACGTCTTCCACCTCGACCCCTGGTGGAACCCCGCGGTGGAGAACCAGGCCTCGGACCGGGCGCACCGGATCGGGCAGCTGCGGCAGGTGACCATCACGCGTCTTTTGATGCGGCACAGCATCGAGGAGAAGATGATGGAGCTGAAGAAGCGGAAGCTCAAGCTGTACCGGGCCATCCTGGAGAGCGCGGAGCACGAGGGGGCCGGGGCGATCAGCCGGGAGGATTTCGATTTCCTGCTGGGGTAGGGTTGCGACGGGGTGGTTCAGGCCTGCGGCTGCGTGAAGTACCTGCAGAAGGAGAGGGTGTTCCTGCCCTCCCTGGAGTTGTAGCTCACCTCGTCCATGATGGTCTCGATGATGAAAAGCCCCATGCCGTTTTCCGGGATCGACCCGATCTCCTCGGGGTCGAATTCGAGGCTTCGGGGGGCGAACTCCTCGATCGACTTGCCGGTGTCGGAGACCTCGAAGGCGATCCTGTCGTGGTGCAGGGTGATGGAGGTGTCGACCCGGAACCCCTCCTGCCGGCGGTAGGCGTGGGTGATGGCGTTGTTCAGCGCCTCGACTACGCAGACCTCCATCTCACCGTAGGCTTCTTCCTTGAGAGGGGAGCAGGCACAGATGCCCCGGACGGCATGTCCGACCAGGGCTACGTCGCTCAGCCTGCTTTCGATGCTAAGATGTAGCGTCTTGGTTGCCTTTTTCATTACCACCACGTTAGGCCTGCTCTGCCGCTTGTGACTGTTTCGGCGTTACCTGTTCCACCCAGGACTGCGACACCGAGAGCTGCTTCAGGAATTCGGCGGCGAAGAGGAACTCACCCAGCTGCGCCGCCACGTTGATGCTCTCCTCCCCCCGCTGTACGGATAAGGCGTACCCCTTCTTGCCGTTTCTCTGGTAGCACTCCACGCTCAGTTTGGTGACCGTCTCCCCCTCCGCCGACTCGAAGCGGTGGGTCAGGCTCTCCTTTCCCCCGTCCGCCTGGACCGCCGCGATCCTGCGGGAGAGTTCGAACGCCTCCCATGGCTCGGCGAGGAAGCGGATCTGGTGGGCGCCGGCCGCCAGCCGGAAGAACCGGAGCGCTACTCTCCCCTCCGCGGGCTTACCCTGCTGCCTCTTCTCGGCAGGGGATATCTCGACGCCGCTTTCCTTTGCATAGATCGTGAACCTCTGCATTCTCATTGGACCCTCGGCAATGGGTATAACTGTAGCGTCTTTCGAAATGTTGTCAAATGCTTAGAAACAGACCCTTAGAAACAGATTAAGGCGTAGGGGCGAATGATTATTCGCCCCTACTCTGTCTCACAGTATTATCGGGATCGGCCGGACCAGGCGCACCTCGGTCCTGGTGACGCTCGCCTGGTAGGCGAGGAGTTCGACGCCGTAGGCCTTCGCCTCCCTCAGGACCGAGCCGTAGGCCGGGTCGATGGCGTCGGCCGGGGAAACGGCCTCCCCGTCCTCCCGCTGCACCACGAAGAAGTTCACGGCGCGGTGCCCGAGGCTGACCATCTCCATGAGCTCCCTCAGGTGCTTCTGGGCGCGGGCGCTCACCGCGTCCGGGAACAGGGCGCGGCGCGACCGGACCAGGGTGACGTTCTTCACCTCGACGTAGCAAAGCCCGCTCTCCCCGGAGAGGAGGAGGTCGATCCTGCTCCCGCTGCCGTAAGCGACCTCGCCGCGGATCTGCCGGTAACCGCCGAGTTCCGCCACCGTCCCGTTCTCGATCGCCTCCCTGACCAGGAGGTTGGGAAGCTGCGTGTTGATCCCGACCCAGATCCCGTCGGCGTGGACCAGTTCCCAGCTGTGCGGGTATTTCCTGCCCGGGTTGGCGCTCATGGAGAGGAGCACCCGGTTCCCCGGGGTGGCGCATCCCATCATGCTCCCGGTGTTCGGCGTGTGGGCGGTGACCACGGTGCCGTCGTCCAGTTCGACGTCGGCGAGAAAGCGCTGGTAGCGGCGTATCAGTGTGCCGTGGAAAAGCGGGTGCGGCAGTTTCATGAGGACGTTGTTCCTGTTCCGGGGCTGGCGGGGTTGCGGTGAAAAGTGGAGAAAGCTTACCCGCTCCCCGCTTCTTCTGTCCAGCCAAAAATGAAGCGGGGGGCAAGCGGGGTCCCGGGACCAGAAATGTATTGATCTGGTTGGCCATTCTGCTACACTCAGGGGCTGGATCGCCCCGGGGTGCCGGCGCGAGGGGGGTGACATGGCCAAGGGAGAGAAAAACCACCAGGATCACCTGGCGTCGGTACAGCTACTGGGCAAGCAGATCAGCAAGAGGGCCGGGTTTCGCTGCGAATGGTGCGAGGGTGACGACGAACTCCGTCTGTGGGAGTACCAGCCCGACCAGGAGCCGTCCCTGGAGAGTCTGGCGCTTCTCTGCCGCCCCTGCCGGGACATGACCGGCGCGAAGAATCCCGACCCGCACCGGCTCAGGAATATCAGGAACGCTCTCTGGAGCGACGTGCCGGCCGTGGCCGAGGGTGCGGCGGTCGTCCTTTCACGCAGCAAGGAGCCGTGGGTCCGGGAAGCGATCGAGGAGAGCTTCATCGACGAGGGTGTGAAGCGGAAGCTTCTGTAACGCAGATTGAGATAAAGATTAATCTTAGCCTCGATCGTTAGCCTTAATTGGTTTGACGCGGGACGCGCCTGTGTGATAAATAGTGCATTTTATTAATGTGAATTTCTGCTTCAGTTAGGGGTGTTATGGTGCAAGGGATAAAGAAGGGGATACTGCTGGCCGGCGGCGCCGGAAGCAGGCTCTATCCTCTGACCATGGTGGCGAGCAAGCAGTTGCAGCCGGTCTACGACAAACCGATGATTTATTATCCGCTGGCGACGCTGATGATGGCCGGCATAGCGGACGTCCTCATCATCTCCACCCCGCAGGACACCCCGCGCTTCGAGGCGCTCCTGGGCGACGGCTCGCGCTGGGGGATACGTCTCACCTACGCGGTGCAAGCGGAGCCCAAGGGGATCGCCCAGGCTTTCCTGGTGGGGGAGGAGTTCATCGCCGGCGACCCGGTCTGCCTGATCCTTGGAGACAACATCTTCTACGGCAAGATGGAACTCGACCGCCTGATAGCGAACTTCAGCGGGGGCGCGACGATCTTCGGATACTACGTGCAGGACCCCGAGCGCTACGGCGTGGTCGAGTTCGACACGCAGGACAAGGTGCTGAGCATCGAGGAAAAGCCCAAGTCGCCTAAGTCCAACTACGCGGTACCCGGCCTCTACCTCTACGACGGGCGCGTGGTCGAGGTGGCCAAGTCCATCGCCCCGTCACCCCGCGGCGAGCTTGAGATCACCGACGTGAACCTCGCCTATCTCCACAGCGGCGAACTCTCCGTGCAGAGGCTCGGGCGGGGCATCGCCTGGCTCGACACCGGAACCCACCAAAGCCTCCTTGAGGCGTCCCACTTCATCGGGACCCTGGAGGCGAGGCAGGGGCTGAAGATCGCCTGCCTGGAAGAGATCGCCCTCAGGATGGGATACCTCGACTGCAAGGGGATGGCCGAGGTGATAAACGCCACCCCGAACTCCTCGTACCGCGACTACCTGCAGCGGGTCTACAACGAGGCCGCTCTTTGCGGGGGTGCGCGATGAAAGAGGTCAAAAGCTACAAGAAGGGGCGCATCCACGACGTGACGGCGAAACCGCTCGCCAAGTTCCTGGACGAGCGCGGCTGGCTCTGCGAACTCTACCGCAGCGACGAGATCGACGCCGCCGTCATGCCGACCATGGCGTACATCTCCATGACCCAGCCCGGCGTGGCCCGGGGGCCGCACGAGCACAAGGACCAGACCGATTACTTCTGCTTCATGGGCCCCTCCAACTTCAAGGTGTACCTGTGGGACGCGCGCGTTGATTCCCCCAGCTACGGGGTGAAGCAGGTGCTCTTCGCCGGGCTCGACGCGCCGATGATGGTGGTGGTCCCCCCTGGCGTGGTGCATGCCTACAAGAACGTCGGGACCGAGAACGGCATCGTCTTCAACGGCCCCAACCGGCTCTACGCCGGGGAGGGGAAACGCGAGCCGGTCGACGAGACCCGGCACGAGGAAGTCGCCGCTTCGCCGTTCCAGCTGGACTAGCGGCGCGACGTAATTTTAGTTGTATTCCATTTAATTTCTTATAGGGGGCCGGTGCCCCCTATACCGTTTTTGAGGCCGATGAAAAACCTTTTACTTCGCTACAAGCGATTCCTCCTGACCGCGCTTTTCCTGCTGTTGGCGTTTCTCACCTACGCCATGAACCTCAGGAACAAGGAGCACGCCAACACGGTGGAGCGCGCCGTGATGGACCTCACCGCCCCCGTGGCGGGAGGTGCCGCGGCGGCAAGCGGCATGGCGGGAAGGATCTGGAGCGACTACATAAACCTGATCGACGTGCGGCGCGAGAACGTGCAGCTCAGAAAGAGCGTGAAACTTCTGAACGAGCGGATCGTCGCCAACAACGAGGCGATAGCCGCCAACTCCAGGCTGAAGGCGCTCCTCGATCTCAAGGAGACGCTGGCGAGCCCGTCTCTGGCCGTCTCCGTCATCGGCGAGGACAGCTCCGCCTGGTTCAAGACCCTCGTGGTCGACCGGGGTAGCGCGGACGGCCTCGCCGAGGGGATGCCGGTAGTCGCGGCAGGGGGGGTGGTCGGGCGCCTGGTCAAGGTGGCTGCGCAGAGTTCACGGGTGCTGCTCCTTACCGACCATGCCAGCGCCATCGCCGCCATCGTGCAGCGCTCGCGGGCCCGCGGCGTGGTGCGCGGCGCCGGGGGCGGCCGTTGCTCCCTCGAGTTCACCGTAAAGGACGAGGACGTGAAGGTCGGCGACACGGTGATAAGCTCCGGCGTCGGCGGCGTCTTCCCCAAGGGGCTTCCGATCGGCGAGGTCACCATGGTGAAGAAGGGGGAATACGGCGTGTTCCAGACCATCGAGGTGAAGCCGGCCGTGAACATAGGCAGGCTCGAGGAGATGCTGGTCCTGGTCCGGCGGGGCGATGATTAACTTCCTGAGCAAGGGTTTATTCCGTTGATAGCTTCTCTTAAAATTGCCTGCTGGGTTGCGGCGGCGTGTCTGCTGCAGATGACGCTCCTGCCAAGGTACCTCCTGGATCCTTTCCAGCCGAACCTGATCGTCATCTTCGTGATCTACCTGGGGCTCAAGCTGCCGCACCGTTTCGCCGGCGTCGCCGCCTTTTGCCTCGGGCTGCTCCAGGACAGTTTCAGCGGCATCTACCTCGGGCTGCACGCCTTCTCCTATCTCTGCATCTACACGCTCCTGTCGCAGCTGGCCGACAGGCTCTACACGGACAACCGCGCGCTCTTCGTGCTGGTGGTATTCGTCGGCACCATATTGAGCGCTTTATTGAACCTGCTCATGCTGACGATTTTCTCCGCTTCCCAAGGGGTGTACGCCTCGCTGCTCCCCGCCCTGATACCGCAGGCCCTGGTAAACGCCCTGATCGCCTCGCTCTTTTTCGGCGTCAGGCTCCCGGTTGAGGAGGCGCGATGAAGCAGCCGCAGAACATCCTCCCCGACGACGACGGGGGCGGGCGCCGCATCATCGGACTCTCCCTCGGGGCCTTCGCCCTGTTCTTCCTGCTTTTGTCCAGGCTCTGGTACCTGCAGGTTGTGAACGCGGACGACCTCTTGAACCAGTCCGAGAACAACCGGCTCCGCTTCGTTCCGGTCGCGGCGCCGCGCGGCGCGATACTGGACCGAAACGGCAAGGTGCTGGTCTCCAACACCCCTTCCTTCTCCGTCGCGGTCATCCCGCAGGACGTGAAGAACAAGGAACAGCTGATAGACAACCTGGCGCGCCACCTGAACCTGGACCGCAAGGAGATCGAGGAGAAGTGGGCCAAGGGGCAGGGGCGGGCGAAGTACTATCCCCTGGTGGTCGCCTCCGGGATCACCCGCGACCAGATGGAGTTCCTCGAGGAAAACCGGCTCTCCCTTTCCGGCGTGAACATGGAGATGAAGCCGATCAGGGCGTATACGAACGGCGCCCTCGCCTCGCACCTCTTGGGGTACCTGGGGGAGATCTCGGAGGAGGAGCTGAACTCGGAGCGTTACCAGGAGTACAACGCCGGGGACTACGTCGGCAAGAGCGGCATCGAGCGGAGCTGGGAGCAGTACCTGCACGGCACCGACGGGGGGCGCCAGATCGAGGTGGATGCGCGCGGCCGCTTCCTGCGCACCGTCGAGGAAACCGGCTCCAGCGTCGGCAACACGGTGCTCCTCACCATCGACCTCGACATGCAGAAGGTGGCCGAGCAGGCGCTGGGGGATAGGGCCGGCGCCGCCGTCGCCATGGACGTGAACAGCGGCGAGATCCTCGCCTTTGCGAGCGCTCCCGACTTCGACCCCGCCCTCTTCACCGGGCGGATGCCCCCGGAGGTCTGGAAAAAGTACCTCGAGGACGAGAGGCACCCGCTCGAGAACAAGGCGCTCAAGGGGATGTATCCCCCCGGCTCCACCTTCAAGATCATCACCGCCATCGCCGGCCTGGAGGAGGGGCTGATCGACGAGCACTCCGGCATCGAGTGCCCGGGGTACTACAAGTTCGGCAACGGCACCTTCAGGTGCTGGGACAAGAAGGGGCACGGCCACGTGGAACTCCGCAAGGCGCTCAGGGAGTCGTGCGACGTCTACTTCTACAAGCTGGCCGAGCGCCTCGGCGTGAACCGGATCGCCGCCTACGCCAAGCGCTTCGGCATGGGGGCGCCGCTCGGCATCGGGCTGGACAACGAGAAGGGGGGGGTGATACCGACCGAGGAGTGGAAGTTGAAGCGCTTCGGCAAGAAGTGGTTCCAGGGTGAAACCCTCTCCGTCGGCATAGGGCAGGGGTACGTTCTCGCCACACCGGTGCAGCTCGCCTCGATGATTTCGACGGTCGCCAACGAAGGGACGATCTACAGACCGCACCTGGTGAGGAAGGTGATCGACTCGGACGGCAAGGTGCTGCAGGAATTCTCACCGCAGGTGATCGGCAAGGCCGGGCTGAAGCCGCAGACCTACCGCCTGGTGAAGGAGGGGCTTTTCGCGGTGGTGAACGAGCCGCGCGGCACGGGGGGGATGGCGCGCCTTTACGAGGTGAAGGTGGCCGGCAAGACCGGGTCGTCGCAGGTGGTCAAGCTGCGCGACAGCAAGGGAGACGTCCCGTACCGTTTCCGGGATCACGCGCTCTTTGTCGCCTTCGCTCCCTACGAGAAGCCCGAGATCGCCGTGGCCGTCATCGTCGAGCACGGCGAGCACGGCGGCAGCGCGGCGGCCCCTGTCGCCGCCAGGATACTGAGGAGCTATTTCGAGGGGAAAGGGGTCATCAGGAAGCCGGTCCCTAAGCCCGTTTTGCAGGAAGAGGGGGGGGAGAGCGTGGCCGAGCCTGACCCCGGCGGCGAGAGTGGCAGCCGCTAGAAAGAAAATGATCCGACCGATCAAGAGGATTTTAGATGTTCGACAGACGCCTTTTCACCAACTTCGACTGGACGCTCCTTGCGGTGGTGATGCTGATCACCGCTTTTGGCGTCATCAACATATACAGCGCCTCCGCCTCGTACCGTGAGATCGGCACTCCGTACTACCTGAAGCAGCTCTACTGGATCGTCGCCGGACTATCCCTGTGCCTGACCGTCTGCAGCCTCGACTACCATATGCTGGAGGACTTCGCCTACTGGCTCTACGGCGCGGTGCTGATGCTGCTGGTCCTGGTCCTTTTGATCGGCAAGACCAGCATGGGGGCCACCCGCTGGATACACCTCGGGTTCTTCAACATGCAGCCGTCCGAGCCGATGAAGATCGTCATCATCATGACCTTCGCCCGCTACTTCAGCCGCTACCCGATCTTCAAGGGGCTCACCCTCAAGGAACTCGTCTACCCGCTGCTGCTGATCGGGGCCCCGGCTCTGCTCATCATGAAGCAGCCGGACCTCGGCACGGCGGTTCTCGTCTCCATGATCGCCGGCACCATGCTCCTTTTCGTCGGCGTGCGCTGGTCCGCGCTCGTCACACTGTTCGCCGCGGCGGTCCCCATCGTCTACGGGGCCTGGAACTTCGTGCTGCACGACTACCAGAAGAACAGGATCTACAACTTCCTGAACCCGGACCTCGATCCACTCGGGAGCGGCTATCACATCATCCAGAGCAAGATCGCCGTCGGTTCCGGAGCCACCTTGGGCAAGGGGTTCATGCAGGGAACCCAGTCGCAGCTTCGCTTTCTCCCCGAGCAACACACCGACTTCGCCTTCTCCGTCTTCGCCGAGGAATGGGGCTTCGCCGGCTGCCTCCTCATGGTCACCCTCTACCTGTTCCTGATCCTGTGGGGGCTCGGTATCGCCAAGAGGTGCAACGACCGCTTCGGGTCGCTTCTGGCCGTCGGGGTCTCCGCGATGCTCTTCTGGCACATAGTGATCAACATGGGGATGGTGATCGGGCTCCTCCCCGTGGTGGGGGTGCCGCTTCCCTTCTTCTCCTACGGCGGGACCTCCATGGTCACCTCGATGGTCGGGGTCGGCATCCTCCTCAACATCAGCATGCGCCGCTTCATGTTCTGACAAGGAGCTCGACCGCATGCGCATCGCCCTGCTGGAACCATACTGCGCCGGCTCCCATGCCGCCTGGGCCACCGAGTACGCCGCCGCAAGCTCCCACGACGTCACGCTCTTGACCCTGCCCGGGCGCAACTGGAAGTGGCGCATGCACGGCGGGGCCGTCACCCTCGCCTCGCGCCTTCTGGAGCAAAACGAGACCCCCGACCTTCTCCTCGCCACCGACATGCTCGACCTCACCACCTTCCTGGCGCTCACCAGGGGGAAGCTCAGCTGCCGCTGCGCGATCTACTTCCACGAAAACCAGCTCACCTATCCCTGGTCCCCCGGCGACCCCGACATCCCGCAGCAGAGGGACCTCCACTACCCGTTCATCAACTACGTGAGCGCCCTGGCCGCCGATGCCGTCCTTTTCAACTCGTCGTACCACATGAACTCCTTCCTGGGCGCGCTCCCGGGCTTCTTGAAGAGGTTTCCGGACGCGACGGAAGCCACCTCGGTGGGGCGCATCGCCGCGAAGAGCCGGGTGCTGCCGCTTGGGATGGATCTGGGGAAGCTCGACTCTTACCGCCCCCATGGGAAGGCGCGGACCGCTTCGCCGCTAATTTTGTGGAACCACCGCTGGGAGTACGACAAGGCGCCCGAGGAGTTCTTCGCCGCGCTCTACCAACTGGCCGACGAGGGGATCGAGTTCCGGGTGGCGGTGCTGGGGGAGTCCTTCGGACGCGCCCCCGCCGTTTTCAAGGAGGCGCGGCTAAGGCTTGCCGGCAGGGTGGCGCAGTGGGGGTACCTCGCCGATTTCGAAAGCTACGCGAAGTGCCTGTGGGAGGCGGACATACTGCCGGTCACCTCCCGTCAGGAATTCTTCGGCGCGAGCGTGGTGCAGGCCGCCTACTGCGGCTGCCTGCCGCTCTTGCCGGACCGCCTCTCCTACCCGGAGCACGTGCCGCAACATGCGGCGGAGCGCGTTCTTTACCGCGAGGGGGAAGCGCTGGTGGACAGGTTGAGGAAACTTATCCTGGAGAGGGAAGAGGGAGGGAGTCTCGATTCGTTCGTCGGGCGCTACGACTGGAAGCTCATGGCGCCTGTCTACGACCGTTTCTTTGCCGAGCTGGCTGCCGCGCCATGCGGAGTCGTGCCGAGGGTGAACCGCTAGCTGGCTTGTCTCTTTCCGGCGGGGTAAGACTGTCTGAGGGAAACTGTTGGAGGGGCGACTGTTGGCTGAAAGAGAGGAGGGGGTGCTGTCCGCACCCCCTTTTCCCGTTTGCTCCCTGGCGGTTACGCTGCCTGCCTGCTCACAGTGATGATCTCACTGCTCCTCTCGACCCAGACGGTGCCGCAGGTGTTGCACTCCAGCAGGTCCTTCGCATATCCGTCGGAATGCATGTCGATCTCGATACCTTTCTTGCTGTTACATTTTGGGCAATGCATGTTCATTTTCTCCTGTTTGCAGAATTTTGACTGTCCCCAATATATATAAGTTACACAAGAGGTCAAGCTCGTTTTTTCGCAAAAGGTCACGTAAAACAATAGTTTAGCTACGGCTTCCCCGCTCTCGCGCCGAGCCTCCATTTTAAAACATCGACCCGCTGCTGGCCGGAGAGGGTCTCTGATATCCATGTAACTCTTTGTTAGCAAGGCTGTTTTTTGAAATCAAACAAAGGTATGCTGAAATTCGCTCCGCCGGTTGATCCTTACGTAAAATGATTACCCAGGGAAATTATTTTTTTTACTCTGTAAACTGTGTAACGCGGTTTGCACTTTTTCCTGTTGCATTCTGACGCCCATCTGCAAGAAAAATGGTATCTCTCCAACTTTACTGTGGAAAAATGAAGCTCCAGGTGATATATTTGCGCACGTTAATTTTTTGTCGACGTAAACGGGGGCTGACATGAAGGAAGCCA
>DNJC01000057.1:2068-3895 GCA_003490025.1 Geobacter sp. | reverse complement strand
GTCTCGTCCATGAGGAAGAGGTAGTCGGCGTTGGCCCGGTACCACTCGAGCATGGTGAACTCGCTCAGGTGGCGCGAGCCGCGCTCGCCTTCGCGCCAGCAGCGGCAGATCTGGAAGATGCGCTCGTACCCCGCGGTCAGCATCCGCTTCATGCAGAGTTCGGGCGAGGTCTGCAGGAACCAGCCGTCCGCGGGTATGGCGTCGATCTGGGCTTCGGGCGCGGGAGCAGGTATGCGAAAAGGGGTCTCGACTTCGAGATACCCCTTTTCTTCAAAAAACCTTCTGATCCTGGTGAAGATAGCGCCCCGCTCAGCCAGCGCCTGGTAGCGCCTGGAGAGGGACCAGCTTCCGGGCATCGTTACCCCTTTACCCTGGTGGAATAGTCGCCGGTGCGGGTGTCGATGGTGATCAGCTCACCCTCCTCGATGAAGGGGGGGACGCGGAGCACGTAGCCGGTCTCGACGGTGGCGGGCTTGGAGTCGCTGCCGGAGGTGTCGCCCTTGACCCACGGGTCGGTCTGGGTGACGCGGAGGTTGACGAAGTTCGGGACGTCNNTCGAAGGTGTCGTTGTCCATGAAGCAGTAGTGATCGTCTTCCTTGTAGAGGTACTGCATCTTGCGGTCTTCGAGGTTCGCGGGCTCGAAGGTCTCGCCGGAGCGGTAGGTCCTGTCGAGGGTGGAACCGGAGATCATGTTCTTGAGCTTGGTGCGGTAAAGCGCCTGCCCCTTGCCCGGCTTGGCGAAGTCGAAGTGGGTGATGATGTACGGCTCGTTGTCGATGGCGATCTTCAGACCTTTTCTCAGATCCGCTGCAGTATACATGGGCTCTTCCTTATCTTCCTTGATGGGTTAAAAGTTAAAAAATATATAGATTTAGCGCGATCCGCGGGCTGCGCGAGGCTTGGCCTGGTCTTATCCGGTTTGGGAGCTGCAGCGGAATCGGAGGATGGCTGGGATTTGACGCCGGTGACGATCCTGGAGGGGTTACTTGGCGCGATAGGTGATGCGGCCGCGGCTAAGGTCGTACGGGGAGAGCTCCACGGTGACCTTGTCGCCCGGCAGAATCTTGATGAAGAACTTCCTCATTTTGCCGGAAATGTGCGCCAGCACCATGTGGTCGTTTTCCAGTTTTACCTTGAACATCGCGTTCGGAAGCGGCTCGATTACCGTTCCTTCTACTTCTATTGCTTCTTCCTTGCTCATTTTTTCTCCTGGCCGGTTAGGTGGCTTCTTTAACAATCTGTGAGTCTACAAATATTTGCGTAAAAAAGCAAGCTGGTTTTCGCCGCCGCTCCCTTTTTCCCCCCGGCATCATGACTATTTACAGAATTTTCATAACATGCTAGAAATAGGGCGGGATTTTCCCGAAGGAGTACCGTTTTACATGACCAAGCTTATCAAGGAGATCCCGCTCACCAACGGGCTCGTTATTCGATTCTTCGACGCCACCCGCCGTTATTTCGGCGATTACCACCAGGTCCGCATCCAAATCTGCTGTGAAGTGCCGCTGACAGCCGATCTTTTCGAGAACGGCGAAGCGTACCTGCGGGCGCTGAAACTCCTCGGGGGGAGCGTCGTCTACAAGAAGGAAATCGAACACCAGGGGGTCGCCACCGCCGCCATCCCCGAGGTCGTCGCCAGCGTGATCCGGCAGTTCGTCGATCACTCGCTTGGGTACTTCAACGGGGAGGCGTTCCCGAAAAAGCTGGTGCAGTCCGAGTTGAACCGCATTCGCGGCAAGGCGAGGTCCTCTTTCACCGTGCGCGGTCTCAATGGCTGAGACCTCTGTCACCATAGAGAGGATGTGCTACGGCGGCGCCGGTTTCGG
>DNJC01000057.1:0-1996 GCA_003490025.1 Geobacter sp. | reverse complement strand
TGAGCCGCATGGGAAAGGTCGCCGGCTGCGACGTCCTGCCGGTCGCCGGCTCCCCGCAATGTTACGGCTACCGCTCCAGGGTCCAGCTGAAGGTCTCCAACAGGGACGGGACGTTTGCCCTCGGCTTTTTCAGGACCGGATCCCATCAGGTCGTCGATATCGGCCCGGGCTGCGCCCTCGCCGCGCCGCACCTGAACCGGGTCTTAGCAGAGTTTCGTTCCCTGCTGCCGTCCATGCCGCAGGCGGCGGGCATCCCGCAGATCGATCTTTCCATCGGGGACGACGGGCGCTGCATCGCGATCGTTCATTGCACGCTCAAGGACCCCCGCCAGCTTGTCGAGCGTCTCGCCGCCGCGCACGGCGATCTTCCCGGCGTCTCCGGCCTTTTCGTCCGGAGCGGCGAGAAGGGAGAACTCGAAAAGGTCTCGGGGATCGACTCGCTCGATTACGGCATTCCGGCGGGGCTCTTCGCCGGCTCGCGGGAGATGCGGCTTCGCTTCGGGCGGGGCGGCTTCTCGCAGGTGAACTACCGTCAGAACCTGGAACTGATCAGGACGGTGGGGGAGTGGGGCGATTTGAAGGGGAAGGAGCGCGTGCTGGATCTTTTCTGCGGTAACGGCAACATTTCCGTGCCGATCGCGCCCTGCGCCGGAGAAGTGGTCGGCATCGAGGGGTACGCTCCCTCCATCGCCGACGCGGTGACGAACGCGCAGGCGAACGGCGTCCACAACGCGACCTACCAGGTGAGCGATGCGGCCCTCGCGGTCCGACGGCTCGCCAAGAGGAAGGAGCGCTTCGACCTGGTCATCCTCGACCCGCCGCGCGCAGGCGCCGAGGCGGCCGGCGACATCGCGCTCCTCGCGCCGGAGAGGATCATCTATGTGTCCTGCGACCCGGCGACCCTGGCCAGGGATCTCGCGGTTTTGAGCGGCAACGGATACCGGGTAACCCGGTCTCAGCCTGTAGACATGTTTCCCCAGACCTACCATCTGGAGAGCGTAACCGAACTGGTACGCAGTTAAATCAAATTCAATCCCAGCGGAGGCCTCATGGCATTTTTCGGACTTTTCGGCAAGAAGGATCATCGTCATTACCAGACACAGGGAGCAAAGCACCTCTGCGCCGAGCGCTACGCGGACGCACGGATCGACTTCATGGAAGCGCTCAGGCTCTGCCCGGCGGAGGCGGCCCCGGAACAGCAGGAGATCCAGCTGGGGCTCGACCAGGCCTGCAACCGCCTCGGCGAGTTGAACATAATGGAAGGGGAGCACGCCTTCAACGCCGGTGAGCTGGAGAAGGCGGACGACCATTTCTCCCTGGCGGCGGAGCTGGCCGTGGACCCCGAGATCAAGAAGATGGCGAGGGGAGCCCTTTTGAAGCTGCAACAGCCGGCATCCGCGAAGGGAGCTGCCCCTGCGAAGGCGGCCGCACCCGCGCATAAGGCTCACGGCGGCAGCTCCTGCTCTTCCTGCAGCGGGCACGACCACGGCGGCGAAGAGCTGCAGGAATCCCATGGCATGGACCTTTCCGAGGAGGACCGGTTCCACCTGATGGTGCAGCCTCTCGGAGATCTCGCCCCCCGATACAGCGATTTGGGTCCAAAATTCATGAAGGCGTACCTGCTGCTCCATGACGGCAACGACGCCGCCGCCTTCCCGATTTTGCAAGAAATGCTCTTATCTGGTGAAAATGACATTGTATTCTACGAAGTGGCACTTATAATGTACAGGGCGGGGCGAATTCATGAGAGCGAGGGGCTGATAAACAAGGCCCTCTCATTGAACCCGACGAACTCGATGTGCTACATGGCGCTGGTCCAGCTGATGGCCGGATCGGGAAGGTACCCGGAAGCGATCGCGGTGGTCAATCGCATGTTGGAACTAGGCGTCATGGCAGACCAGGCGCAGTACATGCTGGGCGAGCTGCACGAGGCCTCGGGGGACGAGGACGCCGCCTTCGAGATCTGGTCCAGGGCGCTGGAAATCCCGACGGTCGC
>DNJC01000080.1 GCA_003490025.1 Geobacter sp. | reverse complement strand
CAGGAATGCCGCTCCTACAAGGGAGAGAGGATCTTGTTAAGGAGCAGGTAAGATCTTGTTGTCAATACATGAACTGGAACTTAATAGCAAGCGCTTGCAGGAGGGGATTGGGAAAGAGGGTTTCATGATGCGGGAGCTGCCGGATGACTTCCTGGAGGTCAGGTGACCAGATTTCTGGGCGCACCTGCCGCGAAGGCTTCCATGTTGCCGATCAGTTGCTCGGCCATCACCTGCAGGGACTGCTCGCTTACCCACGCCACATGGGGGGTCACGATCAGGTTGGGCAACTTCAGGTCGAGCAAGGGGCTGCCGTCGCGCGGCGGCTCTTGCTCCAGGACGTCGACCCCGGCGCCGGCAATGTCGCCGCGCCGCAAGGCGGCCGCCAGGGCGGCTTCGTCCACTATCCCGCCCCGCGCACAGTTGACCAAGAGGGCGGTGCGACGCATGAGGGCCAGCTCCGCGCCCCCTATCATGCCCCGGGTACCGTCGGTAAGCGGACAGAGGACGACGAGGACATCGCTTTTTTCCAGGACCTCGGTGAAGGCGACGCGTCCGGGACGCACGACCGCTGCTCCCTTCCGGTCGGCGACCATCACCTGCATGCTGAACGCCTCCCCCAGCGCCGCCACGGACTGCCCGAGGAACCCGTGACCGATGATGCCGAGCGTCCCGCCGTAGAGCGCCTGCTGCATCGGTTCCAGTTGCACGGTGTAGCTCTCCGAGCGCTCCCAGGCGCCGTTTTGGAGGGCGTCGCGATAGCCGATGAGGTTGCGGCGCAGGGCGAGGATGAGTGCGAAGACGTGCTCGGGCAGGCATACGGCCCAGTCGCGCAGGTTGGAGACCGGGATGTTTCTCCTGCGGCAGCACTCCAGGTCGATGCCGTCGACCCCGGTTGCCGCCACCGCGATGAACTTCAGATCGGGCAGTTGCTCCAGCAAGGAAGCCGGCAGGGGGACGCGGTCCGTGACGGCCATGGTGGCGCCTTGCAGGCGCTCGACCACCGACTCAGGCGGGGTGTCCGGGTACTCGCGCCACTCGTGCGGGAAGTTGGGCGCCCTGAGGTGGGCAGGCATGGCGCTTCGATCAAGGACGACGATTTTTTCCATAGAGCACCTGTGGGAAAAGGAGGAGTCTTAGTGCGACATGAGCACCGGGACGGTCATGTGGCGCAGGACGTGACGCGCAATGTCCCCCAGGATGTAGCTCCCGAAATAAAGATCGGCATAGGCGCCCATCACCAGGAGATCGCTCCCCTCGTCGGCCACCCGGTTCAGCAGCACGTCCGCGACGCTCAGCTCGGTGACAACGCTGGTCTCCAGCCCCGCCTGCACCTGGTGACGCGACAGGTGCGCGCGCAGGCCTTCCATGTCGGCCTTTTCGCCTTCGGTCGGATTCACCTCGAACACGTTGACGACCTGCGACTTCCGGAGCATCGGAAGGGCATCGGTGAGCGCGCGCGACGATTCACGTCCGGTCTTCCAGGCGATCAGCACCCTCTCGCCGACGTTGGAAAATACCCCGGTGTAAGGGACGACAAGCACCGGTTTTCCCGAGCCAAGCACTACGCGCTCGACGAGATTTTCCTGGGCGCTCTGGTGCATGGTCTGGCCCACCACCACGAGATCGGCGAAGGTGGAGTAATGGTTGACGACCTCGGCGATGCTGCCGCCCAGCACCTTCACGTCGATCTGGAGCCAGGTTCCTTCTATCCCAGCGGCCTTCGTTTTCTGCAGGAAGCTCTCCCGCATCTGTTCACTCGACACCGCTGCCTCACCTTTTACGAACGGCAGCAGGGAGTGGGTGATCGTGTTTAACGCGGTAACCGCCGCCCCGTGCCGCTTCGCCATGGCAATGGCGAGGTCGAGCCGGTCAGCGGCGTGGGGGAGTGTATCCATCAGGACCAGCATGTTCTTCAGCACCATCTTCTACGCCTCCTTGAGAATCACGGACTTTCCATTTACTTTGCACACAACCAAAACCCAAAAGCTGTTACGCGGAGTACGCGGAGAAGGCTTTCGAATTTAAACCCCAAGTCTTTGTTTCTCTCCGCGTCCTCCGCGCATACTCGGCGTTCTCTGCGTAAATGCTTTAAAGCTGTTGACCGGTTTTCCGGCTTTCTACCCGTTGGCGAAAACGGCTTCCGCCTGCCCCGCAGGCAGGGCCGCGCTCGCGAAGTTCCTGACCAGGTGCCCCCGGATCATCTCCTTGAAATCGGCCTCCCGGTCTCCGCAGTACACAAGCGACGAGGCTATCTCGGCGGCCAGTATCGCGTAGAGGCACTTGGCCGGCAGGGTGTCGATCCTCTTGCTGTAGATCGGGTCCTCCCTCAGCATGCGCGGCAGGTGGGACAGGATCGCGCGCTGGAATAGCGGCTCCCCGCACAACTCCGGGTGGCGCTGGAAGAAGGTGAAGAGCCTCGCGTAATGCCCGTTGATCTCGTGGCTTATGGCGTCGGAGACCTCGGTGAAGGTGAAATTGCTCCCCGCCTCGCGGTGCCTCCTGAAGATGAGCTTCGCCTCGTCTTTCGCCCGCTGCTCCAGGATCTCCAGCACGTCGCGCACGTATCGGTCCTTGTGCAGCAGGAACTCCTCCTCGGACAGGAGCAGGTTGGCGATGATCTCGTAGGAGGAGGAGATGACACCGCACTTGTTGGCCGAGGCGTCGCGCATGATGACGACGCCGCGGCGCTGCATCTGCGTGCGGGCCTCGGGGGTGATGAACGAGTTGGCCCCCTCGACGATGGCCCTGGTCGTGGGCGTGCCGTCCTCGCGGAAGAACCGCTGCCAGTTGTCCTTGTCGATGGTCTCGGGGCGACCGCCTGCCGGGATGAAGAGGTCGGTCGGGACGGAGAAGAGGAGGTTGCCGAACTCGCGGTGGTACTCGTCCATGGTCACCCACTGCTCCTCGACCCCGAAGCCGGTGTTCACCACCCGCCGGAACAGTTCGCGCAGCCCCTCGGTCCGGCGCTTGCCGCTGTAAAGGATGAAACCGCCGGGGTGCAGCGCCGCGGGGTCAAAGGCGTCCAGGTCGTGCTTCAAGAGGATCCGCTTCAGCTCCTCGTGCCGCATCCCCTCGGGATCGAAGATCGCCCCGCTGCCGTCCAGCATCAGCTTGATCCGCACGTGGGGAGAGCGCTCCAGCAGGATCCTCATGGCGTTGCCGGCGACGTCCCCGCTGGGGCCGCCGGTGAACTTGACCGAGAACGGGTCGCGGCGTATGTCGACACCCAGCTCCTGCATGGTTATCTCGGCGAACTGCACCACGCCGGTCGAGGTGACGCCGTATTCCTTGTGGTTGATGCCGACCTTCTTGCTGGAGATGAGCCCTATGCCGAGAAGGTAGCCGCGCTTGAGCGACTGGCGGGCTATCATCTCGATCATCACGTCGTGCATGTTCTCGTCGGGGCCGAGCTCGATCGGCTCGTCCTCGCCGTAGTAATCGACCACCCTCGGGTCCCGCGCGCGCCCCTTCTCGTCCGTGACGAAGATGTCCAGGAAGGCGTTCAGGAAGCCGAACTGCAGCTTGTAGAGCCTCTGCGTGGTCAGGTCCCGCTGCTCCAGGTTGGCCGCGTCGAGGATGACCACCATCTTCGAGCCCCCCTCGTAGATGTCCTTGTTCTTCAGGTGCTGGGTGTGCGCCAGGACGTACACCTCGCGGAAGAGGGTGCTGGCCGAGGTGACGTAATCGTCGCGGTTGCGGGTGATGATGGTGCGCCAGCCGCCGCGGGCTATGTCGGAGAAGCCGATGTGGTACCCCGCCCCGTAGCGCCCGAAGAAGAAGGTGATGCGGAACGGGAGTTCAGGCGGCAGGTCGGCGGTGAACTCCGGGCTCAGCTCCGAGAGGTAGGCCGGGTCGAGCCTGAAGGCGAGCGCGTGCTTCTCCGGGACGTAGAAGTTGGTCTTCAGCGTGTTCCGGATGAAGGTGATGGCGCAGCGGAAGATGGAGCGGCGCAGGTCGTCGATGTAGCGGTGCCCGGTGTTGTACGCCTCGATGAACCTGGAGGTCTCCTCCAGCGTCTTTTCGTAGAGCGCCTTTCTCCCTTCGATGCCGGGCTGGAAACGGATCCGGAACAGCTTCGCGAGCTGCAGGGCGATGTCCGGGTGGGAGTGGAACGCCCGCATCACGTCCTCGTAGCCGAAGGGGTCCGGGTGGTGATGGGCGAGGTTCGTGTGGCAAAAGGAGATGAAGGCGTTCACCAGCGACGCCTCCTCGCCTGTCATGATCTTGTTGGTCACGAACTCGCGGTAGGTGGAGGAGGCGGTGGAGAGGATCTGGGTGTTGTAGAGTTCCTTTTGCAGCCGGTCGAAGAGCTCGCCCCCCTTGGCCAGCGTCCCTGCGTCGTCGCGTTTCCTGACGTAGAAGGTCCCGAGGAAGTAGGGATGCACGCCGTTGGATATGGTGAGGCAGTAGGCGCGCTTCACACCGAGGCCGAGCCGGTTGAAGACCTCCATGGTCTGCAGCAGGAAGTCCTTCTGGGGAGGGTTCCCGACGGCCAGCATCACCCTCGTCTCCCCCCTCTCCCCGTCGGCCTCCTCGACGTCCAGGAAGATCCCCCCGAGCCGGTTCCCCTGCTGGAAGATCCAGAGGATCTGGGCCACCCGCTTGGGCGGCGAGATGCGGACGTAGTTCTCGTTGTTGAGCCAGAGCAGACGAAGCAGCTGGTCCAGCTCCCCCATGTCGAACTCGGGATAGCTGTTCCTCAGCGCCTCGGTGATGCCGTCCCGGATCTCGGGAGGGATCTCCGCCCCTGCGCCTGACGCGATCTCCCGGTGTTCCTTCCGGTCGAAGTCGAAGCGCTGCACCTCGAGCCCCTGCCCGAGCCCGGGGACCAGGTCCAGGGAATGGGTGAATTCGGCGTAGGAGATGTCCCGCTCCTGCAGGGTGCGCAGGGTGTCGTACAGGGAACCGGGCTGGTTCAGCCGCGCCAGGATCAGGGTCTTGGCGCGGTCCGCGACGGTCAGCTTCTGGTTCTGGGCCAGTGTCCCGAGACCTACGGCCAGGGAGAAGACCGCCTCGGGCTCCTGCTGCATGGTGATGAAGAAGTAGGAGTCCATCTGCGCCCTGAGCCAGTCTAGGTTCTCCCTGGTGCGGGCGTCGTTGGCGCCGATCAGCCGGCAGACTTCTGCAAAGAGTTCCTTGCTGTCGTCGGTTCCCATTTAGTTTTTCCTTTCCGGGACGAGTCCTTCCATCTCCGGCAGAAATACGCTCCAGACCCGCCGGCGCAGCTCTTCCAGGAAAGCTTCGTCGATGAAGCTCGGGAGCGCCACGTTGGGGTTGGGGTCGGCGAGCACCTGCGAGGGGAGCGTGTACTCCTCCTCGGCGAATCCCTGGCGCAGTTCCAGGGCCAGTCCCCGCAGGTAGGCGCGCCGCACCGACGCCACGATCTCGGCGGAGCTGAACTCGAGCCCGGTGGCCTCCCTGATCCCGTTCACGATCAGGTCGTGCCCGATGCCTACCCCCACGAACTTGCAGAGGCCGATCATGTCGTAGCCGACCTGCAGGAGGCCTCCCGTGGTGATCGCCTGCACCCATTCGTCGACCGTTTTCTTCCCTTCCTTGGCGTAGAGCATGTGCGTCCCCATGGACATGTGCCCGCCGGCGATGGCGAAGATGTAGCCGGGGTTCGTGTCCGGCAGGTAGGCCGGCAGCTCCAGCCCCTTGACGTGCATGGCGTAGGAGGTCTCCCCCACCTGCTCGGAGAGGCGCCTCACCCCCTGGCCCAGGAGTTCGTGCTTCCCGCGGCCGGTCTGCTCGACCAGTTCGCGGATCAGGTCGAAATCGCCGAAGGTGGCGCCGTTGAGAAGTCTGCGGTCGGGGTGACGCTCGTTGTAGTCGAGCAGGTACGAGATGGTGGTCCCGAGAGAGATGGCGTCCATTCCCATGAGATCGCAGAGGTGGATCAGTTGCGTGACCTTCGTGGCGTCGTGGATGCCGAGGTTGGAGCCGAACAGGATCAGCGGCTCGAAATCGAACTTCGCCGCCAGCTTGCCGCGGCTGCCGTCGGGGTTTCTGTGGAACAGGTTGTTGTGGCACCGGATGCCGCAGCGGAAGCACCCCTCCGAGACCACCTCGAAATCCTTCTCGACGTTGTCGCGGTAAAGCCGCTCCACGTCGTCGTTTCCCTTGGGACGGAAGTTGTTGAGCGGCACCGCGTGGAAGGCCTGCAGCACCTCGATGTTGGCCCAGGTCCCCCCGCCCCCACCCTGGCTCACCGGCTGGAAGCGCGCCGAACCGAGGCTCTTGATGATGTCGCGGTTCACGTCCCGCATGGCCGGGGTGATTCTGTCCAGCTTGTCCGGGCTCTGCGCCACGATGGCGATGAGGTTCTTGTACCCCATCAGGCTCCCCATGCCGCCGCGGCCGGCGAAGCGGCTCTTGGGCTCCCCCGACTTCAGCTGGTTGTCCGTGCTGAGGATCACCGCCCCCATGTAGTTGGAGCCGTAGTTCTCCCCGGCCGGTCCGATGACGGCGAAATGGGCGTCGGCATACTCGCGCGACAGGGTCATGATCTTCTCGTGCCCGGTGAGACCCAGCAGGTGATCGGCCGGTTTCAGCTCCACCACGGGGCCGTCGGCGCCGTCGCGGAAAACCGCGTACACCGGGCCCTCAGAGCGGTTCTCGAAGATCACCTCGTCGACGCCGGTCCACTTCAGCTTGTTGCCGAAGTTCCCGCTCCCGGCGGACCACATGGCGGCCGGCAATCCCGCGCCCGATTTCTTCAGCGGGCTGTACGCGGAGAAATAGCTCCGCATGCCGGTCATGACGTTGCTGCCGGTGAGAAGCCCGGTGTTCACGATCAGCGGATTTTCGGGGGAGTAGGCCCGGGTGATGTCGCGCGCGGCCAGGATCTGGAAGCTCCTGCCGAAGCCGCCCAGCACATCTTCCAGGTTGGCGCAGGGGACCCCGGCGAGTTGGACGGAGCCGGTTTCAAGATCGACGGTGCAGCGGCGGTAAAGGACGCCGGCGGGATTGGTGCTTTGCTGGTTGTTCTCGGTTGACATTTTGCCTCCGCAACGAGTGGATTGTCTTTGGCTGCAGCAGTTCAGATCCTCACCCTCCCCCGATGCGGGGCATGAGCGAGACGAGGTCCCCCTCTTGCAGGATATGGCCCAGGTCGGCGTGGAGCCCGTTGACCAGGACGATCCCGATCTCCGTTTCGGTAATCTCGAGATCCCGGGCGACGTCGGACACCGCGGCGCCCGGGGGGTATTCCCGGACCGCCTCGCGGAAGAGCCTCCAGCGAAACAGGGCGTACAGCTTTACGGTTACCTGCATCTTGTCACCTTTTCGGAGCGCCCTGCTTCGGATAGCAGCCTAGCTGGCGCTGGAGCGTCAGGGCCTTTGCGTTTCCACGCTGGAGCGTGGGAACGATGAAAAAAGGGGACTTTCCGATCATCACCGCTGATCGCGGCAGTTTAACGGCACTGCGCCCCGCCGCGCAACTAGAAACCGAGGTACGCCTCGCGGATCGACTGGTCCGCTTCGAGCTCCTTGCCGGTCCCCTGCCCCACGATGCGGCCGTTCTCCATGACGTAGCAGTAGTCGGCCACTTTCAGGGTCTGGTGCACGTTCTGCTCCACGAGGAAGATGGTCAGCCCCTCGCGGTGCAGGTCCTGGATCACCTTGAACACCTCCTGGACCATGATCGGAGAGAGCCCCAGGCTCGGCTCGTCGAACATGATCACCTGCGGGTCCTGCATCAGGGCGCGCCCGATGGCGACCATCTGCTGCTCGCCGCCGGAGAGGGTCTCGGCGCTCTGCGTGCGCCGCTCCTCCAGCCGCGGGAATATGGAGTAGATCTTCTTCAGCGTCTGGCTTCTCTTGCTGTGGGTCCGCTTCAGGTACGCCCCGACCAGGAGGTTGTCCTCCACGCTCATCTTGGGGAAAAGCTGGCGCCCCTCCGGGACCAGCGTGATGCCGAGGTCGACCACCTTGTGCACCGGCAGACCGCTCGTCACCGTGCCGTTGTAGCCGATCTCGCCGCCGGCGACGGGGATCAGCCCGCAGAGCGCCTTGAGCGTCGTGGTCTTCCCCGCGCCGTTCGCGCCGATGAGCGCCACCAGCTGCCCCTTGGCGACCGAGAAGGAGATGTCCCAAAGCGCCTGGATGTCGCCGTATTTGACCGATATGGATTGGACGTCGAGTACTTTCATGCCGCTGCCTCTCCCAGATATGCTTGAATGACCTGCGGGTCCTGCGACACCTCGGCCGGGGCTCCTTCGGCTATCTTGGAGCCGAAGTTGAGCACCACCAGCCGGTCGCTGATGTTCATGATGACCCGCATGATGTGCTCGACGATGAGGATGGTGAGACCCTCGCTCTTCAGCTTCATGATCAGCTCCACGGTCCGGTCCGCCTCGGTCGGGTTGAGACCGGCCACCACCTCGTCCAAAAGGAGAAAGGAGGGCTCCAGGGCGAGCGCCTTGCTGATCTCCAGCCTTTTGCGGCCGGCGAGCGTGAGCCCCGCCGCAGATACGTTGGCGCGGTCGGCAAGTCCCGTCGTCTCCAGCACCTGCCAGGCGGCGCGCTCGGCGTCGGCGCGCTTGGGGTGGCGCAGGAACGAGGCGATCACCACGTTCTCGAGCACGGTGAGTCCCGCGAACGGCTTCACCACCTGGAAGGTCCGCCCGATGCCGACCCCCGCGAGGTCGTAGGGGGGCTTGCCGCCGATGCTCTGCCCGTTGAAGATGACGCTCCCCTTGGTGGGGGCGTAGTAGCCGCTGATCACGTTGAAGAGCGTGGTCTTCCCCGCGCCGTTGGGGCCGATAAGCCCGACGATCTCTCCGTGCTTCACCTCGAAGCTCACGTCGTCGACGGCGGTAAGCCCGCCGAAGCACTTGGTGACACCCTCTACCTTTAAAATTGGCTGAACCATGATTAATTCCCTTCTTCTTGTGGCACGCCGGCTTCGATCACCCGTTCCGGCCGGATCTTGTCGGCCTTCTTGCGTCTCATGATGGTGCCCCAGAGACCGTTGGGAATGAAGATGACGCTTATCGCGATCAGCGCGCCGAGGATGATGAGGTAAAGGAGCTGGAAATCCGAGAGGTACGCCCAGAAGAGCGTCTTGAAGGCGAAGATCAGCAGCGCGCCTATGGCCGGCCCGAACAGGGTCCCCATGCCGCCGAAGACCACCATGACCACGGCCTGGTCGCTCACCATGTCCCCGAGCGTCGAGGAGGGGTCGATGAAGGTGATCCAGTAGGCGTAGATGCCGCCCAGGATGCCGGTAGGGAGCGCGGAGAGGATGAAGGCCTGCATCTTCAGCTTGGTCGGGTTCAGCCCCAGCGCCTTGGCCCCCTCCTCGTCCTCGCGGATCGCCTTCAGCTTCAACCCGAACGGCGCCCGCTCCAGGAGGTACCAGAGGATGACGAAGGTGCCGCCGACGGTGATCAGCATCAGGTAGTAAAAGAACTGCGGGTTGAGAAAGGCGGTGAGCCTCATGCCGTCCGGCCCGCCGGTCATCTCCATGTTGAGCGCGAGCTGCTGGATGGCCCGGGAGAGCGCCCAGGTCGCGATGGCGAAGTAGGCCCCCTTCAAGCGCAGGGTCGGGATCCCGGCGATGAGCGCCGTGATCCCGGCGGCGAGGCCGCCGGCCGGCAGCGCCACCCAGAAGGGGAGTTCGGCCCGCATCATCAGGATGCCGATGGTGTAGGCGCCGATGCCGAAGAAGGCGCCGTGGCCGAAGTTCAGGTAGCCGGTGTAGCCGGCGATGACGTCGAAGGCGATGGCAAGGCCGACCCACATGATCGCCTCGGTCATGACGCGCAGGACGAAGGTGTCGCTGACCACTGCGGGGACCACCAGGAGTGCTACGGCGAGAAGGGCGAGAAGGCCGGTACGGCTGTTCAAGGCATTCATGTCAAACCCCCTTGCCGAAGAGACCGCGCGGCGAGATCAGCAGGATCAGGTAAAGGATTACGAAGACGGCCAAAAGCGTGTGGCTGGGGTTGAAGTAGATCATGAAGATGGACTGGACCAGGCCGAGGAGCAGCGCCGCCCAGGGAACCCCCGCCAGGTACCCCATCCCGGCCAGCACCACCACGAAGAAGGCGAAGATGGTGTACTCGTTCCCCATCTGGGCGCCGATGGAGAGGATGCATCCGAGGAGGACCCCGGTCATGGCCGAGATGCCGACGTAGATGCCGTACACGTAGGAGCCGGTCCGCCTGCTGTTGACGCCCATGAGCCCCGCGGCGTCCTTGTGCTGGGCCAGGGCGCGCACGCCGAGGCCGAAATTGGTCTTTTTCAGCATGTAGTGCAGCACCGCCGTTATGGCGAGCGCGTAGGCGAGTCCGACCAGCCTGACCGTCGGGATGGTCACGGCGGCGCCGAAGACGTCGAAGTTGAAGGCCCCCTCGGAGAACATGGAGGGGATCGAGTTCGAATAGTAGCCGAACACGGTCAGCGCGAGCCCCTTGAACATGATGGCGAGGCCGAAGGTGAAGACCAGACCCATGAGGAACGGGTTGCCCTTGGTGCCGCTCAGCACGCGGTGTATCACCGGCTGGATCAGGTACCCCACGCCGAAGTAGGCGACGAAGATGACCGGGAGGAACAGGAAGGGGTCGAGACCGGTCCACTTGTTCAGGTAGTACCCGGTGAAGGCGCCGAACATGATCCATTCCCCCACCGCGAAGTCGATGACGTGCATGACCCCGTAGGTGAGTGAAAATGCGATGGCGATGGTGATGTAGATCCCGCCCAGCATTACTCCGTCGGCGAGGGCTTGTGGCAGCAGTTCCATAAGGCTTTCCTCCAGCTTTGCGTATCCGGTGCTTCGGCAGGGGCGGGCGACTTCATCCGCCCCTGCCTGTTCCGTTGATCTAGCGGCTCTTCCATTCTTTCATCGGGTACTGGGCGGCTGCCTCGACGGAGGCCTTCGGCCCGACGGTCATGATCTTCCCTTTCTGGATCTGCACGGTGAGCGGATCGAGGCCGACGTTGGCATGGTAGTACTCGCCGGCGGTGGCGAACTTGACCCGGCCGTAGAAGGTCTGGACATCGACCTCCTCAAGTGCCTTGACCAGCTTGGCGCGCATCGCCTCGTCCATCCCCGGCTTGGCGCCGATCTTCTGCAGGGCGACCTGGAAGGCGATCCCTGCCGCGGAGCAGCCGCCCTGGGTGTAGTCGCCGGGGTTGCCGAAGGCCTTCTGGGAAGCGGCCGCGTATGCTGCGGCGTTGGGCCAGAGGATCTTGCTCTTGGTCTTGGCGGTGCCGGTCCAGCAGGTGGTGCCGAAGATCTGGTCGCCGTCCTTGCCTACCGCGTCGGTGAAGGCCTTGTCGGTGATGCCGCAATGCATGAGGAGGGCTTTGGGGGTGTAGCCGATCTGGCGCAGCGCCTTGACGAACTTCACGTGCTCCTCGTCGTGGCCGCCGAAGGCGATGATGTCAGGTTTCATGCTCCTGACCGCGGAGAGGAGCGGGGTCATGTCCTGGCCGGAGGGTACGATGCTGAACTTGACGATCTTCAGTTTCGCCGCCTCGGCGGCACCCTTGTACGCTTCGGCGGTCGCCTTGGAGAAGGCGTCGTTGGAGCCGATGATGGCGATGGACTTAGGCGTCGGCTTCATCTCCAGCAGCGTCTTGATGGAGGTGGCGCCGGTGAAGTTGATGGGGGGGATGGTCCCGAAGGTGTACTTGAACTTGTTCCTCCAGATGAGCGGGGACTCTGCGGAGCCGGTGATCATCGGGATCTTGTACTTGTCCACGACCGGTGCGACCGCCAGGGTGACGCCCGAGGAGTAGGGGCCGAGGATGAAGTCGACCTTCTCCTGGGTGATGAGCCTCTCGGCCGCCGCGGCTCCCGCCGCCGGGTTGGACTGGGCATCGGCATAGACGAGCTTCACCGGGTACTTGGTCCCCTTGATGTCGATGCCCCCCTTGGCGTTCACTTCCTGGGCCCAGAGGTCGTAGCCGCGCTTGGTGATGTTGCCGCCGGTGACCAGGTCACCCGAGAGTTCGGTGATGACACCGATCTTGAAAGACTTCTGTTCCGCCGCGAAAAGCGGGCAGGCCACGAGGAGAGCGGCGATGAGCAGCAGGGTCCTGACAAATCCTAATTTCATTTTGTAACCTCCTTTGATGTTATGCAGCTGATACAGAAGTATTCGGTCGCAGAAGCTTGTCGAATTCCCTCCCGCCTTGAGACACTGCTTGAAAGTCCTGAAGGCAACAGCGGCAAGGGTTACCTGTATACAGCAGAAAGCATGCCAAGGCCTGCCAATCTCGGTTTTACGATCATCCACAGGAATAAAACTCTGTCTCAAACCGGAATTACACGGATTGAGGAGTTTGCAGCCACAGCCGTCGTGCGCCAGGAGGCCGGCGGGGGGCCCTCCCTTTTTATTCAGATGTGAATAATGCTGTGCGACCCGGCACCCCTTTCAGGAGAGTCCTTTTTTGTAGAACGTAGAACTTAGAACGTAGA
>DNJC01000130.1:9447-10318 GCA_003490025.1 Geobacter sp. | reverse complement strand
CTAGCACGTGTTGTAGCGGTGGATCGTGATCAACTTCTTGTAATAGATGAATCTGGTGAATATCGCGCTAAGCTTGCCGGCCGCTTTCTGTATACGACGGAGCAACCAAGTGACTTCCCTTGTGTTGGAGACTGGGTATCCATTCAATACAGCGGTTCTGACGAGTTTGGAATAATTCATGACGTCGTTCCGAGGAAGTCGTTTCTTCGTCGTAAGGCTGCAGGAGATACCATTGAATACCAGATGATTGCGTCGAATATTGACGTAGCCTTAATAGTCCAGTCCTGTCAGTTCGACTTTAACGTTAACAGGCTTGAACGTTATCTGGTAATGGTCAGAAATGGACAAGTAGACCCTGTCGTTTTACTCACAAAAACTGACCTAGTCAGTCCTGAAACGCTCCAAGAACTAACTGATGAAATTAGAAATGCTGGAATAACTACGGAGGTAATAGCGCTTAGTAATATCACTGGAGAAGGGATTAACAATGTGCGCGACATTCTACAATCCGGGAAAACATACAGTCTTTTAGGTTCATCAGGGGTTGGCAAAAGCACTTTGATAAACCAGCTGATCGGTCGTCAAATACTTGAAACCAAAATGGTGAGTGGTACTGGAGAAGGACGGCATACGACGGTGCGGCGTGAACTCATACTATTGAGTAATGGTGCAATGCTGATTGATAACCCAGGAATGCGTGAGTTCGGCATTATGGGAGCTGAGGAAGGGATGGGCGACAGCTTTGCTGATATCTACAAGTTAGCATCGAAATGCAAATATCGTGATTGCTCTCACTCGAATGAAAAAGGTTGTGCTGTTTTGGGCGCAGTTGAGGAAGGAAGCCTCCATCGGGCACACTATCAGAACTTTA
>DNJC01000130.1:0-9349 GCA_003490025.1 Geobacter sp. | reverse complement strand
CGGCTCCTCAGATCCCGAGGATCAGCGACATCTCGTGCAGCTCGTCCAGCTGCCTCTTCTCGCTCACCACGATGGTCTCAAGAAGGGTGGGAACGATGGCGTTGCAGCAAAGCCCGACCATCTTCCCCATCTGGCCGGAGAGCAGTGTTTCCACCGCGGCGTGGCCGAGCCGGCTTCCCAAAAGCCGGTCGAAAACCGACGGTGCGCCCCCCCTCTGGTAGTGCCCGAGCACCGTCACGCGCGTCTCGAAGCCGATCACGTCCTTGATGTTGTCCGCCACGTTCTGGGCCCGCCCGGCACCCTCGGCGAGGATGATGATGGCGTTGCTGCGCCCCTCTTCGTAGCGGCTCCTGAGCTGGTGGCAGAGTTCCGTGATGTCGTACTCCACCTCGGGGACGATGGCGAACTCGGCGCCGGTGGCGATGGCCGTCATGCTGGCCAGGTAGCCGGAGTTCCTTCCCATCACCTCGATGACGAAGGCGCGGTCGTGGGAACTCGCCGTGTCCTTGATGCAGTCGACCGCGTAGATGATGTTGTTCAGCGCCGTGTCGACGCCGAGGGCCATGTCCGTGAAGGGGATGTCGTTGTCGATGCTGGCGGGAATCCCGACCACGGGGACCCCCATCCGGTGCAGCGCGAGCGCCCCGTTCAGGGAGCCGTCGCCGCCGATCACCACCAGACCTTCCACCCCCATGTCCTGCAGGTGCCGCACCGCCTTCTCCCGCCCCAGGACGGTCCGGAACTCATCGCTTCTCGCCGATTGCAGGAAGGTGCCGCCGCGGTGCAGGATCCCCGCCACGTCCTTGGTCCCCATCTCGAGGTAGTCACCCTTCAAAAGCCCCGCGAATCCCTTGCGGAAGCCGACCACCTGCACCCCGTGCCCGAGGGCGGTGCGGGTCGCGCTCCGTATGGCGGCGTTCATGCCCGAGCAGTCGCCGCCGCTGGTGAGAATTCCTATCTTCTTCATTGATCACTCCGCTTGGATTGTCGACAGGCCCGCGGCCCGTGAAAGCCAGCGCAGCCGGAGAAATGGCCAGCTTGAATATACCATGCGTCAAGCCCTTTTCAACACGGCGGGGGGCTGTTAATGAGCGAAGCGCGAAAGCGGCTCACTCCTTCTCGCGCTCGCGCTCCCTTTTCACCCACTCCATCCGCTCCTTGATGCTCTTCTCGTAGCCGCTCTCCCTGGGGGTGTAGAAGCGGCGCTCGGCGATCGCCTCCGGGAGGAATTCCTGCGCCACCACCCCTTTCTGGTAGTCGTGCGGGTAGCGGTAGCCCTTGCCGTAGCCGAGCCCCTTCATGAGCGAGGTGGGCGCGTTCCTGATCTGCATCGGGACCGGGAGGGCCCCGCTTTTCCTCACCTCGGCGAGCGCCTCGTTGATCCCCTGGTAGCTCGCGTTCGACTTGGGGGCGGTGGCGAGGTAGGTGACCGCCTGCCCCAGGATGATCCTCCCCTCCGGCATCCCGACCAGCTGGAAGGCCTGCAGCGCCGAGACCGCCATCTGCAGCCCGCGGGGGTCGGCGTTCCCGACGTCCTCGGAGGCGAAGATCACCATGCGCCTCAGGATGAAGATCGGGTCCTCCCCGGCCTCCAGCATCCGGGCGAGCCAGTAGAGCGCCGCGTCCGGGTCGGAGCCGCGCATCGACTTGATGAAGGCGGAGATGACGTTGTAGTGCTCCTCGCCCCCCTTGTCGTAGAGAAGCGGCTTTCTCTGCACCGCCTCGCGCGCCCCCTCCAGCGTGACGGTCCCGCCGTGGGCGATCCGTGCCGCCGTCTCCAGCGTGTTGAGCGCCACCCGCGCGTCGCCGCCGGCCTGCTCGGCCATGAACCGGAGCGCCTCCTCGGCGACGTCGAGGCGGGACTCCCCGAGGCCGCGCTCGGTGTCGGTGAGCGCGTTCCGCAGGATCTGGATGATCTCCGCGTCGGTGAGCGGGTTCAGCACCAGGACCTTGCAGCGGGAGAGGAGGGGGGCGATCACCTCGAAGGAGGGGTTTTCCGTGGTGGCGCCTATCATGGTGAAGGTGCCGCGCTCCACGTAGGGGAGGAAGGCGTCCTGCTGGCTCTTGTTGAAGCGGTGGATCTCGTCCACGAAGAGGATGGTCCGCTTCCCCTGGTACTTCAGGGTGTCCTCGGCCTCATTCACGACCTCGCGGATCTCCTTGATGCCGCTCATGATGGCGGAGAAGAAGATGAAGTGGGACTTGGTCTGGTTGGCGATGATGCGGGCCAGGGTGGTCTTGCCGCTCCCCGGCGGACCCCAGAAGATCAGGGAGGTGAGCCGGTCCGTCTCGATCAGGCTTCTCAGGAGCTTCCCTTCGCCCAGGAGGTGTCCCTGGCCCAGGTATTCCGAAATGTTGCGGGGGCGCATCCTCTCGGCGAGAGGCGCGAACTGCTCGGTATTCGACGTAAAAAGATCCACTTAGTGCCTCTGCAGTTCCACGCTTCCCGGCTGTATGTCCACCGGCTGAATCCCCCAGATCTCGCGCGCGTACTGGTCGATGGTCCGGTCGCTGGAGAATTTCCCCATCCCGGCGCAGTTGAGGATCGCCTGACGGGCCCACTCGTCCTTTTGCTTGAAGAGCTCGCTCACCTTGTCCTGGCAGGCGACGTAGGCGGCGTAATCGGCGCAGAGCATGTAGTTGTCCCCGAGGTTCAGCAGCGAATCGGTGAGCGGGGTGAACAACTCGGGGGCCCAGGGGGAGAAGAAGCCGGAGGCGATCATGTCCAGCACGCGCTTTAGCTCCTTGTTGCCGTTGTAGTACTCCCTCGGGTTGTAGCCGCGCGCCTTCAACTGCGCCACCTCGGCCGCGGTGAGGCCGAAGATGAAGATGTTCTCCCGCCCGACCTCCTCCATGATCTCGATGTTGGCGCCGTCCAGCGTCCCTATGGTGAGGGCGCCGTTCAGGGCGAACTTCATGTTCCCGGTACCGGAGGCCTCGGTCCCCGCGGTGGAGATCTGCTCGGAGAGGTCGGAGGCGGGGAAGATCTTCTCTGCGAGGGAGACGCTGTAGTTGGAGAGGAAGACCACCTTGATCCTTCCCGCCACGTCGGGGTCGCGGTTCACCACGGCGGCCACCGCGCTGATGAGCCGGATGATGAGCTTCGCGGCCGCATAGGCCGGGGCCGCCTTGCCGGCGAAGATGAAGGTGCGAGGCGCAACCTCCTGCGCGGGATCGTCCTTGATCCTGTTGAAGAGGGTGACGATGTGGAGCACGTTCAAAAGCTGCCGCTTGTACTCGTGGATCCTCTTCACCTGGACGTCGAAAAGCGAGTTCGGGTCGACCTCGATGTCGTTGTGCTCCTGGATGTAGCGGCAAAGCCCTTCCTTGTTCGTCTGCTTCACCTGCTGCCAGCGCTCCAGGAATTCCGGGTCGGTGGCGACGGCGCGCAGCTTCTCCAGCTCGTACAGGTTCCTGGCCCAGCCGTCCCCTATGTAGTCGTCGATCAGCGAGGAGAGGGAGGGGTTGGACATCTTGAGCCAGCGCCTTTGCGTGATGCCGTTGGTCTTGTTGTTGAATCGCTCCGGGTACATCTCGTAGAAGTCGCGGAAGAGCTGGTTCTTGAGGATCTCCGAATGCAGCGCGGCGACGCCGTTCACCGAGTGGCTTCCGACTATGGCGAGATGCGCCATCCGGATCTTCCTCTCCCAGTGCTCCTCGACGATCGACATCCTGGAGAGCCGCTCCTGGTCGCCGGGGAAGCGCGCCCTGATCTCCTTCAGGAAACGCTCGTTGATCTCGTAGACGATCTGCAGGTGCCTGGGGAGGATCTGCTCGAAGAACCAGACCGGCCACTGCTCCAGGGCCTCGGGGAGGATGGTGTGGTTCGTGTAGGCGAAGGTCTTCCCGGTGATCTTCCAGGCGTCCTCCCAATCCAGGTGCTCGAGGTCGATGAGGACCCGCATCAGCTCGGGAATCGCCAGGGTCGGGTGGGTGTCGTTCAGCTGGATGGCGACCTTCTCGGGGAGCCGCTTCATGTCGGTGTGCTTCTTCTTGAAGCGGTAGATGACGTCGTGCACGGTGGCGGAGGCGAGGAAGTATTCCTGCTTGAAGCGGAGTTCCTTCCCCTCGATCACGTTGTCGGCCGGGTAGAGGACCTTGGAGATGGTCTCGGACTGCATCTTCTTTTCCACGGCGCGGATGTAGTTCCCCTCGTTGAAGAACTTGAGGTCGAACTCGCGGCTCGACTTGGCGCTCCAGAGCCTCAAGGTGTTGACGCTTTGGGTCTGGTAGCCGGGGATGGGGGTGTCGTAGGCCATCGCCATGACGTCCTCGGTGTCGATCCACTCGCGCACCTGCTTGCCTTCCTTGTCGAAGGTGGAGATGACGCGGCCGTAGAACTTCACCGTGTGCAGGTGCTCCTGGCGGTCGAGCTCCCAGGGGTTGCGGTAACGCAGCCAGTTGTCCGGGATCTCCACCTGCGCGCCGTCGTGGATGTGCTGACGGAAGATCCCGTATTCGTAGCGGATCCCGTAGCCGTAGGCGGGTATGGACATGGTGGCCATGGAGTCGAGGAAGCAGGCGGCGAGGCGCCCGAGGCCGCCGTTGCCAAGGCCCGCGTCCTGTTCCTCCGAGAGGATCTCGTCGAAGTTATTGCCGAGCGAGTTTATGGCGTCGCGGAAGTCGTCCCAAAGGCCTAGGTTTATCAGGCTGTTGCCGAGGGTCCTCCCCATCAGGAACTCCATGGACAGATAGTAAACCCGCTTGTTGTCCGAATTGTAATAGGCCTGCTGCGTGTCGAGCCAGCGTTCCACCAGGTAGTCCCTGACGGCATAGGCCAGGGCGTTGTACCTGTCGTACTTGGTGGCTGAGTATTTGTCCTTGCCCAGGGTATACTCGAGGTGCTCAAGGAAGGATTTGATAATNNGCGGGATTGGTGCTTCATGGAGCGTCTTGGGTGACTAGTTTCCGTTAGACATGATACAGTAATTATGCTAGTAAATCCTAGATTACAATATAAGTAAAGGGTCCGAGATGAAAAAAATCGCCATTATCGCCAAAGTGCACGACCCGAGATGCCTCGGGGTCGCCGAAGAGCTGATCGAGTGGCTCGCTGCCCGTGGCGTTACGGCGCACGTCGAGGAGCATCTCTCCCGCAGGCTCAGGCGGACCACCCTCGCCGAGAGCGCGGAAAGCTCCGAGGTCGCCCAGGACGCGGACCTGGTGGTGGTTCTTGGCGGCGACGGGACCCTGATTGCCGCGGCGCGCCTGGTGGGGGCGCGGGACGTCCCGATCCTGGCGGTGAACCTGGGGAGCCTCGGCTTCCTGACCGAGATCACGCTGGCCGAGCTCTACCCCGCCGTGGAGCGCTGCCTCGAGGGGGACTTCGAGGTGAGCGAGCGGATGATGCTCATGGCGAGCGTCGAGCGGGAAGGCTCAGTGGTGGAACTGCACCGGGTGCTGAACGACGTGGTGATCAACAAGGGGGCGCTGGCGAGGATCATCGACATGGAGACCTCGGTTAACGGCCGCTACCTGACCACCTTCAAGGCGGACGGGCTCATCATCTCCACCCCGACCGGTTCCACCGGGTACTCCCTCTCCGCCAACGGCCCGATCATCCACCCGGAACTCGAGTGCATATCCATCACTCCGATCTGCCCCCACACCCTGACCAACCGGCCGCTGGTCATGGCGGGGGACGCGCAGATCGCCATCAAGATGAACTCCGCCCCGGACGAGGCGGTCTTTCTCACCCTGGACGGCCAGGTGGGGATGAACCTCATCTCCGGCGACGTGGTGCAGATCCGCCGTGCGAGCCACTTCACCCGCCTGGTGCAGTCCCGCAGCAAGGACTATTTCGAGGTGCTGCGGACCAAGCTCAAGTGGGGGGAGAGGTAGGTGCTGAGAGAACTCCAGATCACCAACCTCGCCATCATCGAGAAGCTGCACGTCGAGTTCAGCCCCGGCCTCAACATACTGACCGGCGAGACCGGCGCGGGAAAATCGATCATCATCGACGCGGTGAACCTGATCCTCGGCGGGCGGGCCAGCGCCGACCTGATCCGCTCCGGCGCCAGGGAGGCGTCGGTCGAGGCGGTCTTCGACCTCACCGGACGCGCGGCGCTCCTGGAGGCGCTCGCCGACGCCGGCATCGAGTGCGAGGGGGAACTCCTGGTGCGCCGCACGGTCCAGCAGGGGGGGAAGAACCGCGTCTTCATCGGCGGGGGGCTCGCCACCACGACGCTTCTCTCCGACGTCTGCCGCACCCTCATCAACATCTACGGGCAGCACGACGCCCAGACCCTTTTGAAGAGCGACAACCACCTCCGCCTTTTGGACGGTTTCGCCGGAGCGCTCCCGCTGCGCGACGAGTTCGCCTCCCGCTTCGAGCAGTTCCAGGGGGCAAGGCACGAGCTGGAGGCCCTCGAACAGGGGGAGAGGGAGGCGGCGCGCCGCCTGGACCTCCTTTCCTTCCAGAGTTCCGAGTTGGCGCAGGCGAAGCTTTACGCAGGCGAGGAGGAAGAACTGGCCGAGGAGAGGCTGAGGGTCGCCCACGGCGAGAAGCTCCTGTCCACCACGCAAGAGGCCTTCGACGCGCTCTACGGCGGCGACGGCGCACTCCTGGGACGGCTGCGCCGCGTCATCGGCGGGGTCGCCGACGCGGGCTCCATCGATCATGCCTTGGCCCCCGTGGCCGAGGCGCTGGAGTCCGCCTACGCCCAGCTCGAGGACGCCTCACTCACCCTGCGCGACTACTCAGCAAAGGTGGAGGCCGAGCCGGGACGCCTGGAGCAGCTGGACGATCGCCTGGACGCCATCAACCGGCTCAAGAGAAAGTACGGCGCCACCATCGAAGAGATCCTCGCCTACCGGCGCGACGTCGACGCCGAACTCCTTACCCTCGGGAACCGCGAGCAGGCGAAGGACGAACTGCAGGAGCGGATCGCCGCGCTGGAAAAGGAACTCTTCCTCCTGGGCGCCAAGCTCTCCGAGGCGCGCAGGAAGGGGGCAGCCCTGCTGAAGAGCGGCATGGAGCGGGAGCTGGCCGAGCTGGCCATGACGCACGCCGTCTTCGAGACCTCCTTCGAGACCGGGAGCGGGCCCAGGTCTTTCGGCTTCGAGCGCGCCGAGTTCCTCTTCTCCCCGAACCCCGGCGAGCCCCCGAAGCCGCTGGCCAAGATCGCCTCCGGCGGCGAACTCTCCCGCCTGATGCTGGCGCTGAAGCAGCTGCACCCCGACTCCGAGGTGCCGACGCTCATCTTCGACGAGGTCGATACCGGCATCGGCGGCGCCACCTCGGCCCTCATCGGCGAGAAGCTGAAGCGGGTGGCGGGGATGCAGCAGGTCCTGGCCATCACCCATCTGCCGCAGGTGGCCGCCTTCGCGGACCGGCACCTGAAGGTGGAGAAGAAGGTAGAAGAGGGGCGGACCGCGACCCGCGTCGAACTTCTGGACGGAGAGGCGAGGGTGGCGGAGGTGGCGCGCATGCTGGGAGGCGCGCGCGTGACGGAGAAGACCCTGGAACACGCCAGGGAGATGATTCAGGAGGCGGTTGCATGATAAGAAAGGCCAGGATCGGCGACGTAAAGGACATACAGAAACTCTTGACCAGTTTCGCTAGCCGCGGCGAGATGCTCTCCCGTTCGCTTTCCGAACTCTACGAGGCGCTGCGGGATTTCTACGTTTTCGAGGAGCAGGGGCGGCTTCTCGGCACTTCCGCCCTCCACATCGTCTGGGAGGACCTGGCCGAGGTTCGTTCAGTCGCCGTCGCCGAGGATGCGGGGCGTCGCGGCATAGGGAGCCAGGTGGTCGGCGCCTGCATCGACGAGGCGCGCGCGCTCGGGCTGAAGAGGCTCTTCTGCCTCACCTACAAGCCCGATTTCTTCGCCAAGTTCGGCTTCAAGATCGCGGACAAGTCCGAGCTGCCGCACAAGGTATGGGGAGACTGCATCAAGTGCGTGAAGTTCCCCGACTGCGACGAGATCGCCATGGTGCTCGATCTTTAGAGGCAGGGAACCCAAAGGCAGGGGCTNNACAGCACGCAGACGCCGTCGAACGGCTCCTCAAGGGGAGGGGACTGGACGGCTACGAGATTATGGTTTCCTCCTCCCGCGACCTCGCCATCGAGGCAAAGGGGGGGAAGCTGGACGCCTTCAGGTGCGCCGAGCCTTTCGGCGTGGCGGTCCGCCTCAAGTGCGGCGACGGCCTGGGCTTCTCCTTCTCCACCACCATGGACGGGGCGGCGCTCTCACGAATGGTGGACGGGGCGATGGTTGCCGCGCGGATGCAGACCCCGGACCCGGCCTGCGTGCTGCCTCTTCCCTGCGGGGAGTACCCCGAGCTGCCGTGGCTTTACGACGAGGATCTTCCCGGCGTCGACGAGGAACTGAAGGTGGCCCGCGCCCTGGAACTGGAGCGCCTCGTGCTCGCCCATGATCCCCGGGTGAAAAGGGTAAGAAAGTGCAGCTACGCCGACTCGCTGTACCGGACGCTGATCAGGAACTCGCACGGCCTCTGCGCCGCCTACCGGGGGAGCTACGTCACCTGCAGCGTCTCCGCCGTGGCGGAGCAGGACGGCGACGCGCAGACCGGCTGGGACTTCGGCTTCTCGTGCAGCTTTTCCGGCCTCGATCCGGAGACGGTCGCCGCGAGGGCGGGCCAAAAGGCGACGGCGCTCCTGGGGGCCAGGAGCATACCTACCATGCGCTGCCAGGTGGTGCTGGACAACCGCGTGGTAGCGGATCTTCTCGATGTCCTTTCCCCTTCCTTCCTGGCTGAGAACGTGAGCAAGGGAAAGTCGCTCCTGGGGAAGAGGATGGGGGAGAGGGTATGCTCCGAGCTGGTCACGGTGCGGGACGACGGCCTGCTCCCCGGCGGTATCGGGAGCGCTCCCTGCGACGGCGAGGGTGTGCCGCAGCGGGACACCCTGCTGGTCGGGGGCGGGAAGCTGGAGGCGTTTCTGTACGACAGCTACTGGGGGAAGAGGGCGGGAGTCCCCTCCACCGGTAACGCGGTGCGCGGCGGCGTCAAGAACGGGCCGCGCCTGGGGGTGCACAACCTCTGCTTAGAGCCGGGGGAGGCGGAGCCCGGGGCGCTTTTATCCGGGGTGGAGCGCGGGGTGCTGATAACGGACGTGATGGGGATGCACACGGCGAACCGCATCTCCGGGGATTTCTCGGTCGGCGCCGCGGGGTTCTACGTTGAGGGGGGGGAGGTCAGGCACCCGGTCAAGGGGATCGCCCTCTCGGGGAACGTTCTGGATCTCTTCAGGGGGGTCGACATGGTCGGCAACGACCTCCGCTTCTTCAGCTCGGGCGGAGCGCCCTCCATCAGGGTAGGGGAACTGGACGTCGCCGGGCGCTAGATACGACGAAGGCCGCACCTCACGGTGCGGCCTTTTTTGCGT
>DNJC01000149.1 GCA_003490025.1 Geobacter sp. | reverse complement strand
GGTGATCGGCAGGGTCTGGACGGCGCGGCAGATGGCGGAGGCCTTCGGCGCGGAGTGGCGCAACTACCGCTGGAAGCTCTACACCATCGTGGTGCAGCCGAAGAACCTGTAAAAGGGGAGGGAGCAATGGGGAACCTGAGGTCACAGCAGGGAGCGGCGCTGGTAACCGCGCTGATGCTGACCATGCTGTCGCTGGTCATCGCCATGGCGCTCCTCGCCATGATCAGCACCGGGACGCAGGTCTCCGCCAGCCAGAAGCGCTACCGCAGCTCGCTCACCGCGGCGCAGGGGGGGGTGGAGCTTTTGACCCGCGAGATCCTCCCGTGGCTCCTCGAGGACCCGTCGGGAGCCGCTACCCTGGAGAGCCAGTATTCCCTGATAGAACTGAAGATCGGCGGCAGCGACTGCTTGAGCCAGAAGCTGGAGCAGCCGGCCGTCTCCTGGGACAAATGCAGCCAGTCGCAGAGTTCCGCCGACCCTGGGAGCGCCCCGGACGTCTCCTTCAGGCTGAGCGGCATCCCCCCCGCCAGGGGGTTCAGCGTCAGCACCAAGATCATCGACACGGTACCCGGGAACTCGGACCGAAGCGGCGGAGAACTCCTCGACGACGGGAGTTCCGTGGCCGGCAGGGACGAGGTGATTCGCCCGCAGCACGTGCCGGCCCTGTACAACCTGATGGTGCAGGGGGCCAGGGAGGAGGGTGCCGGACGCGAAAAGGCCCTGCTCTCCGTGATGTACGCCTACTGAAGCATACCGTTGCTGCCGGCGGAATTTCCCTTCATGAATTTCGGCCAGCCCCTGCAGATCCGGCGGGCCGCATCCATTGCATCCCACCTTTTTATTGGTATCATCTCTCAGTCTCTTTAATTTGAATCCCCCCTATGACAGAGAAGGGGAAGGAGTGTCTGTAGCGGACGTACATATCAATATAAAATGCATATAACTATGCATCATTGGAATTAATTGCTTGACAATTCTTCAGTTTGCTGCAAATCTCTGTCAAAATTCGTTATGAGTCTCCAAGTGGTGCCCATTTATGATCACGAACAGCGTTAGGAAGTTGCGGGAAGAGCGACTTATGAGCAAGGCTGAATTGGCGCGTCTTGCCGGGGTGTCGCCCATTACCATTGACCGGGTCGAGCGGGGTGAGGATTGCAGGATGGAGACCAAGCGCAAGGTCCTGCTTGCCCTTGGCTTTTCCCTCTCCGAGAAGCAGAAGGTGTTCCAGGACTAACCTGACATAGGACCAAGCGATGCTTTTCTCCAAGAACAAGGACGTAGTAGGGGTCGACATAGGGTCCAGCGCCGTGAAGCTGGTACAGCTGCGACCGGTCAAGGCGGGATACCAGCTGGTCAAGATCGGCATACTGCCGCTGCCGGCCGAGGCGATCGTCGACAACACCCTGATGGACAGCTCTTCCATAGTGGAGACCGTGAAGCAGCTCATCGGCACGCTCGGCGTCAAGGCCAAGGAGGCGGCCTGCTCCATATCCGGCAACTCGGTCATCATCAGGAAGATATCGCTGCCGGTGATGCCGGTCGAGGAGCTGGAGGACCAGATCCACTGGGAGGCCGAACAGTACATCCCCTTCGACATCAACGACGTTAACGTCGACTTCCAGATTCTCTCCCCCGACGAGCAGGACCCCTCCAAGATGAACGTCCTTCTGGTCGCCAGCAAGAAGGACATCATAAACGATTACCTCTCCGTATTCGCCGAGGCGGGACTCAAGCTGGTCGTTGTGGATGTCGACTCCTTCGCCGTGCAAAACGCCTACGAGAGCAACTACCAGCCCGGGCCGGACGAGGTCGCCGCCCTGGTCAACATAGGCGCCAGCATCTTCAACCTGAACATCGTGCGGGACGGGGTCTCCCTGTTCACCCGAGACGTCCAGATGGGGGGGAACCTCTACACGGAGGAGATCCAGAAGCAGTTCGGCATCAGCGGCGATCAGGCGGAGCAGATGAAGCTCACCGCAAGCGGCGACGATCCGAGGCTCATGGAGACGCTGCAGCGCGTGAACGAGACCATCGCCCTGGAGATGCGCCGCTCGCTCGACTTCTACAACTCGACGGCGGGTGAAGGTCGGATCACCAAGGTGTACCTCTCCGGAGGGGGGGCGAAGACGGCCCATCTCATGGAGGCGGTGCAGCAGAGGCTTGCCCTGCCGGTGGAGATACTCAATCCGCTCTTGCGGGTCGCGGTGAACCAGAAGGAATTCGATCCCAAATACCTTGCCGAGATCGCGCCGCTGATGACGGTAGCGGTAGGCCTTGCGACGAGGAGGCTCGGGGACAAATGATAAAGATAAATCTCCTCCCCATAAGGGCGTCCAAGAAGAAGGAGACCATGCGTCAGCAGGTCGCCGTCCTCGTGATCTCGGTGGTCGCTCTGCTGCTCATCGGCATCGGCGGCTATATCTTCCTGAGCAGCAAGATCGGCACCGTCAAGCGCGAGATAGCGGCTTCCGAGACGGAACTCGACTCGCTCAAGAAGAAGATAGGGACCATCGACAACATCAAGAAGCTCCAGGCCGAAGTCAAGAAGAAGCTCGACGTCCTGAGCCAGCTGCGCCGCGGCAAGACCGGTCCAGCCTCAAGGCTCGCGGCGCTCTCCGATTCGGTCCCGGAGAAACTCTGGCTCACCAGGTACATCGAGAACGGCAACAACGTCACCGTGTCGGGATATGCGGCGAACGAGGAACTGATCGCGTACTTCATGAAGAGCCTGCAGGCTTCCGGGGCGTTCGCCAACGTGGAACTGCAGGTTTCCGAGCAGTCGGACGTGGGCACCATGAAGGCGAAACGTTTCGACCTGGTCTTCCAGATCAAGGAGCAGAAACCGTAACGGCGCAGACGCGGGTCCGGGCAAAAGAGCCGGCGCGACAAAGAAGACACCAACAAAATTTGCTGGAGCAGAGGCGTTGCCATGGATCCACAGATAGAAAAGCTGTTTAAGCTTCCGACCAAACACAAGGTTGCGCTGCTCGTGCTCGTGCTCGCGGTTGAAGGCGGGATCATGTTCAGCACCTTGCATCGCCCCAAGATCAAGGAACTGCAGGGGCTGCGGGTACGGCACGAGGAGCTGCAAAAGCAGATCGACGAGAGCACGCGGATCGCGAACAACCTACCTCGCTTCAAGGCCGAGTACGAGCAGCTCAAGAAGGACCTGGACAACGCGCTGACTGAGCTACCCAACCAGAAGGAGATCCCGACGCTTTTGACCAGCATCTCCAGTCTCGGCAAGGGCGCGGGTCTCGACTTCCTTCTCTTCAGGCCCAAACCGGAGGTCCCCAAGGACTTCTACGCAGAGGTGCCGGTCGACATCGCGGTTTCCGGGACCTTCTACAACGTAGCCGACTTCTTCATTGCCGTCGGGAAATTGCCTCGCATCGTCAACATAAATAACGTCAACGTGGCGGACATAAAGAACATAGGCGGCCGAACGAGCCTCAAGGTCAACTGTCTGGCCACCACCTTCAGATTCCGTGACCAAAAAGAGATCAAGGATGAAAAGAAACCTAAATAGCACAGTCGGTATCTTCATGCTGCTGGCGCTTGCCGCCGGCTGCAAGAAGGAACAGCCACCTGCTCCGCCGGAGCCGCCCAAGCCACAGCAGGCAGCTCCCGCGGCAAAGCCGGTTGTCCCGGTCCAAAAGCAGCTTTCCTCGGCGATCCTCGGGGGGGGGCGTGTCGACTTCAGCAAGAAGACGGACCCGTTCAAGCCGTACGCCGCAGCGCTGCCCGCGCCCGCCGCTCAGCCGGGTGCGCCTGCCGCCGCTCCCCCGGCCGACCTGCTCCCGATCCAGAGTTTCGAGGTGAGCAAGTTCAAGGTGGCCGGGATCATCGCGGGGCTCCAGGAAAACAGGGCCCTCGTGATCGACCCCAATGGCAAGGGGTACGTCGTGCGGGTCGGCATGCAGATAGGGAACAACAACGGCCGTATCACCAGGATCACGGCATCGACCATCGAAGTGGTCGAGCATTACCGGGAGAGCGGCCGCACCAAGAGTAAAACCATCGTGCTTGCGCTGGCCAAGAAAAGGTAAGGAGCGTTTCAGATGACAATGTACCGAAGCAGAATTCTTTGTCATGTAATGGCACTCATCGTTTTGTCTACGGTTTCTGCCGGTTGCGTAAAGAGGATGGCTGCAAACGAGCCTGCCCAGACAGAGGTCTCCGCCTTTGCGACACTTCGCTCCGTGACGGTGTCTGCCGACGCCTCCAGCGTGGAACTGGCAAGCGACAAACCGTTCACCTACACCTCGTACAAGGCCGGCGACCCGGCCAAGATCGTGGTTGACATCTCGCAGACCGAGCCGGGAGCGGTGTCCACGCCGATCGAGGTGAACCGCGGCAATATCAGGCGCATCGATATCGAGCGCCAGTCGGTCGGCGGGAGCGTACTGACCCGCGTAGAGATCGCGCTGACGAAGGATGTCGATTTCGCCGTCGCCACCGATCCCTCGGACAAGAGCAAGCTCCTGGTCACGCTGCCGCGCGCCGAAGCCGAGGTGAAGGCCGAACAGCCGGAACAGAAAGAGGCCCCGCTTGCAGAGGCGAAGATAGAGGAAAAGACCCTGACTGCCGAGCCGACAGCTCCCCCCGCGCCCCCCGCGCCGGCAGTGGTGGCCGCGGCCGAGCCGCAGGCCCAGGGGACCGCTCCGCAGCAGGCGCAGGGCGAGCCGGCAGTGAAGGGCTCGGACGCCCCGGCCAGCGCCGTCCCGGCCCCCCCCGCACCCCAGCCNNGTGCAGACCTTCAACTCCTTCAAGCTGACCAAGCCGGACCGGATCGTGATCGATCTGTTCACCGTGAAGAATGCGCTGCAGCAAAGCGTGGTGCCGATCGGCACCCTCGGTGTGGCCAACGCCCGCGTCGGATCGACACCCGACAAGGTGCGCGTGGTTCTTGACGCCGTCGGCGAGACCCTTCCCCCGTACGAGGTTGTGAAGAGCGACCTCGGGGTGAAGATCAGGCTGAAAGGGGAGGTGGCTCAGGCGGCTCCCGCGGCGGCACCCGCTCCCGTACCGGCACCCGCTCCTGCTCCGGCACCCGTCGCACATCGTCCCGCCCCTGCGGTCCCCGCGCCGGCCGAGGTGAAGGCGGAAGCGCCGCGCCTTGGCAAGGGAAGCCTGGAGTCGCTCGACTTCAAGGTGGTGGACGGCGTGTCGCGCATTTCCATGAAGCTTTTCGGCTCCTGCGACCCGGCCGAGCCGGTACGCGGTCCGCAAGGGCTCTCCCTCACCATCAAGAACTGCCAGGTTCCCAAGCAGCTGCAGCGTGCCCTGGACACCTCGCAGTTCGGCTCCCCCGTGCTCTCCGTCACCCCTTACCAGGTCAAGGGCGCCAAGGGTGTCTACATGACGAAGGTCCTGGTGAGGCTGCGCGGCAACCCGCGCTTCACCACGAGCCGCAAGGACGGCGTGCTGGTGTGGGACATCGAGAACCCGGGTCCGGTTGCCGCCGCCAAGCTTCCCGCCGCACCCGCGCCCAAGGCGAAGATCGCTCCCGAGCAGAACGTCGCCGAGGAACTGGCGCCGCCGGTTTCCCGCCTCGAAGAGGCGTCGACCGAACTTCCCAAGTCCGACTCCTCCGACAAGCGCCCCAGGAAGGTGTACAAGGGAAGGCGCGTCACCCTCGAGTTCTCCGACGCAGACATCAGGAGGATCTTCCAGCTGATCGCGGAGGTGAGCAACCTCAACTTCCTGATCGGCGACGACGTCACCGGTACCATCAGCATCAAGCTGGTGAACGTCCCCTGGGACCAGGCGCTCGACGTGATACTCGACGCCAAGGGGCTCGCCATGGTGCGCGAGGGGAACATCGTGCAGATCAAGCCCCGGGCGAAGATGCAGAACCAGGCGGACGAGGAACTGGCCGCGAAAAAGGCGGCCGAGCGGCTGATGGATCTCAGGACCGCGATCTTCGAGGTGAACTACGCTTCCGTTGACGAGGTGGCGAACCAGTTCAACATGCAGAAGAGCGAGCGCGGGGTGATCACCAAGGACGCCCGCACCAGCCGGGTCATCGTGAAGGATATCCAGCCGGCGCTGGACGACATGCGCACCCTCCTGAAGAACCTCGACCTCCCGGAGAAGCAGGTGATGATCGAGGCCCGCATCGTGGAGGCTACCTCCACCTTCACCCGCGATCTCGGCGTCCAGTGGGGGCTTAGCTACCGCGATGGCTCCGCCTCCGTGGCCGGGATCAACTCGGTCGATACCACCTTCGGCGGCGTGGTCTCCACGGCAGGGCCCGGGGCGACCGGGGCCGGCGGGCTCGGCCTCGGGATGTCCTTCGGCAAGCTGACCAGCAACATCCAGCTCGACATGCGTCTCGCCGCCGCAGCCACCATAGGGCAGGTGAAGATCATCTCCACTCCGAAGGTGGTGACCTTGAACAACAAGGCTGCCAAGATCTCGCAGGGGCAGTCGATACCGTACCAGACCACCTCGGCCGAGGGGACCAAGACCGAGTTCGTCGAGGCCGCCCTCACGCTGGAAGTGACGCCGCACATCACCTCGGACGGCTCGGTGAGCATGAAGATCAAGGCGAGCAACAACTCCCCGGGGACCGGGTCGCCGCCGCCGATCAACAAGAAGGAAGCGACCACGGAACTGGTGGTATCCAACGGCGACACGACCGTCATCGGCGGCATCTACGTGGACAGCGACACCGAATCCGACACCGGCGTTCCGTTCCTCTCCGACATACCGCTCCTGGGCTGGCTGTTCAAAACGAACTCGAAGCAGAAGACCAAAACGGAACTGCTGATATTCATCACGCCTAAGATAGTACTTTAAGGAGATTGTATGTTTAAAAGGTTAGGCATGTTGTTTTGCGGTGTATGCGCGGCCGCTCTCCTTTCCTCTTGCGGAGACGAGAACCTGGGAGCCGGCGTCGGAGAATTTACCACGGTGACCGCTTCGGCCGTCGCCAGTACCACGAGACTGGAATCTGACGTGCTTACCGACAACACCTGCTCAGCGGGCGTGTCGACCGGCGGTACCTTCTCGACCGACACGGTCGACATCGATTTCACCTCCACGTCGCTGTTCCCCAACGCTCTCAACCTCGTGGTAAGCAGGATCACGATCCAGTACACGCCGGTCAACCCCGCGACAACCCCGCCGCTGCCGGATTACTTCATCTCCACCAGCCAGGTGGTCGCCCCCGGTTCGACAGTGACCATTCCAGTCGTGGTCGTTCCCGACAACTACAAGTTCGCACTGGTGTCCCGCAGTACGCAGAACCTCAATGTCTGCAGTGCCGACTACTTCGAATACTACGTTAACGTCCTTTTCACCGTGTCGGAACCGGGGGGCAACGGGAAATCCCGCGATGTGCCTGCCAAACTCAACGTAGCTATCGCTGACAGATCTTAGTAAAAAAACAACGTACGGGCAATCTGACGGTTTCGAACGAAGGGGTGTTTGGAATGAACTTGAAAAACATAATACGATGGATCTTGCTGCTGGCCGCATGCGCCGCTTTTTTCGGCTGTTCCGGTCAGGATTCAAAAGTGGGCAAGCACGGTACCGGTAAGACTACCGGCAAGGTGCTCGACGTCGACCAGCAGATCACGACCGATTCCAACGACCAGGCGCAGCCGGCGGTCGCTTTCGACAACATCAACCACCAGTACCTCTCCGTCTGGACCGACTCGCGGGTCGCCGGCGCGACGAGCATCTTTGGCAGGATCACCTTCGGCCAGAGCCTTTACGCCGACGGCAAGCTGCGCTTCGACAACACGACGAGTCACGTCCTCAAGACCGGGACGCCCGCCATGACCTACAAGACGGCGGACTTTCAGATTTCCGACGCGACCTACGTCGCGCCGGCCGTGCACCGCGACCAGCGCCAGCCCAGGGTAGCCTTTTTCCCCGACACGGTCACTCCTGCGAACAGCAGATATCTGGTGGTATGGAGCGACTCCCGCTACGGCTACAGCCAGATCTTCGGGCAGTTCCTGTCCGCCGACGGTGGGTACCTGACCAAGAGCGGCG
>DNJC01000083.1 GCA_003490025.1 Geobacter sp. | reverse complement strand
TCCATCCCCAGCTTTTCCCAAAGCACCGGATCGGATTTCACCTGAAAATCGGCAGTCATTGCAGTGGTCCCCCCTGGATCGAATTAGTATGAGGATCTGTATATGTCTACGTCTGGAATAAGTCAAACGGATAGTTTCGATGAAAACGTCTTCGCCTATCGGTTTTTGCGATACGCTGGCGGGCAAAAAAAAGCCCCCGGAGGTTCGGGGGCGAATGGAGACCACGGAAGAGGATACTGGGGGGTTACAACGTGCCGCGCTTCGTTTTGCGCCTTTCGCGGATCATCCTGGTGTCCTGGTAGAGGGCGTCGCAGGCGGCTTTCATGGCGGCCTCGAAATCGGCCTTGGTTCCGCCATGCTCCCTGATGAAGTCATCCGCGCCCTTCTCGGTGCCGAAGGCCCACTTGGCCTGCGCGGTCATGACGCCGGCCTTGTCACCGCCGATGACCCAGACCGCCTTCTCGGCATCGATGAGCTTTTGGTCCGCATAATCGCCGACGCCGATGCGGCGCGGGGTCTTGTCCAGGTTGTTGATCAGGTCCACCGCGGCGCAGCGCAGCGAGCAGACACCGACCTCCGAGCCGTCGTCGTACTCTACCAGCATCCTGCTGTGGGAGAACTTGCCCCGGCTCATGCCGCAGTAGGCGCACGACTTGTGCTCCAGGACGTCGGGGGCCGCGGCAAAGACGATGCCGACCGCGGCGAGGAGCAGGATGAAGGCGGACAGCCATCTTTTCATGGGCAACGCTCCGGTTCAGCGGGTATCGAGGTGGCGCTCTATCAGCTTTTCCAGTTTGGCCGTCGGCATCTCGCCCAGGACCTTCTCCCGGATCACCCCGTCCCTGTCGAGAATCAGGATGGTCGGGAAGCCGAGGACGTTGTACTGCTTGAAAAGCATGGAGTGCTCGTCGGAGAGCATCGTGAAGGAGAGCCCGTTTTTCGAGACCAGGGACAGGATCTTTTCCTTCGGGTCCATCTCGTTGACCGCCACGATCTCCAGACCCCTGTCCCTGTTCCGGCTGAAAAAGGGTTCGAGCTGCTTCAGGTTGTCGCCACAGCACGAGTCGGTCCAGAAATAGATGACCACCGTCTTCCCCTTCATCTGCGGGAGGCTGATGTAGTTCCCCTGGACGTCGTTGCCGGAGATGGAGGGCGCTTTTTCGCCGATCTTCACCCCCCTGTTCTCCTCACAGCCGGGGAGGAGCGAAACAAAGGCGAGCAGCAGGGCGACTCTCAGCGTGCGGTACGGCAATGGCGACCTCCGGTTTGGTACTAGCAGCGCCAGCAGGCGTGTTGCCTACTCTTCCTCTTTTGCCTGCTCCTTTTTGAGCATGCACTGTTTCACCTTCCTCACGGCCTCCACATCGTCCGGATGAAGGTCGAACGGCACGTTCTCGCCGCCGCTTTGCTGGAAGATCCTGTACCTGTTGCAGCTTTCATAGTCGCCGTAGCAGAGCTTGTTCTGGATGTACTCCGCCGTCCTCGGCAGATCTTTCAGGTTTTCCTTGAAAAATTGACAGCATTCCACCAATTCACACGCCATTGCTGCACCTCAAAGGATAATTAGTACAACTAGAGTCAGCTCCTGCACCAACGGCGTGAACGCAAGGAAATCCCGACATGGGGCCGTTGAAAGGTATTTGAAGCGGGGCGACCGGTCCGCCTGGCCGGGTGTCTGCCGCTATCTCTGCATGATCTTGCGCAGAGTCGCCTCGATGGTCCCTGGGCCGACCGAGGCGCCGAAGCACCCCGCCCCTGCGTGGCTGTCATACTCCTGGACCTGGCTGAGCAGCAACTCGATCAACTCCGTCTTGTCCGCATAGCGCTCGGAGGCGCCGGCGATCTCCAGTATGTCGGCCAAGAGCCAGCAGGGGAAATCCCCCTCCTCGCTCTGCTCCCTCGCCGCTTGGGCAAGTTTTATGAATATGTCCCTAGCCATGGTCAGGCTCCCGAAGCGGTGATGGGTGGGGTTCCCTGCTCAATCCCGTCGGCCGGAGGGGGGGCGGCTATGGCAAGCGCCTTCTGGCCTGCCAGCGCCTCGGCCACCTTGCGACGAGCGGCTGCAAGAAGACGCTGTACGGTGCCGCGCGACACCCCCATCTCCGTGCCTGCCTCTTCCTGGGTCAATCCCCTTCCGTCGCAAAGGTGCAGAGCATCAAGCTCGTCATGCGCCAGTTTGATCAACTCCATGTCCTTAAGGGGAGTCCCGGCCGGCTTGAAGACGGCGGAGAAACCGGCGCGGTGCGGGCAGATGCAGGTTCTTGGCTTGCGCGGGCGCGGCACGCTAGTGCGAGCAGCCGTGGCTGTGGCCATGGCCTCCGCAGGTGTGCCCCGGCATGAATTCCGGCAGCTCGTTGTTCCGGAACAGGGCGACATGCTCCGAAACCGTCCCCTGCCGCGCCTGGAACACCCTCATCCCGGCCGAGTTCAGCTTGTGCAGCGCTCCGCCTCCGATGCCGCCGACGACAACGGCGTCAACCTCGTGTCCGTCCAGCCCTGCGACAGGGTTGCACGCGCCATGCTCATGGATCCGGTCGCTGTTGTCGATGGCAACCACTTCATTGGTGGCGATATCCACCACCACGAAGCCGGGCGCCGTACCGAAATGCCCGTAAACCTCGCTTGCCAGCCCATCATTGCTGCATACCGGGAAACAGATTTTCATTGGGTACTCCTTTGCTGCGATATGTGTATATGCACAACTAACATTCAAAAACTTGAATGTCAACAGCTTTTACGGATGTGGGAGTTTTCGAAACGACGCCGTCATGTTGCGAAATTGGCGCGCCGGTTTCGGCTATATGGCGTGGATGTAACGAAAGGGTAACATGGCTGAGGCGCGCGCCGCTGCCCGGTCTGGGGCAGGCCTTGAGCGAAAAGGCGCATGTATACAGGGGGCTCGCCGGGAAAAGGCGTGTACGCGGAGTTGGCGGGGGGGCGTCTGGTGCCGTAGCGGCGCTGAAGCAAGGGTGGTCTGATTGTTGCGTAGAAATCGTGGTGTGATTCTTGCGCAGAAATGCGTATGATGGGCAGCAAAATATTCATGGTCAGTATCAACCAAAGGAAAGGAACGTGGTTGTGTTCAAACTGCTACGCAAATCGACTGCCGCGATAGCAACAGCCCTCGCGCTTGTGGCGGCGGTTCCGGCCTCGGTCTGTCTCTCTTCGGGGAAGCCGGTCGCCTATTTCGGCGTCAATCTCCGTTTCGATCCGATAGAGATGTACGAGCGCTACCAGCCGATGATGGATTATCTCACCCGTACCACTTCCTACGAATTCCACCTGAAGATCAGCCACGGCTATGCGGAAGGGGTGAAGCACCTGACCGAGGGGAAGGCGCAGATCTCCTCGCTCGGCGACGGTGCGGTTATAGGAGCCATCCAGGCGCACCGGGTGATACCGATCGTGAAGCCGCTGAACGAAGAGGGGAAGGCGCTTTACCAAAGCATGTTCATAGTACCTGCCAAGTCAGGGATAAAGACCCTGGCCGACCTGAGGGGAAAGCGGGTCGCTCTTGGCTACCACCACTCCATCACCGGAAACCTGATACCGCGCCGGATGCTGAACTCCAACGGGATGGGCAAGAAGGAGCTCGCCTCGCTCGCGAACCTGGCCAACCACACCACCGTCGCCAAAGCGGTGCTGAAGGGGGAGTTCGAAGCAGGGGCGGCGAAGGACGTGGTGGCGAAGAGGTGGGCGAAAAGGGGCCTGCGCATCATAGCCGCTTCGAAGCCGCTCCCCTCGACCCCGCTAGTGGCGAGGCATGACGCGCCGGCAAGGCTGATCAGGGAGGTCACCGAGGCCCTGGTGGCGCTGGATCGGAAGGACCCCGCCGACCGGAAGATCCTCGCCAACTGGGACGACGAGTACAAAAACGGCTTCGAACGGGCCACCCTTTCTGATTACCACGACATGTCCCACCTTTACAGGTCCATCCCCTTCGGCTGCGCCGCCGGGTGCCATCGATGAACCAGCCGCGCCTGTACAGCATAAAGACCAAGTTCGTCCTGATATCTGCGCTCATCGTCGCCTTTTTCTCCGTCGTTCTCGGGACCGGCTTCGTGACCGAGGAGAAAAAACACCTCTACAAAAACCTCGAGGTGAGCGGCAGGATACTGATGACGTCGCTGAAGGCGCCGATCATCAACACCATGATCCTGGGGGAGATGGGAGTGGAGCCGGGGCGGCTGGACAGTTTCGTCGAGGAGATCGTGGCCAACTCCGAATTCCCCATCGTCTATGCGATGATCCTGGATCAGGACGGGAAGGTGCTGGCCCACGACCGTCCGGAGGAGTGTGGCAAGCTCTACAACGACCCGCTGACCCGCAAGGTTCTGGCGGCGGACTTCTACGCCTCGACCAAGGTGTTCTCCACGGAGGGGAACGTCCTCGACATGGTGATGCCGCTGCGCATCTCGGGCAAGTCGTGGGGAGCGCTCAGGGTGGGAGTCTCCATGGCGCCTATGGAGGGGCAGTACGAGACGCTCAAGCTGAGGGCCATCATGTACGCGGTGGGGATCTTCATCGCCGGGACCATCGTCTTCTACATCCTCGGGTACAGCTTGTCGCGCCCCCTTGAGCGGCTCTCCCACTCAATGGCGGCGGTGAAGCTCGGGCTTTACGAGGTGAAGCCCCTGCCGCAAAGGCGCGACGAGATAGGGTTCCTGCAGGAGAGCTTCTACGCCATGCTCGGGCGCCTGTCCCGCAGCGAGCGGGACCGGCAGAAGGCGCTCAACTACCTGATCCAGAACGAAAAGATGGTGAGCATCGGGAGGATC
>DNJC01000026.1 GCA_003490025.1 Geobacter sp. | reverse complement strand
CCTGCCGGGCGCACACGAAAAAGGGGGGATCTTTCGATCCCCCCGGTGCTTCGTTCGATTTCTGCAGGAGCTTTAGTTGTAGGCGCTCTCCGAGTGCTGCGTCTGGTCGAGACCCATGACCTCGTCTTCCTTCTCGACGCGCAGGCCGATGGTCTTGTCGATGACGAAGGAGATGACGAAGGTGACGATGATCGCGTAGGCCGCTGCTGCGCCGACGGCGACGAGCTGGGTGACGAACTGCTTCATGTTGCCGGAGGCGAGACCGGTGGCGCCGACGGTGGCGAAGACGCCGGTCAGGAGTGCGCCGGTGGTGCCGCCGATGCCGTGCACGCCGAAAGCGTCCAGGGAGTCGTCGTATTTGAGTTTAGCCTTGAGCAGCACGCCGCCGTAGCAGACCAGGCCGCCGGCGATACCCATCAGGAGGGCGGCGCCAGGCTGCACGAAGCCGGCAGCGGGGGTGATGACGACCAGGCCGGCGACGACTCCGGAGCCAAAGCCGAGGGCGGAAGGCTTGCCGCTGTGGAGCCACTCTGCGATCATCCAGGTGAGGCCGGCTGCGGCCGGAGCGATGGTGGTGGTCATCAGGGCCAGGCCGGCGAGGCCGCCCGCCGCGTCGGAGCAGTTGACGCCGACGATGGCGGAACCGGCGTTGAACCCGAACCAGCCGAACCAGAGGACGCCTACGCCCAGAAGGGTCAGCGGCAGGCTGTGCGGGGCCATCCGCTCGGTCGGAAAGCCGTGGCGTTTGCCGAGGAAGAAGAGAACCACCAGTGCCGAGACACCGGAGGAGAGGTGAACGACGGTGCCGCCGGCGAAGTCGAGTGCGCCCATCTTGAAGAGCCAACCGTCGACCATCCAGACCCAGTGGGCCAGCGGGTCGTAAACCAGGGTGGTCCAGAGGAGCACGAAGACGCAATAGGCGGAGAACTTGATCCTCTCGGCAAGCGCACCGGAGACGAGTGCCACGGTGATCATGGCGAACATGCACTGGTACATGGCGAAGACGTATTCGGGGATCGAACCCGGCTCGGTGGCGACGTTCTGGAACAGGGCGTACACCGGGTTGCCGTCCTTGAAGCTGATCAGGCCGTGGAACAGAGCCTTGCTGAAGTTACCCACCAGGCCGTGGCCCGCGTCGGGACCGAAGGCGAGCGAGTAGCCGATCAGCGCCCACTGCACCCCGACGATGCCCATCGCGACCAGCGAGTGCATCATGGTGGAAAGGACGTTCTTCTGGCGGACCATGCCGCCGTAGAACAGGGCGAGGCCCGGGATCATGAAGAGGACCAGCGCCGCGGAGACCAGCATCCAGGCGGTGTCGCCTGTGTTAAGCACCGGGTCCACGTTCTTCGGCGCGGCGGGTGCGGCAGCGGGTGCGGCTGCGTCGGGTGCGGCTGCGTCGGGTGCGGCGGCAGTCGCTGCTGCGGCAGGTGCCGCAGGTGCGGCAGCGGGCGCGGCCACTGCCGTGGCGGCAGCGCCTTCGGCGGGAGCGGCCGCCTTTTCTTCGGCGACAGCGGCCATCGGGAGCAGTAGGCAGCCGAGCAGGGCGAGCCGGGTAAAGTTGACGGTCAGGCAGCTTGAGGCGTAGTTCCGGGCTGCATCCTTAACCTTTTTAATGTCACGTATCATAACACTCTCCATTGATGGAATATTTTTGGTTTTTTTGCCGAGAGCTAAATCGCCTCGTCCCCTTTTTCACCGGTCCTGATCCTCACCGCGTCCTCGAGCGGGATGATGAAGATCTTCCCGTCCCCGATACGTCCGGTCTTGGCGGTCTCCTCGATGGTTGCCACAGCCTTGGCGACCATTTCGTCCGAGACGGCGATCTGGAGCTTCACCTTGGGGATGAAGTCGACCACGTATTCCGCGCCGCGGTACAGCTCGGTGTGCCCTTTCTGGCGGCCGTACCCCTTGACCTCGCTGACCGTGATCCCCTCGATGCCGACCTCGTTCAAGGCGTCCTTCACCTCGTCGAGCTTGAACGGCTTTATGATGGCTTCTATAAGCTTCATCGCTTGCCTCCTTGGTTAAAATTCTCAGGCACGTCGTGTGCCTCGTTGTCAAGCTTCCCCATACTCTAGCAAGCCGGCCGGACGGCCCGTTCGACCTGCGATTCTCAGCATCCTTCGGGTAGGTCCATGCACCGTTCGGTGATCCGGCGCTCACTACTCCTCTTTCCAGGCCCCTGAAGGCTTCGATGCCCTTGCCTATTGTTCAACGTCGAATAAACAGTCGTTACAGCCTTGAAATCAGCGATTCCCCCTTTCCCGAGTAGTGGCGCCTTCCACCGCGAACTGCGCCATTGCTAAACGGGCGGGAAGCTTTCTGCGGCACCGCGATGTGCCATTTGACGGTTTGATTAGCATAGGCTGTGCCATCTGAAGAGGTGAGCCGTAACATCCCCGAAACATGCGCTTTTCGGATGGCGGCCGTTCGAGAAGGGGACGACGAAGTTCTTTAATGTGGCAGCCGTGCTCAATTATTATGCAGTCGGAGGATCCGAGGGGAAGACGGCTTCGGGAGCCGGGAGGTGGTCGGCAGGGGGGGAGCCGGTGCCGGCCGGGGTTGCTGCTAAGAGGGCGGGAATTTCCTCGGGGGGGACCGGCCTGCTGTACAGGTAACCCTGGTAGAGATCGCAGCCGTTTCTGGACAGGAAGTCGAGCTGGGCGCGGGTCTCCACCCCTTCGGCGATCACCTGCAGCTTCAGGGTGTGCGCCATCTCGATGGTGGCGACGGTGATGGCCGCGTCGTCGGGGTCGGTGGTGATGTCCTTGATGAAGGTGCGGTCGATCTTCAGCACGTCGAGCGGGAAACGCTTCAAGTAGGAAAGGGAGGAAAACCCGGTTCCGAAGTCGTCGATGGCAAGCCTTACCCCCATCCCCTTCAGCGCCTGCAGCGTCTTGATGGTTCTCTCCGTGTGCGCCATCAGCACTCCCTCGGTGAGTTCCAGCTCAAGCAGCCCGGGATCGAGGCCGCTTGCGCCGAGGATGGTGGTGACCGTCTCCAGGAGTTCGTTTTTCATGAACTGTTGGCCGGAGATGTTGACGGCGAGGGTGATCCGGGGGAACCCGGCGTCGAGCCAGAGTTTGTGCTGCCGGCACGCCTGTCTCATCACCCACTGGTCGATCTGGATCACGAGGCCGATCTCCTCGGCCAGGGGGAGGAAACGGGCCGGCTCCACCATGCCGAGTTCCTTGCTGTTCCAGCGCACCAGCGCCTCGATCCCCACCACCTCGCCGCTTCTGCTGCAGACCTGCGGCTGGTAGAAGACCGTGAACTCCTCGTCCTTGAGCGCCTTGTGCAGCTGGCTCTCCAGGATGATCCGCTCCAGCGCCTTGGCGTTCATCGATTCGTCGTAGATCTGGTAGCCGTTTCTCCCCTGCTCCTTGGCCTGGTACATGGCGCCGTCCGCGTTCCTGATCAGGTCGCTGGCCGTGGAGGCGTCAAAGGGGTAGAGGCTGATGCCGATGCTGGTGGAGACGAAGACCTCCTGCCCATCCAGGGAATACGGCACCGATACCGCCTCCAGTATCCGCCTGGCCACCTTGGCGACGTCCTGGAAGTGCTCGATGTCCGAGAGCATGATGGTGAACTCGTCCCCTCCCAGGCGCGACACGAGCGAGGGTGGACAGTCGTCTTCGGCGCGGGCCAGGCAGTCGCTGCGGCGCACGCAGCGAAGCAGCCGGTCCGCCACGTCCTGCAAAAGGCGGTCACCCATCCCGTGTCCCAGCGTGTCGTTCACCAGCTTGAAACGGTCCAGGTCGAGAAAGAGGACGGCGAGCATCCTGTCGTTTCTGTTGGCGAACACCAGCGCCTGCTCCAGCTGCTGCAGGAAAAAGCGGCGGTTGGGAAGGCCGGTCAGGGCGTCGTAGTAGGCAAGGAGCCGGATCTGCTCCTCGGCATGCTTTCTTTCGGTGATGTCCTGGATGGTCCCGGTGAGGCAGACGGGATCCCCCGCCTCGTCCAGCACGGTGACGAGTTCCGCGTGCAGGGTCCGCTCCTGGTTCCCCAGGTGGATGCGATAATCGAAGGAAAGCGGGGCGCGCCTGGCGATGGCATCATCGATGGAGTTCTGCACGAAGGTGCGGTCCAGGTGATGCACCGGTTCGAGGATGGGGTTTCCGTCTCCCCTCCCCCCGTCCAGGCAGCAGATGCTGTAGACCTCCTCCGAGCAGCGTATCTCGCCGGTGCCGAGATCCCATTCCCAGGACCCTATGTGCGCGAGGCTCTGGGCGTGGGCCAGCCCGGCGCGGCTCTCCCGGAGCTGTTCCAGCGCCCCGCTCGCCCTCAGCATGTAGCTCACCCGGTATCCCAGGACGTGCCAGTTGATCGGCTTGGTGATGAAGTCGGTCGCCCCCGCCTCGTAGGCGGAATCGATCGACTCGAGGTCGTCCAGCCCGGTCATCATCAGGACCGGCGTGTCCCGCCCCGCGGTGGTGCGCCGGATCGTGCTGCAGACGGAGAAACCGTCGATCCCCGGCATCACCACGTCCAGAAGGACGATGTCGGGGGCGCAACCGTCGAAGCTCTCCAGCGCCTTTTCCCCGGTTTCCGCCTCGCAGACGCTGAAGCCGGACTGTTCCAGGGTCTCCCTGGCCAGAAGGCGCACCGCCTCGTCGTCGTCAACCACCATCACCAGTGGGGTGTTCCTTTTCGTCTTCCTGGTCAGCATAGCGGCCCTCCCCGCAGGGCATCCCGCACCAGCCGGTACTCCTCTTCCACCTGCAGCAACAGCGACAGCGCCCCCTGCGTGGTCCCTCCCCTCCCGAGCGCCTCCAGTTCCGTGCAGACGTCGGCAAGGCGGAGCGCGCCGAGGTTCGCGCTGCTCGACTTGAAGCTGTGCGCCGCCACCTTCAGTTTCTCCGCGTCGCCACCCGACTCCGCCTCCCGCATGGTCTGCAGGAGCATGGGGGTGCTGGCGAGGTACAAATCGACCACCTTGCGCAGTATTTCCATGCCACGGTTCCCCGGAAGGGTCCGTATCATCTCCAGCGCCCCGGTCATCTTGTCCCGCGAAATGATATCGCGGGAGGAAGCCGGACCCTGTCTTTGCGCCGCCGGCGGCGCGCTTTCCTGCGACGGGTACAGCTGGCGGCTGATAACCCTGGAGAGCTGGTCGCGGCTGAACGGTTTCGAAAGGTAGTCGTCCGCGCCGGATTCAAGGCACGCGATCCGGTCTTCCTTCATGGCGTAGGCGGTGAGCGCCACGACCGGGACATGCGTCCCCTTCCCCTCTTCCCATTCCCTGATCGCCCTGGTCGCCTCCAGCCCGTCCATCACCGGCATCTGGCAGTCCATGAAGACGATGTCGTAGCTCAGGCGCTGCACCGCTTCGAAGGCGCTCCGCCCGTTGCCGACCACCTCCACCCCGAAGCCGAGGCTCTCCAGCATCCCCCTGCCGACCTCCTGGTTGACCGGGTTGTCCTCGACAAGGAGCACGAGGCGCTGGCGCTTCGATGCCGCGTCGGCCCGGAGCTGCCATTCCTCCCCCTGCTCCATGCCGAGCGCCTCGATGAGCGCAAGGTAAAGCTCGTCCCGCCGCAGCGCCCCCCTTGAGAACCGGACCACCCCCTCCTCCGCGGGCACCTGCGGTTCATGCGCCTCGTCCTCCTCCGTGAGCAGCACGAGACGCACCATGCGGGCGGCAGGAATGGTGCGGATGGTGGCGGCAAGTTCGCTGCCGGCCGTCCCCGCCACGCTGCGGCCCAAAACGGCGAGGTCGAAGGGGGCGGCGACCAGCTTGCAGAGCGCGCTTGGAGCGTCTCCCGAGCACTCGACCTCCATCCCCCAGCCGGTCATCCGCTCCAGCAGGGTTGCCCGGGCCCCTTCCTGGTCCGTCACCAGGAGAACAAGCTTGCCGCGCAGCGCCGTGCAGCAGCGCTCGGCGGGGAGCGGCTCGCCGTTTGGCTGCAACGCCGCCGTGAAGGAGAAGGTGGAGCCCTTGCCGAATTCGCTCGCCACCCCCAGCTCGCCTCCCATCAGTTCGGTGAGCTGCCTGGCTATGGCGAGGCCGAGTCCCGTCCCGCCGTACCTGCGGGTCACCGAATCGTCCGCCTGGGCGAAGTGCTCGAAGATCCGCGCTAATGACTCCGCCGAGATGCCTATCCCGGTGTCGGTGATGGTCACCCTGACGGTGGCGGGTTTCTCCTCCATCGAGAGGGCGAGCTGGACCGACCCCTCGGTGGTGAACTTCACCGCGTTTCCCAGGAGGTTCACCATGATCTGGCGCAGACGCCCCGGGTCGCCAAGGAGCACCTGCGGCACCCCCTGCTCGATCCGGCAGTCGAGCTGCAGCCCCTTCCTCACCGCATCCTCGGCGAAGATGGCGACGATATCGGCGGTGAGCTGGTGCAGGTCGAACGGGATCGCCTCCAGCTCCATCCTCCCCGCCTCTATTTTCGAGAAGTCGAGGATGTTGTTGATGATCCCCAAAAGCGCCTCGCCCGAGCGCCGCACCGTCTCCACGAAGCGCGCCTGCTCCTTGCTCAGGTCGGTGCCGAGAAGGAGTTCGGTCATGCCGAGCACCCCGTACATCGGCGTCCGTATCTCATGGCTCATCTGCGCCAGGAACTCCGACTTGGCGCGGCTTGCCGATTGAGCGGACTGCATGGCGCGACGCACACCTTCCAGGCTCCGCTCCAGCTGCCGGTTCACCTGGGAGAGTTCCCGGGTCCTCTCGGCCACCTCCAGCTTCAGCTCCTCCGAGTGCAGGGCGAGCCTCTCGTCACGGACGGAGATCTCCTCGATCATCTCGTTGAAGCAGTCGAACAGGAGGCCGAACTCGTCCTCGTCCCGGCTCTGCACCCGGACCTGGTAGTCCTGGCTGTGCGAGACGATCTCCATCTTCTGGGTCAGGTGGCGGATCGGGTCGGTGATGAAACGCTTGATGCGGCTGGTGAGAAGGGCGGCGAGAGACGCAAGCCCGAGGAGCGAGAAGAAGAGCAGGCAAAGGGTGAAAAGAAAGAGCCCCCCGTTCCACTGCTGATGGCGCAGCGCCAGCTCGCGGCAGACAAAGGAGATCACCATCCCGATGAGGAGCAGCGCGTTGCAGCCGAGCAGGAGCGTCATCAGCTTCGCTTTGAGGCAGCTTTTCCCGGAGCGAGGATCCGTCACAGCACCCCCTTCGTTCCTCACCCGGCAGAATTATAAGTGGCAGCGTCACCCTTGGGGACCCTGCCTGATTTATGTCCGGGGCAAGAACGTTAAAACTTTACAATACTCCGTTTGGATTTCAAGAAAGGCGGGCCGCGGCGGCAAGGGAGATGAAGTTTCCGATCATGGCATGCGAAGCCGCGCCGAAAGGCGCTTCGGCCTCGATGAAGGCGGGAAGGAAATCGCAGGGAGGGGTCGAGAGGGAGCCCCAGGCGGAGACTATGGAGCGGTCCACCTCCGGGTGGAACTGGACGCCGTACACCGAGTTCCCGATCCGGAAGGCCTGTGCCGGGCAGGCGGGAGAGGAGGCGAGGAGTGCCGCTCCGGGAGGGGTGCTGAAGGAGTCGTTATGGAGCTGGAAGGTGACGAAGCTGGCGGGAACCCCGTCAAAGAGGGGGTCTGCCGCCCCGGCTGCGTTCAACTCCACGCGGCAGACACCCTGCTCGCCGTGCGGCGATCGGGAGAGGACCGTCCCCCCGGCCAGGTGCGCGAGGAGCTGCCCGCCCAGGCAGATGCCGAGGAGCGGGGTCCCGGTCTCGATCGCGCGGGACATGAAGGACAGGACCCGGAGCAGGTGGGGGTGCTCTTTCGTGTCGTGCACCCCCATCTCCCCGCCGAGGACGATCACGCCGGTCAAGGCGGCGGGGTCGGGAAGCGGCTCAACCCCGTAGCCGGCGACGGTGAGGTACGGGTGGCCGCACGCCTCCAGGAGCTTCGTGCAACTGCCAGGGGGGCAGTGCGGGTCGTTCTGCAGTATCAGGAACATCTCGGTCTCCTTTGCATCGCGGCAGCCGCTCCCCTACAGAGCGTCAAACGCCGCTGCACTTTATCAACGCCCCTCCCCCCAGCGGGGGGAGGTTGGGAGGGGGGACAGCCACGCATCACAGTAGAATAAGCGGCGTTGCACGTGTGCTAATCGGACTTCTTCACGCTCACCCTCCCCTTTTCGTCGAAGACCAGTGGCGAGTCGGGGAAGTCCTCGGCGGAGAGCTTCCGCATCAGCCGGAGTGCGCGCCGCTGCGGGTCCGGGGCAGGCGGGGCCATCGGCGTCTGCCTGAAGGAGTCGATGGAACCCTCCAGGAAGGAGCCGTCGGCGGCAAGCTGCACGGTCAGAAGCGGCGCGTAGCCGCTCTCGCCTGCCACGCTCACCCCGCCGTAGGTGGCGAAGTTGCCGAGACTGTAGGCGATCAGCCGGCCGCGGTACAGCTCCAGGGCGCGCGGTACGTGCGGCCCGTGGGCGAGGATCAGGTCGGCGCCGAGATCGATCGCGTCGTGGGCGAAGCGGACCAGGTCGCCGCGCGGCTCGTCGAGGAAGCGCTCCATGCCGGCCTTAACGTGCAGCGCGCCGCGCCCCTCGGCCCCCGCGTGGATCGAGAGGATCAGGATGTCGTACTTGGCCGCGGCACGCGAGATCTCCTGCAGGGGGCGTGCCGGGAAGACGATGGAGCGGGGGGGCGGACCGAAGGAGAGGGAGATGACGCCGACCCTGACACCGCGCACGACGAACTCGGCTATCTCCCCCCCCTTGCTGGAGAAGGCGACCCCCGCCTCCGCGAGCGCCTTCCTGGTCGAGGTGAGGCCGCTTTTGCCGAAGTCGAGCGCGTGGTTGTTGGCGAGCGAGACCATGGAGATCCCGGCGTTCTTCAGGTTGAACGCATAGGAGGCAGGGGTGCGGAAGAGGTAGCGCCGCCCGGGAAGCGGCTCCTTGCCGGGGGTCTGCTCGCTGCAAAGCGGCCCCTCGAGGTTGGCGAGGGAGAGGTCGGAGCGTCTGAAGAGCGGCGCGGCGGCGGAAAGGAGGTCCCTGCCGCCGCGGCGCGGGAGCCTCGGGGTGGGGAAGTCGCTTCCCATCATGACGTCCCCGACCGCCGCCACCGAGATCGCCCCCCCCGCGTGAGCGGGCGACGGGGAAAACGCGACGGCGGAAAGGAGCGCCGTGATAAATTTCAGCAGCCGTAGCTGGAGGAGAGTTGCGCGGATCAGGTGAGTCCTTTCCTGCTGCCTAAAAAAATGCCGGTCCTTCGCCGGGATCCAGGTTTTTGTGCAGGAACCTGCGGCGAAAGACCGGCTTCGTGCCGCACCCGGGGAGCCGGTTACCCCTTCCGGAGTTCCTTGCGCATCAGCCCCTCTGCAACCACCTCGATCACGTCCTTCACCCGGACGTTGTTGGCCCCCTTGTCCTTCAGGCCGTCCTCCATCATGGTCATGCAGTAGGGGCAGGCGACGCAGATGGTGTCGGGGTTGCCGGCCAGCGCCTCGTCCACGCGGGCATGGTTCACGCGCTCCCCGATGAACTCCTCCATCCACATCCGGCCGCCGCCGGCGCCGCAGCAAAACGAGTTCCTGCCGTGGCGCTCCAGCTCCTGCGGTGCGCTCCCGGTGGCAGCCTCTATCGCGCCGCGCGGGGCGTCGAAGACGCCGTTGTGGCGGCCGAGGTAGCAGGGGTCGTGGTAGGAGATCTTGCCAAGGCTCTTGTCGGAGCCGTCCAGCTTGATTCGCCCCTGCGCGATGAGCCGGGCGACCAGCTCCGACTGGTGCACCACCTCGAGTTCGAGGCCGTACTGGCGGTAGTCGTTTTTCAGCGTGGTGAGGCAGTGCGGGCAGAGGGTGATCACCTTGGTCACCTTGCGCTCGCGGAAGAGCTCCACGTTCTCCCGCGCCATCTTGTCGAAGAGGAACTCGTTGCCGAGCCTTCTCAGGGAATCGCCGCAGCACTTCTCGTCCTTCCCAAGGATCCCCCAGGAGACGCCGGCCGCGTCGAGGACGGTGGCGAGCGCCACGGTCACCTGCTTCGCGCGGGAGTCGAAGGAGCCGGCGCAGCCGACGTAGAGGAGGTATTCGGTCTCGCCCGCGACGAAGGGGCGCACTTCCATGGTGGAGACCCACTTGGCGCGCTCGCCCGGGGCGATACCCCACGGATTCGACCTCTGCTCCATGTTCTCGAAGAGGTTCAGAAGCTCCTCGGGGAAGCGCGCCTCCGTCTCCACCAGGTGCCTTCTCATCTTGATGATCTTGGGCATCTGCTCGATCAGGACCGGGCACGCCTCGATGCAGGCGCCGCAGGTGGTGCAGGACCAGATGGCGTCCTCCGTGTTGGTCCCCTCCCCCTCGTCCCCTATCAGCGGGAGCGTCCCGCTCCTCCCCTCCCTCAGCGCCTGGCTGTTCTCCAGGAGGTTCGTCTTGATGGCGTGCACGATCTGGCGCGGGTTGAGCGGTTTGCCGGTGCAGGTCGCCGGGCAGGCGGCCTGGCAGCGGCCGCACTCGGTGCAGCTGAAGGAATCGAAGAGGTCCTTCCAGGTGAAGCGCTCCACGCTCCCTACCCCGAAGAGCTGACCCTTCTCGAAGGTTTCGCGCGGCTGGGTGGCCGGCCAGTCGAGGCTCCCCAGGTAGCAGTTGGGGATCGCGGTCAGGATGTGCATGTGCTTTGAATGAGGCAGGAAGCAGATGAAGGCGAGGAGTACGATGGCGTGCAGCCACCAGGAAACGAGTTCCACGCCCCCCAGGCTCCCGGCCGGGAGGAAACCGGCGACCAGGCTCGAGATCGGCATCGCCGAGGCCACGCTCTCCCTCCCCTGCGCTATCAGCGCGCCGTGCAACCCGAAGTAGGCGACCATGAGGAGCGCGATGAAGGCGAGGATCAGGAACCCCTCGACGCTTCTCCCCTTGACGTACAGGCTGTCCAGGTACGGGGGCTTCACGATCAGCCTTCTTCCGAAGGCGAGGACGATGGCCACCAGGGTGAAGAGCGAGACCAGGTCGAAGGCGAACAGCAGGAAACGGTGCACCCCCTCGGGGAGAAGGGAGAGGCTCACGGACGGGAACACGCCGTTCAGCAGGAACTCGCCGTTGGCGATGGCGAGGATCATGAAGGACCAGAAGATGACGAAGTGGTTCAACCCGAACGGCTTCTTGAGGACGCGCATCTGGGCGAAGGCGTACAGCAGCATCTCCTTGAGGCGGCGGGCCGGGTGGTCGAGCCTCTCTTCCGGCTGCCCGTGGAGGACCAGCGAGAAGCGCCGGTAGACGCTCCAGCAGAAGAAGGCGAGCGAGGCGGAGAGGAGCGCCGTGAAGATTGCGTTATGCGGCATCATAGATGTTACCTCTTTGGATACGCGGGCGAAGCCGCGGTACGTGTCTGCAAAAACCGGGCGCTACGCCCTCTGCCTGGCGGCCTTGAGCGCCTTCAGCTTCCCGGTGAGCGCGGGGATGATCCGGAACAGGTCCCCGACGAGCCCGTAGCTCGCCACCTGGAATATCGGCGCCTCCGGGTCGCGGTTGATGGCGATCACCACGTCGGAGTCCTGCATGCCGACCAGGTGCTGGATGGCGCCGGAAATGCCGCAGGCGATGTAGACCTTGGGACGGACCGTCTTCCCGGTCTGCCCCACCTGGCGGTCCTGCGGCATCCACCCCGCGTCCACCGCGCTCCTGGAAGCCCCCACCACGCCCCCGAGGACGTCCGCCAGTTCCTGCAGCATGGCGAAGTTCTCCTTCCCCATCATGCCGCGGCCGCCGGAGACGATGAACTCGGCGCCGGCGATGTCGACCTTGGAGCCGCTGCCGTCCATCAGTATCTCCAGCACCTTCACCTGGATCTCGTCCTCGGTGACCGGCACCGGCTCCCGCACCGTCTCCCCCCTGGCCTGCGGGTCGAACTCCGGCATCGCCATCACGTGCGGCCTGACCGTCGACATCTGGGGACGGAACTTGTCGCAGACGATGGTCGCCATGATATTGCCGCCGAAGGCGGGGCGGGTCTGCATCAGGTTCCCCTTTTCGTCCACGGAGAGACCAGTGCAGTCGGCGGTGAGGCCGGTGCCGACGACGGTGGCTACCACGCCGGCCAGGTCGCGCCCGAGCCCGGTGGCCCCCATCAGGATCACCTCGGGCTTGTACTTCTCAATCAGCGCGCAGAGGCTTTTCTGGTACGACTCGGTCCGGTAGTGGCGCAACACCGGTGCGTCCATGAGGTACACCGTCTCGGCGCCGTAGCCGAACGCCTGGCTGCAGAGGTGCTCCACGTTCTCCCCCATGACCACGGCAAAGAGCCCGCACTTCCTCGCCCGGGCCAGTTCCTTTCCCTTTCCCAGGAGTTCCCAGGAGACCTTTGCGGCCTCCCCTTCGGTCTGCTCCACGAAGACCCAGACCCCGCTGTAGACGGAAAGCCGCTTCCTGAGCGCCGCCTCCTCGGGGTCCTCCTCCGGCGCTTCCGGCGCCGCCGTTGCGGCAAGCTCTTCCAGGATGCGGAGCTCCTCCGGGGTGAACGACATCTGCAGGGCCTGCACCGGGCAGACCTTCACGCACTTGACGCAGCCGATGCAGCGCGAGGCGTCGATGATCGGTTCCCCGGCGTCGTTCATCTTTATGGCGTCCACGGGGCAGACGCTCTGGCAGCGTGCCCCGCAGGCGATGCATTTGTCTTCCAGGAGCGCCGCCTTGCCGCGCGGCTTCTTCGGTGGTTTCGGAGCTTCGGTCATTACTCAAGTCCTATATTAAATAGTGTGGTAGCTTCGACCTAAAGGGCGAGCAGGTCCTTCTCCAGCATCTTGTCTATGAGGAGCTGCGCCGCGTCTTCCGGCTCGGTGCTGCTGTCCCCCAGGATCTCTCCCTTGGCGCGCTGGGGGGAGAAGATCTTGCTCACCCAGGTCGGGGATCCCTTGAGCCCTATGGTGTTGACGTCGAGGCCGAGCACCGCGTTGTCCCACAGCTCCACCTTCGCATCGACCGAGGCGAGACGCATGGGGACCGTCGGGTAGCGGGGCCGGTTCAGTTCGCGCACCACGGTGAGCAGGACCGGAAGCGGGGCCTGGACCTCTTCGTGCCTCCCCTCGAGCTTTCTCCTGACCCGGATCTTCCGGCTCCCCTCATCGAACTCCTCCACCCGGTCCACCAGGGTCAACTGGGAGAAGTGCAGGCGGGTCGCAATGCCGGGGCCGACCTGGGCCGTGTCGCCGTCGATGGTCTGTTTGCCGCAGATGACCACCCCGACCTCCTCGTCTTGCGCCAGCCTCTCGATGGCGGCCGCCAGCACCTTGCTGGTCGCCAGCGTGTCGGCTCCGCCGAAGAAGCGGTCCGAAAGGAGGATGGCACGGTCCACGCCCAGGGCCAGCGCCTTTCTGAGCGTCGCCTCCGCGTTGGGGGGACCCATCGAGATCGCCGCGACGCGGAAGCCGAAGCGGTCCTTGAGCCTCAGCCCCTCCTCGATGGCATGGGTGTCGTAGGGATTGACTATGAAAGGGACCCCCTCGCGGATCAGCGTGTTGGTGACGGGGTCGATCTGGACCTGCGTGGTATCGGGAACCTGTTTGACGCAGACAACTACAAGCATGAAAACCTCGGGTATCGTGATGCCTTCAGGGTACAAGAGTTTCGGTAAAATTGGTTGACCTAGGTCAAATGATGAAAATCCGGAACAGTTTAACCAAGGGAGGGTGATAGGCAAGCCCCCCAATTCCCTTGCATTTTGCCAAGCTATCTTCTAACATCACGCGGAGCAGCTTCGAAGCGCCCCCCTTGCCCCGTCGGGAAGCCTCCCCGGGCGAGGTTGCGGCATGTCCCGTCCCTACCGTTCTCCGGAAAACACCCGATGTCACGGGTGGAGATACATGGCCGATAGATACGTCGAAAAAAGCTTCCTCTACCTGCTGGTTCTCTCCCTGCTCTTTCACCTGGCGGTCTTCCTGTTCATCTCCCGGATGCCGCAAGATGAGTTCAAGGGCGTCCAGGAGCCGACCATGGTCGACCTGACCGAGATCCCCGACCTCCCCAAGGAAACAAAGCCCCAGCTCCCGGAGCCCAAGATAAAGAGGCATTCGGAAAAGCCGCAGCGGGTCGCGAAGGAGATGGCTCCCAGGAGCAAAGGGGAGATCGACCGCATCGCCCCCCCTCCCAGAAGCGCCCACAGGATGAGCCGTCCCGCACCGGGTCCGGTGGCAAGGCGCCCCGAGCCTCCCTCCCAGCCGGACAGGTCTCCCGCACCGGTTACGCGCGGCGAGGGGATACTGAAGCCGAGGACGGCGCCCTCCGTCGACCGCCCCAAGCTCTTTCCCAGCGCGACCAGGCTGGCGCGCCTCGAGGAGGCGTACCGTGAAAAATACCGCAGCGAGGTGGAGGACGGCGAAACCCGGTTCCTCAACACGGACGACATCCAGTTCGGCTCTTTCCTGCGGCGCCTGGAGACGGCCATCTACGGCGTCTGGCACTATCCGCAGGCGGCCCTCTTGAGGGGGATCGAGGGAACGACCCCGGTGAGGATCACCTTCAGCAGGAAGGGGGAGATCGTACGGGTCGACCTCCTGGAGACCTCGGGGAGCAAGATCCTCGACGACGAGGTGCTGAGGTCCCTGAACCAACTGGGACCGATCGGCTCCTTCCCCAAGGGGTACAGCGGCGAACAGTTCAAGCTGATTGCCTTCTTCCACTACGGCAACGGCGGCGGCAGGTTACACTAGCAGCCGAGCCTCATCCTCAGAAACGCCTCGAAATCCCCGTTGAACTCCTCCCGCTTCAGCGCCATGTCCACCGTCGCCTTCAGAAAGCCGAGCTTGTCGCCGCAGTCGTGGCGCACCCCGTCGAAACGGCAGCCGTAGATCGGCTCCTGGCGCGACAGCGTCCTGATGGCGTCGGTCAGCTGGATCTCCCCCCCCTTGCCCGGCTCCTGGGTCTCCAGGATCGGGAAGATCCCGGGGGTGAGTATGTAGCGCCCGATGATGGCGAGGTCGGAGGGGGCGTCGGCGACCGGCGGCTTCTCGACCAGGTCGAGCACCTCGTAGGCGCGGTTGGCCAGGTGGTTCGCCTTGACGCAGCCGTAGGAGGAGATGGTCTCCATGGGCACCTTCTCAAGGGCGAGGACCGGAGAGCGGTAGCTCTCGTAGGTGTCGAGGAGCTGGGCCAGGCACGGCACCTCCGAGTCGATGATGTCGTCCCCGAGAAGGACCGCGAACGGCTCGTCGCCGACGAACTCCTTGGCGCAGAGGATGGCGTGTCCAAGCCCCAGGGCCTCTTTCTGGCGCACGAAGAAGATGTTCGCCATCTCCGCTATCATACGCACCTGGTGCAGCTCCTGGTCCTTCCCCTTTTCGTAGAGGAGGGACTCGAGTTCGAAGGAGATGTCGAAATGGTCCTCGATCGCCCTCTTGCCGCGCCCGGTGACGAAGAGGATCTGTTCGATCCCGGAGGCGACCGCCTCCTCCACCACGTACTGCACCAGGGGCTTGTCGATGAGCGGCAACATCTCCTTGGGCGTCGACTTGGTCGCCGGGAGAAAACGGGTGCCAAGCCCCGCGACGGGGAAAATGGCCTTCTTAACGCGCATGAGGTAGCTCCTTTGATGTCATGGTTATTCGGTGCCCTTGAGCCCTCTCTTGGCCGACTCGAGCGTGTTGTGCAGCAGCATGGTGATGGTCATCGGGCCGACCCCGCCGGGGACCGGCGTAATGGCGGAGGCACGCTCGCTGGCCGCGGCGAATTCCACGTCCCCCACGAGCTTCTTTTCGCCGACGCGGTTCACGCCGACATCGATCACCACGGCCCCCTCCTTGATCCAGGACCCCTTGATCATCTCCGGCACGCCGACGGCCGCGATCAGGACGTCCGCCTGTCCGACCTTGGCGGCGAGGTCGCGGGTCTTGGAGTGGCACAGGGTGACGGTGGCGTTTTGCTGCAGGCACATGAAGGCGACCGGCTTGCCGACGATGTTGGAGCGCCCGACCACGACGACCTCCTTGCCGGAGAGTTCCACCCCGGACTCCTTCAGCATCACCATCACGCCGTAGGGGGTGCAGGGCTGGAACAGCGGCTTGCCGATCACGAGCCTCCCCACGTTGTAGGGGTGGAAGCCGTCGGCGTCCTTATCCGGCGAGATCGCCTCCAGCACCCGCTCCGTGTTGATCTGCCTGGGAAGCGGGAGCTGGACCAGGATGCCGTGGATCTTCGGGTCCGCGTTCAGCTTGTCTATCAGCGCGAGGAGTTCCTCCTCGCCGGTCTCCGCGGGGAGCTTGTACTCGTCGGAGAAGATCCCGACATCCGCGCACGCCTTCTCCTTCATGGAGACGTATACCTTGCTGGCGGCGTCCTCCCCCACCAGCACCACGGCGAGGCCGGGGACCACGCCCCTGGCCTTCAGTTGAGCCGTTTCAGCGCTGATCTCAGCGCGGATCTTGGCCGCTATGGCCTTGCCGTCGATGATTTTTGCCATTGCCTTGCACCCCTCTTCATGAATAAATGATAGGCCCGGCGCCAAACCGGAAGCCACTTGAGCGTCGATTGTAAATTGGAAATAATAAGTAAAATCGTGGATTTTGTAAAGAGTTTTGCGGAAAACGGGCAAAAAAAAGCCCCCTGGCCGGGGGCGTTTTCTTTGGCTTTTAGGAAGCCGAGGGGCAACCGGCGCACTTTCCGCCGGTGGGACAGGCGGGGGCCGCGGCCTTGCTGCCGCTGCCGCTGCCGTAGCCGTCACCGTACCAGCCGGCGCCTTTCAGGGCGAAGCCGGACTGGGAGATCAGTTTCTCGACCTCGCCGCCGCACGCGGGGCAAACCGAAGCCGGCTCATCGGAGAATTTCTGGCGCAACTCGAAGTTATGGTTGCAGCTTTTGCACTGGTACTCGTAAAGTGGCATAGCTTGTACTACCTCCTGATTGACTGTAACGCACTGACTTAGCGGACTACTGCGTTCCAATATAATTACTCACCCCGTTTTTTGTCAAGGGGCTATATCGAGACTTTTCGAAATGGCGAAGAGGAGCCGGGAGCGGTAGATGATGCCGACCACCTTCTTGCCGTCCACCACCGGGACCCTCTGGAAACGGTGCGTGAGGAACAGCCGCGCCACGTCGCTGACGCTCGCGTCCTGGGTGACCGAGATCGGCTGGTGCTCCATGATGACGGAGACGGGGAGGTCCTTGACCTTTTCGCAGAGGGAGGCGAAGAAGGGTGCGTCCGACTTACCCTCCGCCGCGCCGTCCATGAGCGCAGTGATGATGCTGAGCGGCGTCAGTATCCCTGCCATCCCCCCCCTCTCGTTCAGCACGATCAACCCCGGCGCCGCGTTCATGAAACTCTCGTCGCCGAAATTGCTCTTCATGGTCCGTAGCGCCTCTGCCACCGTGGTCCTTACCGTGACGGACGGCACGTCCGTTACCATTATGTCCTTAGCCTTCATCAAAATCGAACCTCGCTATAGTTTAAGTAGGGAAAAGAGTTCGTCCTGTAAAACCCCTTCCACCCTGACGACCTTGTGCCTCGATTTAGCTCCCGATTTGATGCTGACCCGGGATTTGGCCACCCCGAGCGTCTTCGCGATCAGCTCGACGCACTGCTTGTTCGCCGCGTCGTCCACCGGCGGGGAGGTGAGCCTCAACTTCAGTTCCCCGTCCTTGGGGCCGCAGATCTCGCAGCGAGAGGCCCGCGGCTGCACGTGCACGGTGAACACCAGCCCCTCCGGCGTCGCGGTGACGCGCAGGGGCTCCTCACTCATTGTTGAGCGCCAGGAGCTTGTAGTAGGTGTCGAGCATCCCCTTGAAGCCGGACTCGAACTGGAGCTTATCCCTTTTCAGCTCCTGGATCTGGTTGTTCAGCTGGATCAGCTTCTTCTCCGCGTCGGCCAAGATCCGCTCCCCCTTCAGCTCCGCCTCGGAGATCATGAGGTGCGCCTCCTTCTGGGCGTTCGCCTTCATCTCCTCGGTGATGCGCTGGGCGGCGAGCATGGTCTCGCGCAGTTGCGACTCGCGCGCCTCCATCTCGGCCATCGCCGTGGCGTTGCGGTTCAGCCTCTCCTTGAGATCGTTGTTCTCTCGGATCAGCTCCTCCATCTCCCCCGCCACCGACTGCAGGAAGGCATCCACGTCCTCGGGATCGAGCCCGCCGAACATCTTTCCCTTGAACTGCTGCTGCTGGATGTCCATCGGCGAGATTTTCATAGTGCCTGCCCCTTCATCTGGTTACTGAGCAACATGAGATACGTGAACGCCGTATCGAAGACCACGATCTGCACCAGGTAGATGAGGACGAACAGCACCAGCGGCGAGAGGTCGAGCATGCCGGTATTGGGCATGTAGCGGCGTATCTTGCGCAGCGCGGGTTCCGTGACGCGGTAGATGAAGTTGACGATCGGGTTGTAGGGGTCGGCGTTGACCCAGGAGATAATGACGCTTGCCAGCAAAATGTACTTATAGACCGTCAGCAGTCCGCTTGCCAGCTCTACTATCTTCGCAAGGGCCAAGAGGATGTTGGCTAGCAGGATCATTTATCCCCCTCAAAAGGTTGGTTTTTCGGCTTGGAAAGCTATACAGAAATCGGTATCGTTTGTCAAGGGCGGCGGGGGCGCGAGCAGCGCGGCAAGTAGCTGCAAACACAGGGCTAAAGAGTGCGGGGAGAACAAATGATGGTGCCGGTCGTGCCGGCTACGGAACCCGGCGACGACTTATATCGGATTTTATATATTGACTTAATCCCGGAGATGATTTAAATCTCATAACCTCGATACAAGGAAGCACCACCGTCGCTGGTGGGCGGCCCGGTCTTCAAAACCGGTGTGGGGGGTGAGAAACTTCCCAGGTGGGTTCGATTCCCATGTGCTTCCGCCATTTAAAATTATCGATATTATTCGTTATTAGAAAAGGGAGAGGGCCAACAGGCCCCCTCTCTTTTTGCGTTTATCGCGGCCGCCTTAGCGGCGCCTCACGCCGGGTCAATTCCAACGCCCCCCTTCGCGCCTCAGGCGGCCTTTCTGGGAACCTTGAGCACCGACAGCGCTTCCGGGTCGCGGTCCAGGAGGATCAAAGCGTTACTGACCGCCCGGCTGGGGAGCAGGTCCCCCTTTTCATATTTCTGGAAGGCCCTGGGACCCCCACCGATCAGAAGCCCCGCCGCCTCCTGGGTGAGGCGCAGCTTCTTCCTGATGCGGTGGATCTCCTCTGGCGGCAGCAGCCCCTCGTGGGCGGCCTTCAGGCGGTTCAGCACTCGGTCGGAAACTTTCAGGTCTTCTCCGGTATGAACGCTCTCCTCAGACCGGTCGCAGTACCACCCGGGCATGTCGAAGGTTATCGATTCCCCTTTATAGGTGAGGGTCGTGGGGTGCGCACCCCGGTACATAGGCGCACCGGTTTCAGGACAGACGGGATTACTCATGATCCTTCTCCTTGAACGACAGAAGCAAAAATTCCGTAACGACATCGGCGGTAAACTTGACGTAAAGCAGCCCAAACGGCGACGGCACATGGTAGACGTCCTGCCAGAGCCTGGCATCGGCGTAGGAGGTCATCGACTTGTAAAACTGCTCCCGCTGCATGGACTGGATTGTGGCTACGATCTCCGCTCTCCCGAAGCCAAGGGCAGCCGAGGTGCGAAGGGCCGTACCGGTTAGGGCAAGCCGGTCCACCTTGTTGAAAGTGGCCTTGAAGGCGGCTAGATCGTAGGTCGGCTTGCGTTTTTCAGTCATCGCTTCCTTTTACACCATAATGGTGTATTTCGCAAGAGCCTTTACCGCGTTCCGGGACGCCGCGTGCCATTGCCCCCCCCGTCCAAGCCGTTAGTAATGGACAGCTTATTTACATTTAGCATACGATTTGTTAATAGTGCCGAAACCTATTAACGGATAAGCCATGCGGAAAACCGATCTCAGCCCCGACCGCCAGAAACTGCTGGTCCCCCTGGACTCGCACCCGGGGGCGCTCGCCCTGGTGCCGCCCCCCACCCCGACGCACATGCAGCTGCCGGGGCTTAGAGGGGAGATTGCGAGGGCCCACGAGGCGTTGGGGCGCATCCAGGCCTCGACCGCCTCCCTCCCCAACCCGAACCTGGTGACCAGGACCCTGGACCGCAGGGAAGCGGTCCGAAGCAGCCAGATCGAGGGGACCAGTTCCGACATCGACGACCTGCTCACCTTCGAGGCGACCGGCAGCGACGAGGGGCTGTCGCCCGACGTAATGGTCACCCTCAACTACGTGAAGGCCCTCGAGTACGGGCTTGAAAAGGTGGCCCGAGACGGCGTCCGCGCCCTCAGCATCGACATGGTAAAGGAACTGCACGCCCGGCTCATGGAAGGGGTCCGGGGCTACGGCGACACCCCCGGGGAACTGCGTACCCGTCAGAGCTGGATCGGGGGCCTGAGGATCTACGATGCGAAGTTCGTCCCCCTCCCCCGGACCGTGTCAAGGAGTGCCTGGAGGACCTGGTGCGCGTGCTCCAGTACGCCCCGGCCGAGGAGGCTTTCTACGAAGTTCCGCTCGTCATGCGCATGGCGATCGTGCACGCGCAGTTCGAAACCATCCACCCCTTCATCGACGGCGACGGCCGCGTCGGCCGGATCCTCCTTCCCCTCATGCTCGTTGCCGAAGGGTACCCGCCCGTCTATCTCGCCGGCTTTTTGAAGGCCAACCAGGAGCTCTACTACCAGACGCTGGGGGCCGTACAGCTCAAGGGGGAATGGACCGAATGGGTGCGTTTCGTGGCCACCGGCGTGGAGATCGCCTGCCGCGAATCGATCCAGACGGCGCAGGAACTGACCGCGCTTCTCGGAGGCTGGAAAGAGCGCATATCCGCCCTGGAACTGCGCGCCGACGCCACCGCCTACCGGCTCCCGGATTTCCTGATCGGCACCCCGGTGGTAACGGTGAACCAGGTGGCCGAAGCCCTCGGCATCGCCTTCCCCGCCGCCAACCGGGCGCTCGCGCAACTGCAGGGAACCGGCATCGTGGAGCCGCTCCGACCGGAAAAGAAATCGGGTCTTCGTAGCGAAAGAGGTGATAGAACTCCTCATCCGCCCCACCCAGCCGGAGCGGTACTGAGGCCAACAGACAACAATATGTTTAGAGACGGGAGGTGGGACGGAAAGCGAAGATTCCGTGTGGATAATTAACTTGATTCACATCATTTTTTAATTTAAATTGCCCTAACGAACCGTTCTCCAGCAGACTCGGAAGGGACCTATATGAACGCTGGTAACATTTGTAACTTCACCCTGCTCTTCCTTCTTCTTTCGATCGTTTCAAACGCTCACGCCGCAGGATTGCCGCAATTCAAAATCGACCGCCAACAATCCTTCAAAACCGAACACCTTGAAAACATACCGAATCTCAAGTCCGTCCTTGAAGACGAACTTGTCTATTCCCAAGACTCATCGCCTCAGGTTTTTCTCTACGACTTAAACCAGGACGGTTCATGCGAGATCCTCATCAAGTCACATGAAAGCCTATGTAGTAGCGGCGGCTGCCTTTACATCATGATAGATGGGAAATCCAGAAAGCGGCTTGGTGAGCTATTTGGCGACCCAGTAATCGTTTTGCGGGGAAAAGCTGGTCAATCTTTTCCTGATATCCAGGCATATACACGTTCAGGTGCCGGCACCGGAACACTGGAAACTTTCAGATACTCCAATGCTAAATACAGATCAGTATCCTCGGAAGACCTGTCAGGCAAGCGGCAAAGAAAATATTTAGAAGAAATCCGTAAGATCCCAGTCAGGGAAAGTGAGAAAGCAGAAAAGCAACCAATGTGACTTGTAGGCGTCCCTGCGTAGGAACAGGAACCTGACGCCGACCTCGCAGGATCATTCGGACGATAGAGCCGCCAGTATCTCGCGCAGGTGGTCGATGTGGAACTTAATATGTCATCTCACCGCACCGGAGGCTCTTCCGAGAAGGTAAAGTTCAACTCCTCAGCGGTGCCTCCGTACTTGGATCCGCCAAAGGCGAGCAAGGGGAAAAAGAACACGGGGAGAAGCAGCAGTCCGACTCCGAATGCGGCACTCCTTCGGAATTTCTCCGCCAGCGAGAGCATTGCCAGCAATTGGATTGCAAAACCTACCAGGGGAACGAAGAGAAGGAAGCACCACCAACCGGGCTTGCCTGAAATCTGCATCAGCACGTAAAAGTTGTAAACGGGGATGATGCTCTTCACTCCGGAGTGGCCGGCCTTCTGGAAAATGACCCACATGGCGATGATGATCAGCAGTCCGCTGAAGGCCAGCATGAGGAAGTATTTGAACCACGGCGGTTCAGGCTTAGGGGCCCCACTGGCTGCATCAGGGGCTTTTTTTTGCGCCTGCGTTTGCTGTTGCACCAAGGTCTTCTGCGCCTCGACAGCCTTCTTCATCAGCTCCTGGTCGTTCTTCCGTATCGCCTCCGCCATCATCTCGACATTTTCCTTGGTGCGGCGCTCCAACTCGGCCTTGTCCAAAACCGGGGCGGGCGCCGGGGAAGCCGCTGGCTCCGGTTCGGGTCGAGCTGCCGGCTCGGCCGCGGCAACCGGGACGGCTGTCGGCGGCGCAGGGGCGGCCTTGGCCGCCATCGTCGCTGCAGCCGGGGCCGGCACCGGCGCCGACGGTTGCACGGGGTTCGCCTGGTCCGGGCCTGCGGCGGCCTGTGCGGCCGAAGCAGGAACTCCGACCGCGGATGCCCCCTTGGGATGCTTGGCCCGGGGGCTCTTCCGCTTCACATGCGGGGTCTTCCGTTTTGCCTGCTGCAGGGTCTTGCGGAGGTCCACTTCGCCGGGGGCGAACTCCAGGACGATATCCCGATTCACCTTGACTACCAGCTGCCCGTTGCGCCTCCAAAAGGACTCGCAGTCGAGGACGCTGCCGTCCTCCAGGAACACCTGTTTGGCGAAAGAAACTCCCGACAGTCCCAGCCACACGGCCAGCACCAGAAAGCCGGTTCTGAACAAAGCCTTCATGCGCCCCTCCCCATTCCTGCCTCTTTTGTAATTTGTGGGACCCGCGTCTACTCGGCGGCCAGCACCCTTTGCACCCTCTCCAGCATCAGGGGGTGGTTGTCGATCAATCCCCCCAGGCGGGGGGCGGCGCTGCGCTCTCTGAAATGATCCGCATCGAGCCGCGCCAGGATCTCGGCATAGCGCCGCACCGGAATCCCCTTCTGCTTCAGGTACTCGACGGCGGCGGCATCGGCTTCCCGCTCGAAGTCGCGTGAGTACTTGGCGTCGATGAGGACGGTAGGCATCGTGGCGGCAAGCGAACTCGCCGAGACGATATCTCCCGTCAGGGTGGCGACCACCAGGGCAGTGACGGAATTCTGCAGCAGATGGCGCAGCGCGTGCCTGTGGGTCAGATGCCCGATCTCATGCGCCAGCACGCCGACGACCTGGTCGTCGTTTTCGGCCAATTCTACCATCCGGTCGGTCATGACGACGATCCCAGACGGCAGGGCAAAGGCATTGGCGCCTATGGTCTTGGAAGCGCGAAACTCCAGGCGCCACCGCTTGCGTTCCGGGTGACCTGCGGTCATGGAGCGGAAACGACGCGTCAACTCCTCCCTGCGTTGCGGGGGGAGCGCGCTTGGTTGGATGGCCACCTTGTCCAGGATCTGCAGGGTCTCCCGACCGATCAATTCCTCGGTTGCCGCGGGGAGGGCAAAGGCTACCTTCTGCGCCAGAAAGGGAACACCGAAACGTAGAAAGCCAAGGACGATGAGGAGCGTCGCCGCCAGCGCCGCCAGCGCCCTGACAAGGCTCATCTCCCAGCGGTGCACGCCACGCAGGGCTCTCCTCTTCCCCTGCTTGCGCAGCAGTTCCTCCACGAAGTCAGCAGCGTCCGTCTCGGCGGCGGCGCCGTCCGGAAAGCGCAGCGTGCGCCTCACCCTGCCCAGAGGCGGGTCGATGTCGACCTCTGCCAGGGCGTACAAGCGATCGCCCCCCGGTCCCGATAGCGACAACGAGCCCTCGACAAGGCGTACCGTTACCTCGCGCTGCTGAGAGGTGCGGCCGTCGTACCATATTGCGGTGCAGGAATCCCTCATAGGCCTAAATCGAACCCCAGCATGTCCCCCAACTCCTCCGGGGCGGCGCCGACCTGCCGGTCCGCCGAGGCGAGGATGACGTCAAAGCCGCCCACACCCGATGCGGTGAGGCGCTCCAGACGATAGCGTACCAGGCGGACCGCAGCCCAAGGCGCCAGCAGTCCCAGGCTGCAGAGGACGGCAACCGCGTTGGAGAGGTAGATCCAGAGCAGATCGCGCAGCCTGAGGGCGCAGGTGAACCGGTGCTTTCCCAAGCTCGTCGAACTCCAGGTCAGGTTGGTGAGAGCGGTCCGGACATACACGGCGGCGACGAGATACACGACCAGGAAGAGCCCAGCGGGAAGCGCCAGGGTAAGAGCGTTGGGCTTGAGCAGTACGACGCCGACGGCCGCGGCGGCGGCAATGGGCATCAGGATGACGAGGGGAAGAAAAATCCGGAAGTAGTCGCCGGGGGTCGCGTGGAAGCGAAACGGGGTAGTGCCGAAGCGGCTGTTCTCCACCAGGAAACGCTTCTGGCGGTAAGAGATATACGGCGCGAGGAGTCCCATCGTAAAGGGAAGCAGCAACTGCCACCAGAGGAAAACCCGGTACGCCTCGCGGTAGTCGGCGTTGAACCCGAAACGGATATTGCGGTGGGCGGTGTTCCTCAGGTTGAAGATGCGCGACCTGACCACGACCCAGGGGAAGACGCCCAGGAAAACCAGCATGAAGGCGGAGCCGACCAGAGGGCTGATCCGCGAGGTAAGGGAGTAGAGGCTGAAAAACAGGCCGGCGATGAACCACCCCTTCAGGATCGCCCAAGGGTCGGCGAGGAAATCGAAGTGGGCTCCGTCGAGGAGGGTGTTGCCGTAAAAGTAGCGCCGCTTGCGCACCTTAGCCCAAGGGGAATAGAAACCGAGAGTGACGATGCGCAGCAGCGTGTTGACGATCCAGATGCCGAAGTATTCCCTGGCATTGCCGGTGAATTCGAAGGTGAGGGTGCGGCGTTCCTGGCGGGCCGGTTGCGCGGGTGGCGGGGCCGCTCCGTCTCCCGGAAGCGAAGGGGGGATGTCCCCTGCACCGGAGTCTGTGCCAGGATGGTTGGACTCGAAGGGGAACAAGGACTTGCAGGCGGGACAGGTGACCGTGGTACCCGGCCGCGGTTCGACGCTGACGTCCATCTGCTTGGAGAATTGACAGACGGGGCAGGTCAGGGTGATAGCAGGCATGTTCCTCCCTGGACGAAACGACGGGGAATGCAGCCGTTACTCGGGCTGCATCCTAGCATGCCGCGTTAGTTGTTATCAATTGAAATATGTCCACGAGGGGGCAGTCGACCTATCTCTACGATATCTCCGCCAACCCTCCGGTGGATTTGGCTGGCGCATAGTAGACGTATCCTACGCCCGAGCAAACAGGGGGATGTAGAACGATCCTGCCGATTTCTTGCCTGATCGTGCTAGCCTCTGGAAACATGTTGTAACGCCCAAAGGGGTCGGGTAGTATTCATGCAGGAGGAATGTATGCGAAACGAGACCGCAATGCAGGATGTCGACAGTAACAGCATGGAAGTTGCCCTTACGGCTCTGGCGAAGAGCATTGCTCGATGCACCGAAGACGGGGAGCTGTTCACGACGCCGATCCCCGCGTTGTCGCTGTTCCGAAGGGATCGACCGACCGAGCCGTTCAGCGGCATGTATGAACCGAGCATATGCCTGATCGCGCAAGGGTCCAAGCGGGTGCTGCTCGGAGACGATACCTACGTCTATGACGCGCACAACTATCTGATCACGTCCGTGCACCTGCCGACCATTGTGGAGATTCTCGAAGCGAGTCCGCAGAAGCCTTACCTCGGGCTCAGGCTCAAACTCGATCTGCGCGAGATTTCACAACTGATGGTGGACAGCAACCTGCCGCAGCCGCGTGCGCAGCAATCAAGCCGCGGCATGGCGACCGGCGAGGTAACGCTGCCGCTGCTCAACGCCTTCCAGCGGTTGATCGAACTGCTTGCCGACGAGAAGGACATTCCGATCCTGGCGCCGGTTATCGAGCGGGAAATCATCTACCGTCTGCTTGTGGGCGATCAGGGTGCCCGCCTGCGCCAGATAGCTTCGGCGGGGAGCCAGAGTCAACAGATAGCGCGGGCTATCGATTGGCTGAAGAGTAACTATGCGCAGCCGTTGCATATCGAAGATCTCGCGGAACAGGCGCGCATGAGCAGTTCCACGTTTCATCACCACTTCCGGTCGATGACAGCGTTAAGCCCCTTGCAGTTTCAAAAGCAGCTGCGCTTGAATGAAGCCAGGCGGCTAATGCTTACAGAACGGTTGGATGCGGCAACTGCAGCGTTTAATGTGGGCTATGAAAGTCCTTCGCAGTTCAGCCGCGAGTACAATCGGTTGTTTGGAGCACCACCGCTGCGCGACATCAGCCATTTGCGCCAAATTGCGGCTGGCCAGAGGGCTTAGAGGCTCTCTGCCTCAGTATTGAGCAACCCTGCGCTCATTTATCTAACAGATGTTACATTCGGGTAGCGGTTTCGCAGGTGTGATGCGGGATTCCTTCTCCGAAGAACAGTGGCATGTGTCGTGCTAGATGGATTGACGTCATCTAGAAAGGAGAAACAGAGTATGCAGGCCTCACAGGTTACCGACAAGATTTTCCGGCTCTCGGCCAACATCGAGTCCGACACACTTTTCGAAGGGATATGGCCCCTGCCGCACGGATGCTCCATGAATTCGTACGTGGTCAAAGGGCGCGAGGTGGCCATCGTGGACGGCGTCTGCGATTGGGACGGGGTGCCTGAGACGCTGTACGCCCAGATGGACGAGATCGGCGTCGACGTCAAGGACATCCGCTACGTGATCATCAATCACACCGAACCCGACCACACGGGGTGGCTCAAGTCATTTCAAAAGATCACCAACAACTTCGAGGTGGTGATTACCCAGAAGGGGCAGGAACTGGCCAATGCCTTTTACGGACTGGACATCAAGTACCGCACCGTATCTTCCGGCGACAGCATCGACCTCGGGGACGGGATGAAGCTCCTCTTCGAGGAAACACCGAACCTGCACTGGCCGGACACCATGGTGACCTTCGAGGAATCCACCGGCACCCTGATGTCCTGCGACGCCTTCGGCGGCTACGGCGCCATCGGCAGCTCCCCGTACGACGATCAGCTGGACGAGGAGCAACTGCGCTTTTTCGAGAAGGAGGCGTTGCGCTATTACGCCAACATAGTGTGCCGCTTCTCCCCTTCCGTTACCCGGGCCATCAAAAAGCTGGAGCATCTGCAGGCGCGGATCGTTGCTCCGGGCCACGGTCTGGTATGGCGGCGCGATCCGAAGCGGATCGTCTCACTGTACGAGCGCTTCGCCTCTTACTTTGCGGGACCGGCGGAGCCTGTGGTGACGGTGTTGTGGGGGAGCATGTACGGCAATACGGAGAAGGCGGTTGCGCCGATTCTGGAGGGGATTGCCTCGGAAGGAGTGAAAGCAATCGTGCACCAGGTGCCCCAGAGCCACATCAGCGACATTCTGGCCTCCGTGTGGCGCTCCACGGGTGTCGTGCTGGCCATGCCCACCTACGAGTTCAAGATGTTTCCTCCCATGGCGGCGGTGGTCGATGAGCTGGGGCGCAAGCAGATGATCGGCAAGCTCGCCCTCAGGACGGGAAGCTACGGCTGGTCGGGCGGCGCACAGCGGGAGTTGGACGAGATCGTGGAGCGCCAGAAAATGAAGTGGCAGTTCCTGGAGCCGGTAGAATTCAAGGGAGCCCTCTTAGAAATGGACCGGCGGCTCCTCGTCTCGCGCGGCGCAGAGCTGGCGCGCCGGGTGCGCGAGACCGCGCTGGCAGCCAGATAGCCTTCCCAAAAGACACAAGGCTCACAGTGCGTGATTGGGTACCGATGCCGCCAGTCACCATCTGCCCCTGCTGCGATAACCGCTTGCACCTACCCGCCTCTTTCTGGTAAAAATAGGACCGCATCGTTAAGCACGGCAGCATTAACGCTACAACACGACATCAACCCTCCGTAACGGCTAGCGCCAATACGCGAGGCACATCGAGCACCTTACGGCAAGGCGGGTCTTGGTACCCGGCCTTGCCGTTTTTTTCTCCAGGAGTAAGCATGCAGGTAGTATTCGGTGTCGACTTTGGCACCACCAATTCGGCTCTTTCCATTTACCGTGACGGCAAGGTCGAGATCATCGACATAGACGAGTACAGCGGCAACCCGTCGCTTATGCGGTCGGTCCTCTACTTCAACGAGGACGACGAGGTTTTTGCAGGGCAGGAGGCGATCAACCACTACGTGAACGACGGGGCGGCGGGTCGCTTCATGCAGTCCATAAAGAACTTTCTCCCCAACAGGAGTTTCGAAGGGACCGAGGTGTTCGGCAAGAAATACTGCATCGAGGATCTCATCGCCATCATCCTCAGGAAGATCAAGGCCAAGGGCGAAGCGCGGGTCGGGTGCACGGTGGACAGCGTGGTGCTTGGGCGTCCAGTGCTCTTTTCCGAGGACCCCGAGAAGGATGCCCTGGCGCAGAGCCGGCTTGAGAAAGCCGCCCGCAAGGCCGGCTTCAGGCATATCTTCTTTCAGTTCGAGCCGGTGGCAGCGGCGCTTTCCTTCGAGGAGTCCCTGCCGGCAGGCGCGGAAAAGCTCGTCTTCATCGGCGATTTTGGCGGAGGGACCTCCGACTTCACCGTGATCCGGGTCAAAGGTGGCGCCTTTGCCCGCTCCGACCGGCGCAGCGACGTCCTCTCGCTGGGCGGCGTCTACACCGCGGGCGATAAATTCGATTCCCAGATCATGTGGGAAAAGATCGCCAAATACTTCGGTCGCGGAGTCCAGTACAAGGGGATGGGGAAGGAAGAGCTGTTCGACATACCCCACAGCATCATCTACACCCTGTGCCAGTGGCACAGGATTCCCTTGCTGAGGGCGAGAAAGATCAGGGAGCAGATCAGGCTCATCAAAAATGCCGCCACCAACAGGGGCTCCATCGAAAACCTGGAGCACCTTATCAGCGACAATTACGGCTTCTCCCTCTTCAGATCGATCGAGAAGGCGAAATGCGAGCTGTCACAGCTTGACCTGACCGAAGTGAGCTTCAAGGCGCGCGATCTGGCAATTTCGGAGAAGATAACCAAGGAAGAGTTCGAGGCTATCAACGCCCGCAACCTTGCGCAGATCGCGGGATGCATAGACGACGTACTCGTCAGATCCGGAGTCCCGCACGGCAAAATCGACACCGTCTTTCTCACCGGTGGGACCTCGCGCATCCCGTTCATCAGGGCGCTTTTCGAAGAGCGTTTCGGCGCAGAGAAGCTAGAGAACCGGAACGCCTTCACCAGCGTCGTTCACGGCCTGGGCGCCAGTGTTCCGCTCTTTGCCTGAGACATCCCCAGGCCCGCCGCAGTGGCGGGTAGTTTCATGCGCCTCGGCCATCGTTTCCTTTCCCGACGTATAAATCGGGGCCGTCCATGAGGCACGTTGGTAACGTTGTAAAGCCTGAGTCTCTTGAACTGAAGGGAAATTTGTTGGCGCGGACTTCTCTCAGGAGGGAACGGGGTCTGTCCAGGGATTGAAAAGCGAGGCTCGAGTGAGCGCATAGTCCGAGCTGTCCCGCGTGACAACCGTCATGCCGTGAACGATCGCAGTGGCGGCGATGATCAGGTCTGGTTGCGTGAATGTGTGGCCCTGTTTCCGACCGACGTCAACAAGCAATCTCCACTTAAACATCACATCTTCACTTACCTCTAAGACCCGCGAATCGAACATAGGCCGCACCTTGAGGGTAAGCCAATCGTTCAATTCAGCCCGACGTGCGGCATCAGCGAGCACTTCAATACCAAAACGGATCTCAGCAAAGGTCACAGTACTGACAAATAGACTCTCAATGGGTTGTTGTTTGACGAAATCAACAACCTTAGGCTCTGGCTTGGGCTTCCGGATTTCGGAGAGGATATTGGTGTCCAGTAGCCATTGCCTCACAATTCAACCTCTCTAACTGGCATTGCCATGCGCGTTGGTTCGATATCCATGTCCCGGTACGGCGATGACTGGAGGGCTTCTATAAGAGCTTGCCCCGTAACTCCTCCTGTGAGCCGTCGGAACTCTTCAGTGGAGATGATGACCACTTCATCTCGCCCATAGACGGTAACATGTTGTGGCCCGTCCGCTTTGGCGCGCTTAACCACCTCACTAAAGCGAGCTTTAGCGGTCTGTAAGCGCCAGAAATTCGGCATTAAATAGTCGTGTTTAAATCGTGTCATCTCTATGCCTCACTAATTCTAGTTAGAACGACTAGAATAGTATAACACCTTCGGACGAACGGCAACAAAAACACGCCTCTCCATAGAAAGGCTCCCCTCAGAATACCTCTCCAGCATTACCGAGTGATCAGGAAGCTAGAGGACGTTTCGGCGCAGAGAAGCTCGAGAACCGGAACGCCTTAACCAGTGTCGTACACGGCTAGGAAGTCCCCCTTTGGCAAAGGGGGATTCAGGAGGATTCGAAGCTTGCAAAGGGGGGAGACTTCACTGCTGCCTGCGGAAGATCACGGTAATCCAGTTCATCTCCGGCCGTGATGGAGTGGCGGGAAAATAGTCGCTTGACCTTCTGAACGATAGCAGTACTATCGGATTAAATTTTTCTAAAGGAGGTCTCGCTGATGCCATTCAACAATGCGAACGATCCCGAGATGATTGCAAAATCTGCGGCAGTGGCCGAAGCGTTCACCCCGCAGAGATACGCCTATTTATTGTCACTTCTCCCGACCCCAGAGGGGTTTACCGAACTCCACAACCGTTTCGAGGCGGGCTACCCGGGTGTCTTGAAAGGAGATGCTGAGAAAGTTGAAGCGTTCGAGGCAGATAGGCAGGCAGTCATAGCCGATCTTTCCCTGATCCTCGGCTTGGCCAAGGTGGTCGCCGTCAAAGACCCCACCGTGCCGGAGTCGCTCGGCCTGAGTCGTTTCATGGAGAAAACAGCAGCCGTCCAAACCCCTTTAACCGCGTGCCGTGATTTCAAAATCTTTTTTGACCCGAAGGGGCAACTTTTTGCTTCGGTCTCGAGGCTCCCAGGTGCAAAGGGATATCAGCTTTGGGGCTGCGATGGCGATCCCTCCGTTGAGGCGAACTGGAGGCTGGTTACATCCTCGACCAGTTGCAAAGCAATACTTATCACGGGACTGAACCGGTCGAAGTTTAACGTGTTGAGGATCAGGGCGATGCGTGGTCGTGAGGCCGGGCCTTGGTCCAACTGGATAAGCTTGGAACCCATCTGATACCCTACATCATTCAATGCCCCGCTTGGTTCAGATCCCAAGCGGGGCATCCCCGTCCCCCTTCAACGTTTTGCCCCCCTCGCGCCGTCAGTCGCTGTTTCGTCCGGTCATCCCATCGCCGAAACCGACGAGGATGACATGAGAAATGCATCCTTCCTGGTCGGGACTATCACCCTGCAGTAAAAATCGTCGATTTTTTGGAAAAAGCGACAATTCTAGAGCAAAAATTGCAGCTTCTTCAGAAAAAGCGACGATTTTTGTCCCGGAATTGCAGCTTTTTTACATAAAGCGATGATTTTCACCTAAAAATCGTCGCTTTTACTCTGGAATTCGTCGCTCCCCCCAAAAACGCTTCATTTTCAGACGCGCCGCAACCGCATTCCCAGTAGACCTGTCAAGATTTCCCTACGAGTATCGCCTATAGCCGGGCGGTGGCTTCACATGAAGTGATTTGCCTCCAAGGCACACGTCACCATCGGCTCCTCAAGCTTTTTCCCACAGACATATCAATGCGGTTCCAAGCAAACCGTAGGCATCTCCTTTTCATTGAAAATAGCGCTTCTATAAGAACTTTTCATTGTTAACGTCCCCTCAGCATGTTAACCTGCGACGGCCCCTCACCCCTCCGCGGCGCCGAGGTCTGATCTTTCTCTTGAACACGTTGGCTGTTGACCGGAATTCTGGCCAACCCGCCATTTGGAACATTTATCACCAAGCATATTCTGCCACGCCACAACTTGGGTCAAATCGCAGATTAATCGGCTTCTAACTTCAGCGAATTTGCTGGCGGAACACCGGAATTGCGGTCATTTCTATGTTGGATAGAGGAAAACTGAAATTAATGTATGGATTATTAATCGACCAGCGGAGCTGCCATGTTTGAAAAAGTCAAATATCTACCGATGACAGACCAAGACCCCCTTCAAGTCTTGCTGCAGAAGTGTAAAGAATCGCTGCGGGAGACTATCCACGAAATCAAATATCCCTCTGCACTTCACGGCAGCAAAGCTATAAAGCTGTGGGAATTGTATACGGAAGAAATTGACACGTTAAACGCGGAAACTTTGTCAAGCCTGTCAGGAAGGGGCGGAGTCTATGCCATATATGTTGCAAAGCCGAACACGGATTGGAGTTTAAAGTATGTTGGTCAGGCTAAAGGTACGGTGCTCAGGCAGCGAATTAGATCTCACCTAGTCTGGAGAAATAAGAATACTAAAAGTGGTAAATTTACAGGATCTAAGTTTGATGATATCCAAAGCCATGTATCTCTCGGTTATGATATTGCTCTGTCTTTCATAGAAGTAATTCCTGAATCATTAAGGCATTACGTCGAGGAGATGATTCTAGCGCGCTCGCATCCACAATGGAATTTTCATGGTACTACACTTGAAGGGCAAAATTTAAGCAAAACTTTTTGCAGCATAAGATAATTGAGGAAGTTACCTTTCCATTTCAACCGGGGGGAAGTGCCAGTTGCCAAGAAATTCAAAAAGGATCGGTTATGAATGGAAATTATTTTGATTCTCCTCAATTAACTGAAGAAAAAATTATTCGGAACTCAAAACTTGGACGGAGGGGGAACGTTGGTCACTTCGTCGAGTTGCTCCGACTTCCGAAGTCAAGCTCAACACTCTCACGAGGAACTCAACCAACTGACCAGCGTCCCCTTCGGCCGCCGCCCCCTGCGAGCTGAGGTTTCATCAATGCCGACGCGGCGGCCCCCCGAGTAATCGGCCTGCGCACGGGCACTCTGTACGTAATGGTCGAGAACGCGCCACATGCGGGTGTCGTGCTCCCCCAAAAGGGCTGCAGCCGCATTGACCGGCATTTCTCGAACCAAGGCCATGACCAACGCCTCGAAGAGAAGGGTAAAACCGGAGCCAGCCCGCGCCCAGGGAACAGAAACCTGCTTCAGTCCACAGCCAGAATTCGGGCACTTCACCCGGGAGTAATGCCAAGAGCTATGCTGAACAATGATTCTGGATTCATACAGTCGTAAAACCTCCGGTAGTGATATGACCCTCTGTCATACCATTACCCACTCGAAATAGCGAGGAGCCCGGAATTCCGGTGAATCACGAGTTAAGCTAAACGCAAAGGAGTGGATATGCCCGCCCGACTGATAAAGATTATTTTCGTTGCACTGTTCTGTGCCGGGATGCCGCACACGGCTTATAGTCAAGCACTGGACGACGCCTTCCTCAGAAGTACTGTTTTGGTCGCATTCTCGACTGGCCCGATGTCGCAGAGTGTTGGATCAGGTTTTCTTCTGTTCCGGCCGGTGAGTGATAATCAGGGACAGGTCTACCTCATCACGAACAAACACGTCCTCCCCTCACCGACAGGCCCAGACAACATCACTATTCGTGTCAACATCAAATCGGCAGCGAACCCGCAAGTTCAAGATCTGCCGGTTCCCATCTACAACAAAAAAAAGCAGTATCTGCCGACGGTGCGGTTTCATCCGAATCCTGGTTACGACGTTGCAGCCGTAAATATTACTGAACAGGTGGCACGACAAGGGATCGAAGGAGTGTGGCTGCCGTACGATTTACTGGTGACAGACGAGCGTCTCAAGGATGAACACATCTCGATAGGCGATGACATATTTCTCCTGGGGTACCCCGACGGTATCTTCGACCAACGGAACGTCTCCCCTATACTCCGACGTGGCGTGCTCGCGACGTCCCCCAACCAAGGGTATGCATTCAATGAGCGGCTGCGAAGACAGTATGGACTCCCCGAACGTATCGACGGATTTTTAATAGATGCTGGGGTTTTTCCCGGTTCTAGTGGAAGTGTCGTTATACTTGCGCCTCAACCAACTACCCTAGGAGCACGCGGCGAAACCGTAGTCAGCAGTGCGAAGAAAATCCCATATGTTTTAGGTGTTGTATCGGGCTCGATTCCGATAGCGGACTCCGCCCTTGGCTCTGTCCAGCGGCTAGGCCTCGGCGTCGTCTACGGTACGAAGACGATCCGCGAGGTAGTAGAACTGTTCTACAGCGCGTCAGCGGCTTACTTGAACACGCCACTGGAGCCGTCTCGCTGATGCTCGCGGCACAGGGGGATACCGTTGGCACACAAACGAGGGATTTCATATGAGTGACCCATTATCAATCATTGCTATAGCTGCCGCAGTCGGGGGGACTGCTGGGAAGTTCACAGAAAAGGCGTGGGATTGCGGAGAACGTTGGTTATCCGAACGCTTCGGCTCACATGCAGCTAAAGCACAAGAGAATGCCAGGAATAATGCCGCTAGTTTTATTGAGGAGCTAGCAAAAAAAATCAAAGTCCTCGAGGATAAAAGCCAGATCAATCCTGAAGTCATCGCTGCTACGGAACAACACCCACAGTTTTCATCATTACTCCAGCAGACAATTATAAATGCTGCACAAACTGATGACAAAGCAAAACATGATTTACTTTCACAACTTATCGCAAATCGCCTTACATCAAAGGCTGAAACAACGCTTTCCCTTGCTTCACAACTGGCAAGCGATGCTATTGCAAGGTCTACATCTCGTCAGCTCATGTTGATGGGATTGTGCTCATTTACAGAATACGCAAGACCTACCGTGAAATTAACATCTTCCCAATTTCGTCGCTGGATCGAAACCGGGCTGGAACCATTCTCTGACTTCGAATTCAATGAGTTAGATGCTCGACACCTCGTTGCCATTGCATGTGCTAGTTATGATCCGACTTCCGAACGGGATCTTATTTTGCTGCTTCAGATGAAGGGTGTCACCGATTACCTTGAAGTGCCTTTATACGATCTGGAAATAGTCCAGCATTTGCAGATATGTTGGGGATTTGGTCTTGCGGGAGTGTCATTGACATCTGTTGGAACTATTGTTGGGGGACTGGCTTTCGATCAGATTACAGGTTGTAATTCGTGGAATCCTCAATGGGACTAAAGGCGGATCATAAATGCCCTTGAAAATCCTGCACCACTTCCCACATCACCAACAGTAGGGGGGACACATATCAGATTAAACAGTAGACAGTAGGGGGACAGACAGTAGGGGTAGAGTAGAGAGCAGGGTTACCCCTGCCCTCCCTCATCAGTAGG
>DNJC01000113.1 GCA_003490025.1 Geobacter sp. | reverse complement strand
GGGAATAAAGGATTTGCAGTCCTTTGCCTTACCACTTGGCGATGCCGCCGTTTGCATCGAAGGAGCCCGTTTATAACCTGATTCAGGTTCCATGTCAACGGGAAATTTTCTACTTCGCGATCACCTTGGCGAACTTGTTGAGGTAATCCACGCCGGACCAGATGGTTATCACCGTGGCGATCCAGAGATAGAACATCCCCACGTTGTGCATGTTGACGACCAAGAGCGGATGGTCGATGGAAAAGAACCACCGGTAGTCGTAGTGCAGCAATAGCCCTATGATGGCGACCAGTTGGAAGATGGTCTTGAACTTGCCGAGGTTGCTGGCGGAGATGACGATCCCCTCTGTGGAGGCGATGCCGCGCAGGCCGGTGATGATGATCTCGCGCCCCAGGATGACCAGCACCATCCAGGCGGGTACCCGGTCGAAGGGGAGGATCATGATCAGCGCGGACATGACGATCAGCTTGTCCGCGATCGGGTCGAGGAACTTCCCGAACACGGTGACGATACCCATCCGCCTCGCAAGGTAGCCGTCCAGCCAGTCGGTGACGGAGGCGGCGGCAAAAAGGGCGGCGGCCCAGAAGCCGTTGTCGCGATCCGGCGACATGAGCAGGACGCACAGAAGCGGGATGGCCGCGATGCGCAGCATGGTCAGGATGTTCGGGATGTTCATTATCTGGGCTGGGGTCGATCTCGGCATGCTCGGCCTTTACGCTATCTGTAGTTGTTCCTGTAGCTCAACACCTTGGTCACGTAGGTCTGGGTTTCAGGGTAGGGGGGGATGCCGCCGTATTTAGCCACCGAGCCGAGGCCGCAGTTGTAGGCCGCCAGCGCCAGCGACTCGTTCCCCTTGAAGGTGTCCAGGAGGAATCTGAGGTAGCGCACACCGCCGCGGATGTTGTCGGAGGGGTTGAACGAATCTGCCACCTTGAGCCCCTGCGCGGTCTTGGGCATGAGCTGCATGAGACCCTGCGCCCCCTTGGGCGAGACGGCCGACGGGTTGTAGCCGGATTCGGCGTGGATCACCGCCTTGACCAGCGAGCTGTCGACGCCGTACTGGCGGGAGCAGGAGGTTATGATCGGTTCGAATTCGGCCGGGTTCCTGGCGTAGCCCGGGAGCTTGAAGGCCGTCCTTAGTTTCTTGTCTTTCTTGATATCCCTCATGAACACCTTGAACCGGTTGTCGGTCGGCGCATCGGTGAAGTGGACGGTGCCTTCGGGATCTTCGTAACGATAGATATCGGCGCGAGCCGGGGCCGGCAGGGAAGAGACCATCGCTGCCAGCGCCATTGCGGCTGCCAAAAGGAGACGGTGCGACTTTAAGTACATGCGCTTCCTTGTTTTAATGGGAGAGGAAAATTGCCCTCAAAATATATAGACCAATAAACGCGATAATTCAAGGTCTAATGTGCCGTGCCCGTCCGATAACCTGTCAAAAGTCTTGACAAAAATTATTGGGGGATCAATAATTTGCCGGTTTTCCAATTAAACGCATACACAAATATGCGATCGGGGGAGTCATGAAGGTGCAGAGTGATTTTCTGGTGATCGGCAGCGGCATAGCGGGACTGTCCTTTGCGCTGCAGGCGGCGGCGCACGGCAAGGTCGCTGTGGTCACCAAGCGCGATATATCCGAATCGGCCACGAACTACGCGCAGGGGGGGATCGCCACGGTCTCCTCGAAAGAGGACACCTTCGACGCCCATGTCCAGGATACGCTGGTGGCCGGCGCCGGGATCTGCCACGAGGACGTGGTGCGCATGGTGGTCGAGGAGGGTCCGCAGGTCATCGCCAACCTGATCGAGTGGGGGGTCCAGTTCACCAAGAGCGGCGATGTCTACGACCTCACCCGCGAGGGGGGGCACAGCGCGCGGCGCATCCTGCACGCGGAGGACATAACCGGCCGCGAGATCGAGCGCGCCCTGGTCGTCGCCGCCCGCGCCCACGAAAACATAACCATCCACGAGAACCACATCGCCATCGACCTGGTCACCGAGTCGAAGGTGCTCAAGAAGAACCTGGAAGAGAACCGCTGCCTCGGCGCCCACGTCCTCGACATCAAGACGGGAGTGGTGAAGACCTTCGCCTCGCGCATCACGCTCCTCGCCTCGGGGGGCGCCGGCAAGGTGTACCTCTACACCTGCAACCCGGACGTGGCGACCGGCGACGGCGTCGCCATGGCCTACCGCGCCGGCGCAACCATAGCCAACATGGAGTTCATGCAGTTCCACCCGACGACGCTCTACCATCCCAACGCCCGCTCCTTCCTGATCTCCGAGGCGGTGAGGGGCGAGGGGGCGATCCTGAAGCGCCGCGACGGGACCGCCTTCATGGAGCGCTACCACCCGCTGAAGGACCTGGCTCCCCGCGACATCGTGGCCCGCGCCATCGACAACGAAATGAAGACCTACGGCGACGACTGCGTCTACCTCGACATCAGGCACCGCGGCGCGGAGTACATCACCTCGCGCTTCCCGAACATCTACCAGACCTGCCTCGACTACGGCATCGACATGGCGACCGAGATGATCCCGGTGGTCCCGGCGGCGCACTACCTCTGCGGCGGGGTCTCGGTCGATTTCAACGCGGAGACGGACGTGAAGCACCTCTACGCCATCGGCGAGGTCGCCTTCACCGGTCTGCACGGCGGCAACCGCCTGGCCAGCAACTCGCTCCTGGAGGCGGCCGTCTACGCCGGACGCGCCTACCAGCACGCAACCCAGGTGCTCAAGGACGAGACCTTCTCCTTCCCCGTGATCCCCGAGTGGGACTGCGGCACCGCGACCAACTCGGACGAGATGGTGGTGGTCTCCCAGAACTGGGACGAGATCAGGCGCTTCATGTGGAACTACGTCGGCATCGTGAGAAGCGACAAGCGGCTGGCCCGCGCCATGCGCCGCATCGAGCTGATCCAGGACGAGATCGAGGAGTACTACTGGAACTTCATCGTCACCTCGGACCTCATCGAACTGCGTAACATCGCCACCGTCGCGCAACTCATCGTCTCCTGCGCCATGCTCAGGAAGGAGTCGCGCGGCCTCAACTACAACATCGACTATCCGGGTGTCGACGACGCCAACTGGAAGCGCGACACCCACATCAAGAAGAAGTTCTGAGGCCCCCCATGACCATAGACGAAATCAGGGAGCAGATAGACCGGCTGGACGGCGATCTTTTAAGGATCTTCAACGAGAGAGCTTCCCTTGCCCTCGCCATCGGCGAACTCAAGAAGGGGCTCGACCTCCCGATCTACGATCCCGCCAGGGAGAAGAGGATATTCGCCCGCATGACCGCGGAGAACCCCGGCCCCCTGGACGACCAGGCGATCGTGCGGCTCTTCGAGAGGGTGGTAGACGAATCGCGCCGCCTCGAGCGGATCATGACCAGAGGGGACCATTGAGGTAAAGGGAGGTTGTCCAGGTGCTGATTGTAATGCGGAAACAGGCCGACGAAAGGGCCCAGGAAGAGATAAAGGCGTACCTCATCGAACGAGGCTTCGACATACACCAATCCACGGGAGCAAACAGGGTCATCATCGGCGTCATCGGCGACACCGAGACCATTCCCGAGGCTGACATCCAGGCGTTCCCCGGAGTGCTGCAGGTGGTAAGGATCGCCAAGGAAGAGTAATGCGCCTCAACATAAATGCATACCTCTCGCAGGACCTGAAGCAGGAGGGAAAGAGCTTCGAGGAGAAGCGCGGCGCCTACCTGGCCGCCGCGCGCGAATTCCTCGAGCATTTCCGCGAGGAGTCCAAGCGCGGTCACCGGGAGGGTGAGGACGGCATCTCGGTGGTGCAGTCGATAACCGCGATGACCGACGCGCTGGTGACCCGGCTCTTCACGGCGCTCTCCGACGACCTGCAGATGCACAAGACCGGGCAGCTCGCGCTGGTCGCCGTCGGCGGCTACGGCCGGCGGGAGCTGAACCCGTACTCCGACCTCGACCTCCTGTTCCTCTACAGCGGCAAGGAGACCAAGGTGGTCGAGGAGGCGGCGAACCGTCTGCTCTACTTCCTTTGGGACCTCCGGCTGGACGTCGGCTACTCGGTCAGGACGCTCTCGGACTGCGTCGAGATGGCGGGGAACGACGTCACGGTGAAGACGGCGCTTCTGGATTCGCGCTTTCTCACCGGCAGCGAGCACCTCTTCCGCGACCTGAAGAAGCTGATGGTGACCCAGGTGCTCGCCAAGAGAAGCGACTCCTTCATCACCGAGAAGCTGGACGAGCTGAAGAAGAGGCGCGAGAAGTACGGCTCCAGCGTCTACATCCTGGAGCCCAACATCAAGGAAGGGGAGGGGTGCCTGCGCGACCTCCACACCGCGATGTGGGTGGCCAAGATCAAGTACAAGGTGGACGAGCCGCGCGAGCTGGTGATCAAGGGGGTCCTCTCCGAGGATGAGCTGGGGATGTACTACAGCTCGCTCAACTACCTCTGGCGCATCCGCAACGAACTCCACTACCTGGCCGGCAGGAAGAACGACCAGCTCACCTTCGAGACGCAGACCTCCATGGCCCGCTTCTTCGGCTACGAGGACCGCGGCAAGACCCTCGCCGTCGAGCAGTTCATGCAGGACTTCTACCTGCACGCCAACCGCGTCGAGCACTTCAGCTCGCTGCTCATCACCAAGTGCAGCCAGCGCGACGACTCCGCGCGCAAGATCCTCGGCTACTTCACCCGCCGTCCGGTGGGTGAGGGTTTCTACGTCATGAAGGGGGAGCTGGTGGTGCCGGACGAGTCGGTCATCGCCAAGGACCCGACCCGGCTGATGAAGATCTTCGAGCACGCCCAGAAGCAGGGGGTGACCATCGCCCTGGGGACCAAGACGCTGATCCGGGAAAACCTCGACCTGGTGAACGACAAGTTCCGTCGCTCCAAGGAGGCGAACGCCTCCTTCTTCAAGATCCTGCAGTCCGACAAGGGGGTCTACGAGACGCTGCAGCAGATGCACCACCTCGGTTTCCTGAACCGGTTCATCCCCGAGTTCGAGCGGATCTACTGCAAGGTGCAGCACGACGTCTACCATATCTACACGGTCGACACCCACACCCTCTTCGCCATGGACGAGATCACCAAGCTGTGGGGCGGCGTGCACCGCGACGACCTGCCGCTGTTGACCCAGCTCGCGCTCGAGGTGGACAAGCGCTGGCTGCTGCTCCTCGCCGTCATGCTGCATGACGTCGGCAAGGGTGGGGGAGGGGGGCACGCCGAAATAGGCGCGGAACTCTCCAAGACCATCGCGCGGCGGATGGGGCTCACCAAGGAGGACGCTGAAAGGCTGCAGTTCCTGGTGAGAAACCACCTCCTGTTGGCCCACATCGCGCAGAGGCGCGACCTGCACGACGAGAGGATGATCATCCAGTTCGCCCGCCAGATGGAGAAGAGCGAGAACCTGAAGATGCTCTACCTCCTCACCTACGCCGACATCAAGGCGGTGGGGCCGGACGTCTGGAGCGAGTGGAAGGGGCTTTTGCTGCAGGAGCTGTACGAGAAGGCGTTCCAGGTGCTCGAGCGCGGCGACTTCAAGCTGGAGGCGTCGGGCGATCGGGTGCGCCGCGTGAAGAGGACCGTCTTCGACCTCTTGGCCGACGACTACCCCGGCCAGCTCATCAAGGACGAGCTGCAGGCGCTCACGACGCGCCACGTCCTCTCCTATTCCCCCGATGTCATCGCCGGACACATCCGGGTACTCCTCACCCTGCCGCAACAGCTCCTGGTGCTGAAGCTCTCCCACGAGACGGAGAGGGGGTACACCAACTGCACCGTCTGCACCTACGACGTCCCCGGGCTCTTCTCGATGATCACCGGGGTGATGGCGGCAAACGGCATGAACATCCTGGGCGCGCAGATCCACACCAACACCAACGAGAAGGTGCTGGACATCCTCCAGGTCAACTCCCCGCAGGGGTTCGTCATCACCGAGGAGAGCCGCTGGGCCCGCTTCGAGAGCGACCTGCGGCAGGTGCTGGAAGGAAAGGTCAAGGTGAGCACGCTGGTGGCGAAAAGGCACCGTCCCAGCATCCTCACCGAGAAGGCGAAGCCTATCGCGCCGGCGCGCGTCGAGATCGACAACGAGGTTTCCTCCGACTACACGGTCATCGACATCTACGCCCACGACAAGGTGGGGCTTTTGTACAGCATCACCAGCACGCTGACCAGGCTCGGCCTCTACATCGGCGTCTCCAAGATCTCGACCAAGGTCGACCAGGTAGCCGACGTCTTCTACGTGAAGAACATCTTCGGGCAGAAGCTATCCGATCCGGCGAAGCTCGAGGAGATCCGCAGGGAGCTTCTCGCCGCAGTGGACGGCTAGTGGACCGTTTCCTCGACCTCTTTTTGAACTACCTGCTGGTGGAGAAGGGGGCCGCGGCCAACACGGTGACGGCCTACAGCCGCGACCTGACCCGTTACCTGCAGTTCCTGGGAGACCGGGCGCCCGGGGAGGTGAAACCCTCCGACGTGACCGGCTATCTCTCGAAGCTGAAGGATGAAGGGCTCTCCCCCAGGAGCCGCGCCAGGGCGCTGTCGGCGCTCAGGATGTTGCACCGTTTCCTGGTCCGTGAGGGGTACTGCGAGCTGAACCCGACCGCCATCATCGAGGCGCCCAAGGGGGTGCTGCGGCTTCCCGCCGTCTTGAGCGGGAGGGAGGTCGAGGCGCTCCTCTCTTCGCCGCTCGACACCGGCGCCGTGGAGTTGCGCGACAAGGCGATGCTGGAGCTTCTGTACGCCACAGGCCTGCGCGTCTCCGAGCTGGTGGGGTTGAAGCTTGGGGACGTGAACCTTTCCGCCGGGTACCTGATGACCATAGGGAAGGGGGACAAGGAGCGTCTGGTCCCGATGGGTGAGAGCGCCTGTCTTGCCGTGATCGGTTATCTGAACCAGGCGCGGGGCGAGATGCTCAGGGAGAAGACGAGCCAGCGGCTTTTTTTGAGCAGGCTCGGCGACGGCATGACCCGGCAGGCCTTCTGGAACATCATCAAGAAGAGGGCGTTGCAGGCCGGGGTGAGGAACGGCATCTCGCCGCACACGCTCAGGCACTCCTTCGCCACCCATCTTCTTGAGAACGGCGCCGATCTGAGGAGCGTGCAGATCATGCTCGGTCACGCCGACCTCTCCTCGACCCAGATCTACACACATGTGACCCGGGAAAGGCTGAAGCGGCTGCACGGCGAGTTCCACCCGAGAGGGTAAACGTGTAAAAGCAGGCGCAGTGGAAGTGGCTGGAGGTTTTCGATACGTCCACCAGGTCCACCACGTCCACCGGGTCCACCTGAAAAACAAAAACCAAAGCAGGAAAAAGGAATGTTCAGATGAAGTATGTGGTTTTGCTGGGCGACGGCATGTCGGACCAGGCAATCGAGGCATTGGACGGCAAGACGCCGCTGCAGGCGGCTAAGACTCCCAACATGGATTTCATGGCCAAGCGCGGCCAACTTGGCCTCGCGCACACGGTGCCGAGCGGCTACCCCCCCGGCAGCGACGTGGCCAACCTCTCCATGTTCGGCTACGACCCCGTCCAGTGCTACACGGGGCGCTCACCGCTGGAGGCCGCCAGCATGGGTGTGGAACTCGGTCCCGACGACGTCGCCTTCCGAGTCAACCTGGTGCACCTGGAGGCCCGCGGCGGCAAGCTCATCATGGAGGACTACTCGGCCGGCCACATCTCGACCGACGACGGGCGCGAGCTGATAGCGGAACTGCAGCGCCAGCTCGGCAACGAGGAGTTCTCGTTCCACCCGGGCGTCAGCTACCGGCACCTCATGGTCTGGCACAACGGGCTCACCAGCGTGAAGATGACCCCTCCGCACGACATCAGCGGCCAGGACATCACCAAGTTCATGCCGGCAGGCGAAGGCGCCGACCGCCTCATCTACCTGATGAACAGCTCGCAGATGATCTTCCACAACCACCCGCAGATGAAGCGGCGCGCCGCTGACGGGCATGCCCCCGCGAACTCGATCTGGCTCTGGGGGCAGGGTAAGGCCCCCGCCATGGACAGCTTCGAAGCCAGGTTCGGCCTCACCGGCGCCGTCATCTCCGCGGTCGACCTCATCAAGGGGATCGGCGTCTACGCCGGGCTTGACATCATAGACGTCCCCGGCGCCACCGGCTACCTCGACACCAACTTCGACGGCAAGGCCCGGGCCGCAGTCGAGGCGCTCAAGGAGCGCGACTACGTCTTCGTGCACGTGGAGGCACCGGACGAGGCTTCCCACTCCGGGAAGCTGGCGGACAAGATCCAGGCGATCGAGCTCTTCGACGAGAAGGTGGTTGGGCCGGTGCTGGAAGGGGTCAAGCAGTACGGCGAGTACCGGATCCTCTGCGCGCCGGACCATCCCACGCCGGTCAAGCTCATGACCCACACCTCGGACCCGGTGCCGTTCGTCATCTACGCGGGCGAGCAGGAGGCGAAACCCGGCGTGGCAGGGTACGACGAACTCTCGGCTGCCGCGACCGGCCTCAAGGTCGCCCCGGGATTCAAGCTGATGGAGATGCTGCTGGACCGGTGACACGTCCCTCCCCCTTCAAGGGGGAGGACAGGAGGGGGATGGGTGTGTAGGCGAGGGGGATGGGTGACTATCGGCCTGCATCTTCACATTAGGCATTGACAACTGAACGGTGAAACGATTTAATGGCGACTTTATGACCGCTCCAGAGGCGGTCGTGCCCCCGGGCGATAACCCAAATTAAAGCTTCAGGAGGAATTAATGAATCCATTGGCCGCGGAACTTAACGAGTCTCTAGCCCAGCACAGCCCCCACGCACTGGAGATGCTGTCCGACCTCGGCAAGAACCTCTTTTTCCCCAAAGGCATCCTTACCCAGTCGGCTGAAGCCAAGGAAAAAGCCCACAAGTTCAACGCCACCATCGGTATCGCCACCGAGAACGGCGGCCCGATGTACCTCTCCTGCATCCAGGACAAACTTTCCTCCTTCGATCCGAAGGATATCTATCCCTATGCTCCCCCCGCGGGAAAACCGGAGCTTCGCTCCCTCTGGCGCGAGAAGATGCTGCGCGAGAACCCGAGCCAGGTCGGCAAGCACTTCAGCAACCCGATCGTCACCAACGCGCTGACCCACGGCCTTTCCATCGTCGCCGACATGTTCGTCGACAAGGGTGACCACCTGATCCTGCCGGACATGCTCTGGGGCAACTACAACCTGACCTTCGGCACCTGCAGCGGCGCCATCGTGAAGAAGCATCCGACTTTCACCCATGACGGCGGCTACGACATCGACGCCTTCAAGGCCGTGCTGCAGAACTCCGCTGAGGAGAAGGGGAAGGTCATCGTCCTTCTCAACTTCCCGAACAACCCGAGCGGCTACACCCCGACCCCGGCCGAGGGCGACGCACTGGTCGCCGCCATCAAGGAAGTCGCGGAGGGTGGCTGCAACGTGGTTGCCATCACCGACGACGCCTACTTCGGCCTCTTCTACGAAGACAGCCTGAAGGAGTCCCTGTTCGGCAAGCTCGCCAACCTGCACCCGCGCATCCTGACCGTGAAGCTCGACGGCGCCACCAAGGAGGAATTCGTCTGGGGCTTCCGCACCGGCTTCATCACCTTTGCGGACGGCAACGACTACGAGAACGCACCGGTCATGAACGCCCTGGAGAAGAAGGCGATGGGCATCATCCGTGCCCGCATCTCCAACTGCCCGCATCCGTCGCAGACCTTCGTCATCGAGGCGCTTCGCTCCCCCGATTTCCTGAAGCAAAAGGAAGAGAAGTTCCAGATCATGAAGGGACGCGCCCTGAAGACCAAGGAGGTTCTCAACAGCGGCAAGTACGAGAAGGCGTGGGATTACTACCCCTTCAACTCCGGTTACTTCATGTGCCTGAAGCTGAAGACGGTGGATGCCGAGAAGCTGCGCCTGCACCTCCTGGACAAGTACGGCGTCGGCGCCATCTCCACCACCAAGACCGATCTCCGCATCGCCTTCTCCTGCATCGCCGAGAATGACATCCCGGAGCTGTTCGACATCATCTACAAGGCGGTCCAGGACCTGGCATAGCACCTAAAACCCGTTCTATGTTCTACGTTCTAGGTTCTACGTTGTGAATCTAAAAAGCCCCCGTTGCCTGCGACGGGGGCTTTTTTGGCGGGCAATCGGCCTTGGAGTCCGAGAGGGGAGCGCCGCCTGACGCCGGCGGATAAAAGAAAGGGCCTCTGGAAAATCCAGCAGGCCCTTTGTGTATTTGTGTCACGTAGAACGTTGAACGTAGAACTGCCTCTTAATCGATGAGCCGTCCGATGTTGCCGAGGCGGACGCGGAACTTCTCCTTGTCCCAGGACCAGTACTTGATGAAGGCGAGCCCCTTGATCTTGTCCTTGGTCACGAAGCCCCAGAAACGGCTGTCGTAGGAACGGTCCCTGTTGTCGCCCATGACGAAGTAGGATTCGGCGGGCACCTTGACCGGGTCCTTGAAGTCCCTCGGGTTCATCTCCTTGGGAATGGTGTCCTGCTCCTTGTGCACCTCGTGCGGGTTGGCGTACAGCTTCCCGTTCACGAAGACCCGCTTGTCCTTCACTTCGACCACGTCTCCCGGCACGCCGACGACGCGCTTGATGAAGTCCTTGGAGGGGTCCTCCGGGTACTCGAACACTATCACGTCGCCCTGGCGCGGGTCGCGGATCTTCAGTATCCTCGTGTCGGTCAGGGGGATCTTCGCCCCGTAGATGAACTTGTTGACCAGCAGGTGGTCCCCGATCAGCAGGGTATCTTCCATCGATCCGGAGGGGATCTTGAACGCCTGTACGACGAAGGTGCGGATCACCATCGCCAGTAGAACGGCTATCAGGATGGACTCGGCGTATTCCCGGACGATGTGCTTTGCTTTCACGGGCTTCGCCGCCTTGTCCACCGACTGCTCGGACTTGGTGTTGCAGACGTTCTTGTAATCTTCCATATCTTTGAATTCCCCTTTTCAATAATGGGAAGGCGTGCGCCGTCCGGTTGTGGCTAACCTTCTACCTTGAGGATCGCCAGGAACGCCTCCTGCGGGAGCTCCACGTTGCCGACGTTCTTCATCCTCTTCTTCCCCTCTTTCTGCTTTTCGAGGAGCTTGCGTTTCCTGGTGATGTCGCCGCCGTAGCATTTGGCGAGGACGTCCTTGCGCATCGCCTTCACGGTCTCGCGGGCGATGACCTTGGCGCCGACCGCAGCCTGGATGGCGATCTCGAACATCTGGCGCGGAATCAGCTCCTTCATCTTGGAAACCAGTTCGCGGCCTCTGTAGTACGCCTTGTCCTTGTGGATGATCAGGGAGAGGGCGTCGACCACCTCGCCGTTGATCATGATGTTCAGGCGCACCAGTTCGCTCTGCCGGTAGTCCAGGAGTTCGTAGTCGAGCGAGGCGTACCCCTTGGTGATCGATTTCAGCCGGTCGTAGAAGTCGAGCACCACCTCGTTCAGCGGCAGCTCGTAGACGACCATGACGCGGGTGGGGGTCAGGTACTTGATCTCGCGCTGCACCCCGCGCTTCTCCTCGCAAAGCGCCAGGATCCCGCCGACGAAGTCGTTGGGGACGTGGATCGAGGCGAGGATGAACGGCTCCTCCACGTAGGCGATCTCCTGGGTCGGCGGGAGCTGGTTCGCGCTCTGGATGGTGACCAGGGAGCCGTCCGGCTTGTGCACCTTGTAGACGACGGTCGGCGCCGTGGTGATCAGCTCCAGGTTGAACTCGCGCTCCAGGCGCTCCTGGATGATCTCCATGTGCAAAAGCCCCAGGAACCCGCAGCGGAAGCCGAAGCCGAGCGCCAGGGAGGTCTCCGGGTCGTAGGAGAAGGAGGAATCGTTCAGTTTCAGCTTGGCGAGCGCGTCGCGCAGCTGCTCGTACTGCGAGGTGTCGATCGGGTAGAGCCCGGAGAACACCATCGGCTTCACTTCCTTGTAGCCGGGGAGGGCGGCGTCGCACGGGGCGTGCAGCAGCGTCACCGTGTCGCCTACCTTGGCGTCGGAGACCTCCCTGATCCCGGCGATGATGAACCCGACCTCGCCGGCGCTGAGCGCCGCGGTCTCGCGCATCTCGGGGGAGAACACGCCGGCCTTCAGTACCTCGTGGGTCCTCTTGTTCGACATGAGCTGGATCTTGTCGCCCTTTTTCACCGAACCGTCGATGATGCGCACCAGGATGATGACCCCCTGGTACTGGTCGTACCACGAGTCGAAGAGGAGCGCCTTCAAGGGCTTGTCCGGGTCTCCCACCGGAGGGGGGATCTTCTTGACGATCTCTTCCAGGATCTCCTTGGTGCCGATCCCTTCCTTGGCGCTGGCGAGGACGGCGTCATGGGTGTCGAGGCCGATGATCTCCTCGATCTCGGCCTTCACCCGCTCCGGCTCGGCGGCGGGAAGGTCGATCTTGTTCAGGACAACGAAAACCTCGAGGTTCGCGTCGAGCGCCAGGTAGACGTTGGCGAGCGTCTGCGCCTCGACTCCTTGCGATGCGTCGACCACGAGGAGGCCCCCTTCGCATGCGGTCAGCGAGCGGGAGACCTCGTAGGTGAAGTCGACGTGTCCCGGGGTGTCGATGAGGTTGAGTACGTACTCTTTGCCGTTGTCGGCCTTGTAGTTGAGCCGGACGGTCTGTGCCTTGATGGTGATGCCGCGTTCCCTCTCCAGGTCCATCTTGTCCAGGAACTGGTCCTGCTTATCGCGGGAGGAGACGGTGCCGGTGAATTCGAGGAGGCGGTCTGCAAGTGTAGACTTGCCGTGGTCAATGTGGGCGATGATGGAAAAGTTGCGAATGTGCTCGATTACCATATAGTCCTTATCCGGCGGAGGTTAACTCATGAATGATATAGAACCGACTGTTAATTGTAAAGGGATTTCTGGGTTGCTAACGAGGAGGCGAGGAGGATGACGGGGGAGTCGAAGGCAGGCTTAGCGCAGCAGAGGGCGGTTTAGCCCCCTCCCCCGGAGGGGGAGGGTTTGGGAGGGGGAAAGCTCATACGTAGGCTCGTCCCCCCTCCGGGGGGAGGAGCTTGGGACGCAGTATCGGACGTCTGAGAGGTTCGAATTCAGGCGAGCGTGAACTGCCCCACCAGGCGCTGCAGGTCCCGGGCTAGGCCCGACAGGTGGCTCGCGGCGGTGGCGCAGGTGTGAGCCCCTTGGAGGTCACCTGCACCATGTAGGGAGAAAATTTATGGTGTCCTTGCGCGCCTGCGGGTTTCCTGCGCTCTCTGTGTCATTTGCTGCAGCTTGGTCCCCTGGACGAGATATGCCTGGTAACCCTGCTTGAACGCGGCCAACAGCTCCTTTTCCTTCGGGTTGAGGTCATACTTCAGGAATTTCGCCTTCGCTCAAAAGGCACACATGCGTGACAGCCGTGCTCAGTTCCTCTTCATCCGTAGCCATCACATGCATCTTGTGCAGCCCCGTCGTTACTATCGCTATCAGTGTGATAACCGCTATTGCCACCAGAAAGAGGCATTTTGTCTTAACCTTGAGGTTCATCCAGAAGTTCATTGTCGGCTCCTTACGCAGTTGTTCAGCGACATTTAATAAATTCAAAATAGCTACGGTGTTTTCAGAAGTATCGGTACTGTGGCCTGCTGCCGTTGTAACTCTGCAGCATCATGTTACAGTTTTTATGACTGCCTTGGTGCCCTTCAGGCCCTTAGCGTTTTGTCACAACTAACCCATTCAAGGAGCAAATCGTGTCAGCCATTTCCGACGTAATACCGGCATATTGCGCACCAGACTTCACGCGCCCCAAACTGGCCGATGCACCTGTGGCAAAGGTCGTCGCAGCGCCTCTCGACGGCGTCCTCCCCGACAATTTCCACGCCACCTCCAACTATCCCGAATATGTGCACCTGCAGGGAGGGGAGTGGCTCCTGGCGCCAGAAAGCCGGATGGACTGCGTGATGGTGCTGAGGGGGAACGCGCTCGACGTCGTGGAGCCGCGCCGGGTAAAAAAGGGGGACCCGGTCGTCGTGGGAAGGACCGAAAACGGCGAGGAGGGGATCTACGTCCACATCGGCGGCTTCATGAGCCTGGCGGAACCGTTCGCCGACAAGTTCTCCTTCCGAAGCCGCGGCACCAGGGAGACCCCTTTCTCCCGTTCCTACGACGAGCTGTACCAGGTGCTGCGCCACGACCGGGAGCACGGCTACATCGTCTGGGTGCTGGGGCCCGCGGTCGCCTTCGACATGGACAGCCGCAACGCCATGCAGGGGCTGATCGAGAAGGGGTATTGTCACGCCCTCCTCGCCGGGAACGCCCTGGCTACCCACGACCTGGAGGCGGCGCGTTTTCGGACCGGGCTCGGGCAGGACATCTACACGCAGACCCTGTTGCCGCTCGGGCATTACAACCACCTGGACGTCATCAACCAGGTTCGCCTGAGGGGGGGGATCGGCAACACCATCGACGATCTGGAACTGAAGGACGGCATCATGTACGCCTGCGGGAAACAGGGGATCCCGTACGTCCTGGCCGGGTCCATTCGTGACGACGGGCCGCTTCCCGAGGTGATAGCCAACGCATACGAGGCGCAGGATGCCATGCGGGTGCATGCCCGTCGCGCCACCACCGTTATCGCCGTGGCCACGCAGCTGCACTCGATCGCCTTCGGCAACATGGTGCCGAGCTATCAGATTAGGCCCGACGGCGCCATCCGCCCCGTGTTCTTCTACGTGGTGGACATGACGGAGTTCTGCGTGGACAAGCTGGCGAACCGGGGGTCGGCGCAGGCCGTGGCGCTTCTGACCAACGCGCAGGACTTCGTGGTAAACCTGTGGAACAACCTGAAGCAGGGAGAGAAAGCGTGACCGTGAAAAAGGTGAGAATCATAGGTGTACCGGTCGATCTGGGCCAGGAACAGCGCGGCGTGGACCTGGGCCCCGGTGCGCTCCGCTACGCCGGGCTCTCGAGCCGACTGACCGATCTGGGGTACGAGGTTGAGGACATGGGAAACCTGCAGGTCCCGGTGCGTGACGTCCTGGACGGTGAGCGGGAGGTTCACTATCTCCCTTCGATCCGCAAGGTATGCGAGGCGGTTTATCAGGCGGGGCGTGACGCCATCGATGACGGGGTGCTCCCGATCTTCATGGGAGGCGACCACTCCCTCGCCATCGGGTCGATCGGCGGCGTCACCCATGACGAGCCGGCTGGAGTGGTCTGGATCGACGCCCACGGGGACTTCAACACCCCCGGCACCTCGCCGACGGGGAACATCCACGGCATGGCCGTCGCGGCGCTTTTGGGGGATGGTTTCGAGGAACTGGTGCAAGTCGGGCGCCACGGCGCGAAGCTCAAGGCGGCGGATATCGTGATGATCGGGCTGCGCGAACTCGACCCGCAGGAGAAGGTTCGCCTGCGGGAAAGCGGCGTGGCGGTCTACACCATGAGGGACGTCGACGAATTGGGGATGGGTTGCGTGGCGCGGGAGGCACTGGGCAAGCTGAGCCACCTGTCGCGGATTCACGTCAGCCTCGACCTGGACGGGCTCGATCCGATAGAGGTTCCGGGGGTAGGGACCACCTCGCCCGGAGGGCTCACCTACCGGGAGGCGCAGTTGCTGATGGAGATCATCGCGGACTCGCGGCAGCTCTGTTCGCTCGACCTGGTGGAGATAAACCCGATCCTGGACCAGCGCAACCGGACCGCGAAGATCGCCGTCGAGTTAGCCGCCTCCGTGTTCGGGGCGACCATCATCTGAGGCAACAGGGGTCAGCCCTCACAGAAGCTACTTCTTGATCGTGGCATCCTCAATCACCAACTTGTTCCTGCTTTGGGAGTCAACGACGACAGTACCGGTGATGGTGACCATTTAGCCCACCACTGGCCTGTCGACCTCGGAAATGCAAAGTAGGTCGTGGGTCCCCTTATTCGGGTCTCCGGTACCATCCTGGAGATGTGTCCAGATTTTCCCCATGATGTTGGGAGTCACCTTGACCGCCTGCCCGTGAACCACTACCTTTTTCTTCTCGAGGACGGCACTGTTTTTATAAACTTCCTCAATGGTGTAGCTAGTCGATACAGCTGCAGCACCGGATTTCTTGCCGCTCGTCACCGGCGTTGATCCGGGCTTATCGGCAGCCATGGCTATTGCAGCGATAAGGCAACAAAGTGATGTGGACAGCAATATGCGTTTCTTCATACGATCTCCTGTCAGGGTTGCCCCTTCGGCTTTCCTTGAGCTTCAAGGTTTCTCTTGATCGACAAATCTTCCCCGATACTTCGACGATCCCAAACAGCGCTCAAAAACAAACTGGCAGATTCTCGTCCCGGGATAAAGCGCCAGTGGGCTATGGCCCAAATTGACGATTTCCAGCACCTGGTGATTTGAAATGCCCGGCTGCATGAATCCAGCTGTCACATGCACGGCCAGGCCAAAACGGGCGAAGCGGCTCCGACCCTCCAACCATCCCGCGATTGTCTCGGCAAGCGTTATGCGTTCCCTGGTAATGCCCAGAACCATTTCGCAAGGGGATATCGAAATATACTCCCCGTCTGCCAATGACACCAATTCCGTAACATCGGCAAAATCCGATTCATTATGCACATGGTACATTCCCGTCTGTTTTTTGAAAATTCTGAAGTCGTTCCCCAATGTCAAATCGACAGATCCGGGTCCGATCTGGGAATCCTCCAGTGGATCGATGATTATTTCGCCTCGACTGATTGCGGCCCGTATTTCCTGGCCTACCAATATCGACATCTTCTATCCTCCCTGCTTTCCGAACTTTCGTAAAAACCCTGCTCCAAGTTAGTTTGGAACATTGCCGACCAGGCGGGTGAAAAAATCGGGAACGGCAGTTTCAAAAGTCTGCCGCCTGCCGCTAACCGGGTGAGTGAAAGAGATCGACCGGGCGTGCAGCGCCAGGTTCGAACAGCCATCGTTCCCCTTGCCGTATTTCCGATCCCCCACGACGGGGTTGCCCTTTTCCGACAGGTGCACCCGTATCTGGTGTTTGCGGCCGGTGAGCAGGTGGATTTCCAGCAGGCTGAAATCCTTGATCTCTTTCAGGACCGTATACTCGGTATGGGACAGCTTCCCCAGTGCCGGGTCGGGGGTGGAATAGACCGTAAAGGCACTGTTCTCTGCCAGATAGCTGCTGATCGTCCCGGCTTTCGGCATAAGCCGGCCATGGACGATGGTAAGGTAGCGTTTGTCGGTCTCCTCCCAGTGTCCCTGCAGAAAAATCTTGGCCGCTTCGCTCTTGGCAAGGATCAGGATGCCGGAGGTGTCCCGGTCCAGGCGATGGACGATGTAGGCTCGGTTGCGGGAGCGGGGGTCCCCTTTGCGGACATACTCGTTGACGATGGTATGGACCGTTCGCGTCTTGTCCCGGTCCGTCCCCATGGTCAGGAGGCCGCACGGTTTTTCAACCACGATGACGTCCTTGTCCTCGTGAAGGATCGTAATGCCTTTGGGTTGGTATTTCGCCGGCGGACGTTTGGTGGCAGACATGGCAGCTCCCTGAAAACAAAAACCACAGGGGTGGTTTCCTGTGGTTTGAATGTGCTCCGTGTATAGCACGCCGCCTGTGCGGCGGCAATGGGTTTGTTGCGGAGCGGTTCAGCTCATTCCGGCGCTTTTACGGATCAGATGCTGTTCAGGTCGATCATCTCTTCCCCCATCACATACTCCGTTTTGGCGTCCCGGGAGGCGTCAGCGAGACGGGCCACTATGCGCCGGATCTTGTCGAATTCAAGCTTCAGGTCCGACAGATGTGCGAGCGCTTCCTCATCCCCTTCGCCCAGCTGTTTGGACGCAAGGTGGAGATGCCACAGGATCGCGGTCAACGGGTTGTTGAACTCATGGCTGATCGCCACGGCCATCTCCCGCAACAGTTTCAGCCTTTCGAGTTCGACCGCCATCTGTTTCTCTCTTCTTGAGGCCAAATGGAGAGAGATGCGCGCCACGAGTTCCTCGGGGTAGAAAGGCTTCACGATGTAATCATCCGCCCCCGCCTCGAACCCCTTTACCTTTTCCCCTCCCGTGTCGCAGCTGGTGAGGAAAATGACTGGAATCTCCCGAGTCCTGGTATCCCCCTTCAACTGCCGACAGATATCATAGCCATCCATCCCCGGCAGGTTGATATCCAGAAGAATCAGATCCGGATTGGTTTCAACTGCGGCGGCCATTGCCGATGCGCCGTTTTCTTCCAGCGTAACCTGATACTCCCCCCCGAGAATGTCTAGCAACTGGGCCTGCGACACCTTGCTGTCTTCTACGGCGAGTATCTGTTTCATCGTAGGATTTCCTTTACTTCTCCATCAGGCTTTGGTTCCTCGCAGGCCATGAGGAATATATGGCATGCCTCATGTGTTGTAAATTAAAAAACCGTGCATCAACGGCTGGCTCGCCTAAGGAGGACAGCCCCCACCGCGACCCTCCCCCTTGAAGGGGGAGGGAGGATGGTTACTGTATCTGTCCGTCCCTGACGCAGATGACGTACTCGGCCTTGCAGGCTATCTCGTTGTTGTGGGTCACTACGACGACTGTCTTTCCCTGCGCGTGCAGGTTACGCAATATTTCCAGGACCTCGGCCTCGGCGGCGGAATCGAGGTTGCCGGTCGGCTCGTCCATGAGCAGGATGGCAGGATCGTTGGCAAGGGCGCGGGCGATGGCGACGCGCTGCTGCTGCCCCCCCGAGAGCTGTGACGGCTTCGAGTCCGCCTTTTCCGCGAGCCCCACCTGCGCCAGGAGCTTCATGGCGCGCTCCGCCTGCTCCTTTTCGGGGACCCCGGCCAGCATGGCGGCAACCTCCACGTTCTCCTTGGCCGTGAGCCCCTGCAGCAGGTTGAAGAACTGGAACACGAACCCGATCTTCTCCCCCCGCAGTTGCGCCAACCGGCTGTTGTCCAGGCTGCCGATCTCCACCCCTTCCAGGAAGACTGACCCCTTTGTCGGGTGATCTAGACCGCCCAGCAGATGCATCAATGTGCTCTTGCCATGGCCGGAGGGGCCGACGATGCAGGTGAAGGAGCCTTTCTTTATCTCCAGCGTGACGCCGCGCAGCGCCTGGGTTGTGACGGCTCCGGTTTGGTAACTTTTTTCGAGATTTTCCGTCCTTATGATCGCGTCACTCATAGCTGATCGCCTCCACCGGCGACAGCCTCGCCGCACGCCAGGCCGGGTAGACGCCTGCGAGGATGGCTACCACGGCGGAAAAGAGGATCGATCCCACGACGGTCTTGAGATCGATCATGGCGCCCACACCGGAGCCCTTTACAAAGGAGGTGAAGGCGTTCTGGCTGATGTAGGGGGCGGCGGTGATGGAGACCAGCAGCCCCAGCACCACGCCGGTTGCACCGCCGATGATGCCGTAGAAACCGGACTCCAGCAGGAAGATGGTGAAGATGGTCCGCTGTGTCGCACCCAGCGCCTGCAGGATGCCTATCTCGCGCTTTCTCTCGTAGGTGGCGGTCAGCATGGTGTTCACGATGCCGAAGGCGGCGGCGAGGACGGAAACGGACGCGATCATCTGGAGCGTGATGTTCACCGTGCCGACAATGGAGAGGACCGACTTGAGCATCTGCTTGTCGGAGACTACCCCAAGGTTCGTCGCCTCCCTGATCTGCTCGACGTACCTGTCGGTGAGGGCGAGGTTGTCGACCTTCACGGCCAGGTAGGAGACCTTGTTGCTGGCCTTGTAAAGCCTCTGGGCCAGGGGGAGGGGGAGAAAGACGGTGACATCGTCCCTGCCGCCGGTCTCCTTGAGCACACCCTTGACCGGAATGCTCTCGCCGCGCACCGTGATGGTCGAGCCGGTGTCGAGCTTGAAGAGTTCGGCCGCCGCGGAACCGACTACGGCCGCGCTCTCGTCGGGGCCGGAAAAATAGGCCCCCTTGGCGATCTCCCATCCCTTGAAAGCCTTCATCGCCGCGACATCCACGCCGTTGACGGAGACGGGCTTGTTGGCGACCGCGCTCTTCTCGGTAAGCACCGGGACGGCGCTCAATCCCCGGATCGCCCGGATCTTGGCCACTTCATCCATGGTGATGTTGGACGGGAGTATTTCCCCGGTGAGGATGGAGACCTGCTCGTAGGCGCAGGAGCCTATGGGCGTTACGATGAGATTCGCGCCGAGAGCCGCGGACTCGCGGTTGATCTCGCTCTTCAGGCTTCCTCCCATGGAGAGGAAGGTGACGAACGAGGCGATCCCTATGGTGATCCCCATAAGGGTAAAGACGAACCGGCCGCGCCGCCTCGTTATGTTCCTGATGACAAGTTTTGAGAGGGTCATTTACCCTCCGATCTTGTGATTCTTCACGACCGTCATCTTCTGCGCGGTGAAGACGTAGCCTTTCTCGAGCTTCTGGAACGCCCCGGTCAGCTTGACCTCGTCGCCGACGACAGGATGTTTCCCCTGGTACTTCACCGGGATGAAGATCTTGTTGCAGTTGGCGCTTTTGCACTGCAGTTCCTTGATGTCCATGATGCCGAACACGGAGTTGTCGTACTGCGATGTTCCAGCCATAATCCCCGTCACGTTGATGGTCCCGGTGAAGGCGCTCGGATCGGAGCCGATGTCGTTGACGTTCAGAAGCTTGGCCTCCCCCTGTTTGGCGAGGCCGAAAGCGACGACTACGCCGATGAGAAGTGCTACCGCTATGTAGATGTACTTTTTCATACTGTTGAATCTCCTATAGAAATTTGGATTGAAACAAAAACTTCAAGCCTTTAGCGCAGAGTACGCGGAGCACCGCTGAGAACGCAGAGGAGACCCGAACCCTTAAGAGGTTCAGCCCTTACAGCTTTCCCCGCGTTCTCTGCGCGCAGTCTCCGCGTCCTCCGCGTAACTGCTTTTTAGGTTGGAATGGTTAGGCGTTTTCGGGTGGGTATTCTATGCTGCGAACGTAGGCGCTCAGCTGGTAGGCTACCGGGGAGATAGGCGAAAGGGGTTCTCCGACCCAACTGCGCTGCAGCGTGACAATGGGGGAGAGTATCATGCTGATGCAGGCGAAACAGGGGCAATCGGGAGTGGAACAGTGACCAGCGGCAGGCGCACCTGTCGTGTCCTGGCTGTCAGCAGCACAGCATGATTTGGACTGGGCTGTCTCGAGCAGGGTGCCGGCTGTGGCGGTCAGGCCGCTCAACGTGAGCAGCGAGATGACCAGCATGAGACCGGCAACTATGCGCAGGGGAAGTTTCTTCACGGGAAACACTTTATTGAGTTTGTCGGCAGGTTGTCAAGCTCAAAAGCGGACAGTGAAGATTCCGCCGCAGTCACAGCCGTTTGGAGAAGATGATCCATAGTCAGAGAAGCCGCCCGTGCCATCGCCGATGGGGAGAGATGACACGGGCCGAAGTGCGAATGAGATGTACGACGGTCTCTGTCTCAGTAGCCGCGAACGATGACCTCGAGCTGTCCGTCGTTGGGGCAGAAGATCAGGCCGTGGACAGGGACGTCCTTGGGGATCAGGGGGCTCGACCTGATGATGGAGACGACCCGCTCCACGTTCTCCTCGGGGCAGGCGAAGGCCCCGAGCCACTGCCCGAGGTCCGGAACCAGCGCTTCTATCGCCTGGGGATCGATCCCTCTCTCCACCATCAGTCCTTTCAGCTTTTCAGCGTCGACCGACGACATGCCGCAGTCCTTGTGGCCGATGACGAAGATTTCCTCCACGCCGAGCAGGAATATGGCCGCGACGAGGCTGCGGATCACCCCTCCCTGCGGATCGACCAGGGTATTGCCCGCGTTCTTGATGATCTTCGCATCGCCGCGCTTGATCCCCATGGCGGGCTCGAGGAAGTCGACGAGGCGGGTGTCCATGCAGGTGAAGATGGCGAACTGTTTCTTGGGGTCCTTGGGTAGGGGCGGAAAGGCGCCGGGGCGAACGAAGCTCTGATTTACGTCCAGGATCTTGTCGAGAAGTTTCATTGGTTCCGCTTCCTTGGTTAATGTATTCAAATGTGTTTTCACAGGAGAGATGTCTTTTAAGCCAGATGACGATGTTAGTCAAGGAAAAGTGATCCCCCTCCCGGAGCGGGAGGGGGAGACTGGTGCGGCAGGTTTACCTGAAGTTACGGGAATCCTAGAAGTTCTGTGCGTCCACGACTGCGATGGCGGCCATGTTGACGATGTCGCTTACGTCGTCGCCGCGCTGCAGCACGTGCACCGGCTTGTTCATCCCCATGAGGATGGGGCCTATCGCCTCGGCGCCTCCCAGGCGGTGCAACAGCTTGTAGCAGATGTTGCCGGAGTTGAGGTCCGGGAAGATCAGGATGTTGGCCGTCGTGTTCAGCTTCGAGAAGGTGAACCCTTCGAGAAGTTCGGGGACGACGGCGGTGTCGGCCTGCATCTCGCCTTCCACGATCAGCTCGGGCGCGCGCTCCTTGACTATCTCCACTGCGCGTTTCACCTTCCTCGCCTGCGGGTGATCGACGGAGCCGAAGTTGGAGAAGGAGAGCATGGCGACGCGCGGCTCGAGGTCGAGCATGCGCACCTTCTCTGCGGCGAGTATCGCCGTCTCGGCCAGTTCCTCCGGCGTCGGGTCGATGGTGACCGTGGTGTCGGCCAGGAAGTAGACACCCTTCTTGAAGACCATCATGTAGAGGCCGTGCACGCTGGAGAGCCCTTCCTTTTTCCCGAGCACCTGCAGCGCCGGGCGGATGGTCTCCGGGTAATGGGTGTCGATGCCGCCCAGAAGCGCATCGGCATGCCCCATGTTCACCATCATGGTTCCGAAGTGGGCGCGGGACTTGCGCCGGATGATGCGCCGGCACTCGGACATGGTGAGACCCTTGCGTTGCCGCAGGCGGTACAGTTCCTCGGCGTATCCCTCGGTCAGCTCGGACACGGACGGGTCCTCGATCTGGACGTCGAGGTCGAGGTTGAGATCGTCCATCTTCTGCTCGATCTTCTTCCTGTCGCCGACCAGAATCGGCACGCAGATCCCTTCCTCCACCAGCACCTGGGCGGCGCGCAGGATCTTCTCGTCCTCACCCTCGGAGAAGACGACCTTCTTCGGGTCGCTCTTCGCCTTGTTGATGATCATGCGCATGATCTCTTTCGATTTACCCTGCGACGACTCCAGCTGCTCGATGTACTTCGCCATGTCAGTGATCGGCTGGCGGGCTACACCGGTGTCCATCGCCGCCTGCGCGATGGCGGGGGCGACGTGCAGGAGGACGCGCGGGTCGAAAGGCTTGGGGATGATGTAGCTGGGGCCGAAGCTGAACTTCTCGTTGCCGTAGGCCTTGCTGACGGAGTCGGGCACCTCTTCGCGGGCGAGGCTCGCCAGCGCCTTGACGGCGGCGAGCTTCATCTCCTCGTTGATGGCGGTGGCTCTGACGTCGAGCGCGCCGCGGAAGATGAAGGGGAAGCCGAGCACGTTGTTCACCTGGTTCGGATAGTCGGAGCGCCCGGTGGCGATGATGACGTCGCCGCGCACCGCGTGCGCCTCTTCCGGGGTGATCTCCGGGTCCGGGTTCGCCATGGCGAAGATGATCGGGTTGGGGGCCATGGAACGGACCATTTCGGCGGTGAAAGCGCCCTTGGCGGAGAGTCCGAAGAGGACGTCGGCGCTGGAGGCCGCCTCCTCCAGGGTGCGCAGGTGGGTGTCGGCGGCGAAGAGTTCCTTGTAGGGGTTCATCCCCTCGACGCGTCCCTTGTAGATGACACCCTTGGTGTCGCACATGATCATGTTGTTCGGCTGCACGCCGAGGGCGATGGCGAGCTTGGCGCAGGAGTTGGCCGAGGCGCCGGCGCCGTTGACGACGATGCGGATGTCCTCGATCTTCTTCTCGACCAGCATCAGCGCGTTCAAGAGGGCGGCGGAGCAGATGATGGCGGTTCCGTGCTGGTCGTCGTGGAACACCGGGATCTTCATGGTCTTCTTGAGCTGCTCCTCGATGTAGAAGCACTCCGGGGCCTTGATGTCCTCCAGGTTGATGCCGCCGAAGGTCGGCTCCAGGAGCTGGACCGCCCTGATGATCTCGTCCGGATCCTCAGTGTCCAGTTCTATGTCGAAGACGTCGATGTCGGCGAAGCGCTTGAAGAGGACCCCCTTCCCCTCCATGACCGGCTTGCCGGCGAGCGCCCCCAGATTCCCAAGGCCGAGGACGGCGGTGCCGTTGGAAACGACGGCGACCAGGTTTCCCTTGGCGGTGTACTTGTAGGCGTCTTCGGGGTTTAGCTGGATCGCCAGGCACGGTTCGGCGACTCCGGGAGAGTAGGCAAGCGACAGGTCTGCTGCTGTCTGGCACGGCTTGGTGGCAATGACTTCGATCTTCCCTTTTCTGCCGCTGCTGTGATATTCAAGCGCTCCTAGTTTTTTGCTCATTTGCTTCTCCTTTGACTCAGCTGATGCGCGGATGCCCGCCCTTTGACAAAGCTTTGCCGCGAATTACTTCGTTACTACTACAAGAACCTTCACTTCCTTGCCATCGTGGCTTAGAAGCCTGTGTCCCATGGTCGATTCGAAATAGAGGGAGTCCCCCTCGTGCAGGGTGATTGTCTGATCGTCCAGCAGGAAATCGGCGTTTCCCTTCATGATGTAGATGAACTCCTCGCCGTCATGGCTGTAGGTGTTCGCCTCCGGGGCCTTCTCGGTGAGCGTCACCATGAAGGCGTCCATCTTCTTGTTCTGCTTGTAAAAGGAGAGCGACTCGTAGAAATAGCCCTGCTTGGTCCCTTCCTTGGAGATGACCCGCGGCACCACGTGGCGTTCGCTGGCGCGCACCACCTCGAACTTGCGCTCGTCGTCATCCTCGCTGAAAAACTGGGCCAGCTTCACGTCGAAGAACTTGGCGATCTTGGAAAGGGTCGCTATGGGGGGGGAAACGTTGTCGTTCTCGATCTGCGAAATCAGCGCGGGGGAGAAGCCCGTCTCCTTGGCTACTGCCTGGAGAGTGAGCTTTCTTGCCAAACGCAGTTTCTTAATTCTCGGACCGATGTTGTACTCTGACATGGTTGCTCCTGTAAAACCGATAATCCGGCGTTTTACTTTCACTAAAATTATTCAGTTTTGATAAAATGTCAATTCAATTCTGGAAATGGTAAAAAAAATTAATTTGCCGGCCGGTGCAACGGAGCGTTTCCGACCCGACTGTAAAGGCGTTATATTGCTGATAAAAAGCGTCGAAGAAGTGGAGGTTTCGTTGGACTAAAATAACGTTTCTGCGAAAGGGGGATATCTGCTGCCTGAAAAATCGACGATGCCGCGTGCAGGCGCGGGGCGGCCTTACCCGTGAGACGGGTGGCGCGGGGTTGCGGTGGAGTCGTTCTAGTTCTTGATGTTGTTGTTGAGTTCCGCAAGGAGCGTATCGATGTCAACCTTGTGCACCGTGGCGCCGTGCTCGAGCTGCTCGAACTCCGCGATCTGGCAGTCGTAGCAGTCGAGACCGTAACGGGAGAAGACCGGAAGCGTCTCGGGGTAGCGCCTGAGGATGTCCGTTATAGTCATATCCTTCGTGATCACGTGAACCTCCGAAATCGGGACAATCAAGGACGGAATTTGTGGTCCAGTGCGCTCTTGACCAGCGGCGGCACCAGCTTGTCGATCGGCCCGTTCAGGTTGCTCACCTCTTTGACGATGGAGGAGGAGAGGTAGCTGTACGGGACCGAGGTCATCATGAAGAGTGTTTCCACCTCGCGGGTGATGCTGCGGTTCATCTGGGCGAGCTGGAACTCGAACTCGAAGTCGGAGACTGCGCGCAGGCCGCGGATGATCACGGTGGCCTCGCAGCGGCGGACGTAGTCGACGAGGAGGCCGTCGAAGGTGTCGACCTTCGCCTGCGGGCGGTCCTTCAGGATCTCGGTGAGGAGCTCGATTCGTTCCTGCACGCTGAAAAGCGCGTTTTTTTCCGAATTCCTGGCCACGGCCACGATGACGCCGTCGAAGATCTTGAGGGCGCGGTCGATGATGTCGAGGTGACCGTAGGTGACGGGATCGAAAGAGCCTGGATAAACGGCTATTTTCAGGGGCACTTTTCACCTCTGTCAGAAAGGGTTAGAAAGGAGAGTGCGGTGTCGCCGTAGATGCGCCGTTCGCTCTCCTGCAAGTTTCCGAAACCGGTCGGGATGTTCTCCTTGGCGGAGAATTCCGCGACCACCGTGGATCCCGGGTCGATGAGGGGCGAGTTCGAGAGTATCCCGAGCAGCCGCTCCGTGTGCCCCTCGGCGTAAGGTGGGTCGAGGAACACCAGGTGAAAGGGGCGCTCGCTGCGCTCGAGCCGTTTCAGGGCCGCCGCCGCCTCCTGCACCACGACCTTCGCGGAGTCGGCGTACCGGGTGATCTCCAGGTTCTTGCGGACCAGTTCGGCCGACTCGCGGTGCGAATCGATGAAGACCGCGTAATCGGCGCCCCGGCTGAGCGCCTCGATCCCCAGGCTCCCGCTGCCGGCGAAGATATCCAGGACCCGCATGCCGTCCAGTTCGCCCAGCCGGCTCAAAAGGATGCTGAAAAGCGCTTCCTTGACGCGGTCGGCCGTGGGGCGCACCCGCAGGTTCTTCGGGGCCAGCAGTTGGCGGCCGCGCGCGGCGCCTGCGATCACCCGCATCCGGTAACCCCCCTGAAACGCTCTTTCATATAAGGCAAGGAATCCTTCGTACGTCCATATTCAGGCGGAGAAAGGTAACTACCGAGTCACAAAAGGGAGTATTCCATCCGACCACAGCTCTATTAGCACGAATGTTTACTTAACGTCAATGAACTTTGCTGTTGACACTGTTACGGCCCGGTATATAAATTACCTATTTTTTAGCTGACTTATCTAGGGGGGCTGATGAGAGACGGGCTAGCCATGGAGCGGATGGACCTCGCGGGGTACGCGGCCACCAGCGCCGGTTCCAGGGGGCGCAGGTACCAGGAGGAGTTCAGGGACAACCGTCCCGCCTTCGAGAGGGACCGCGACCGCATCATTCATTGCGCGGCGTTCCGTCGCCTGGAATACAAGACGCAGGTCTTCGTCAACCACGAGGGCGATTACTACCGCACCAGGCTCACCCATTCCCTCGAGGTCGCCCAGATAGGGAAGGGGATCGCGCGCAGGCTCGGGCTGAACGAGGAGTTGACCGAGACCCTGGCGCTCGCCCACGATCTCGGGCACACCCCTTTCGGCCACACCGGGGAGGAGGTGCTGAACCGCCTCATGGAAGGGTCCGGTGGTTTCGAGCACAACCTGCAGTCGCTCAGGGTGGTCGACGAGTTGGAGGAGCGCTATCCCAACTTCAACGGCCTGAACCTCTCCTGGGAGGTGCGGGAGGGGATCGTCAAGCACTCCTCGCAGTACGACGCCCCGGCCGGGGTGCTTACGGAGTTTCTCCCGGGCACGGTACCGACCATAGAAGGACAGCTCATCAACTTCGCCGACGAGATCGCCTACAACAACCACGACATAGACGACGGGCTGAAGTCCGGATACATCAACCTGAACCAGTTGAGGAAGATGGACCTCTGGAACGAGGTGCACGAGGGGATCCTGCGGAAGTACCCGGCGATAGACGTCGAGCGCGGCATATGCCAGACGGTGAGCGCGCTGATCGGCGTCCTGATCACCGACCTGGTGCAGACCACCGCGGCGACCATCGACAAACTGCAGATAAAGACGCAGGAAGATCTGCGCCGCGTGAATCTCCCGGTGGTCTCGTTCAGCCCGGCCATGACCGAGCGCAACGCCGAGCTGAAGCGCTTCCTGTTCCAGAACCTGTACCGCCACTACAAGGTGGAGCGGATGCGGGTCAAGGCCGAGCGCTACCTGGCCGAGTTGTTCGAGGTGTACGTGAAGCACCCGACGCTTTTACCCATGAAGCACCAGGTCAAGATGGAGCGCGAGGGGCGGGAGAGGGTTATCTGCGACTACATCGCGGGGATGACGGACCGTTTCGCGCTGGACGAGTTCAAGAGGCTCTTCGAGCCTTACGAGCGGGTTTGAACTTTATCGACCAGTAACGCCTCCCCCCGGAGGGGCATGAAAAAGGGGACAGGCTACTTTTAGTGACATCGCTGGAAAAAGCAGCCTGTCCCCTTACTTTGTGTCCCCTTACTTTGTCGACCAGTAACGCTCCTCCCCCCGGAGGGGGGAGGTTGGGAGGGGGGAAGACTGCGGCTTCTGCGAAGAACAGAACTGGTTCCCCTCCTAGCCTCCCCCTCCGGGGGAGGGGACAATGTGCTGTTTTCCCCTTAGCGTGTCGGTTTTCCTCTGTGCCTCTGTGTCAGCGCCTTTCAGGTTTTTGCATGAAAAAAGGCGGGGTGGTTTTCCCCGCCTTACCTTTGCGCCGCATATTCAATGTAGCTCTTTACTTCGCCGCCTTAGGCAGCTCGAGCTTCGGCTCCTTCGCGGCCTTGTAGAGCAGGAGGGTGCGGCCGAGCACCTGCGCGGTTTCCGCCCCGCAGGCGGTGCAGAGTTCCTCGGCGACCGAGTGGCGGTCCATGAGGCAGCTCTCCAGCACCTTCACCTTGATCAGCTCGTGGCTCTCCAGCGCCTCGGACGTCTCCTTGGTCAGCGCCTCGCTGACGTCACCCTTTCCTACCAGGATCACCGGCTTCAAGTTGTGCCCGAGCGCGCGGAGAAATCTCTTCTGCTTTCCTGTCAACATCTTCTTCTTCCTTTGTACCTTCGCAACGCCGGCATCCCGTATCCGGCCTCCAACGTTCCCGCCCCCGGAGGGGGAGGGTCAGGGAGGGGGGATACCGCCCGGCCGCAGCAAAAAGCCTGTTGTATTCCGATAATTGGTGCGAGCTTTATAACACTTCGCCCCGTACATGGCAAGGGCGCTGCACTGGTGCCGTCTCCCCTTCAAGGGGAGGGTCAACCCATCCCCCTCCTGACCTCCCCCTGAAGGGGGGGACGGTACAGCCGAAGTTCAGCGCCAATCAGGTTCAGATAGAGCCTGAGAGAGCGGTAGAGGTCGTACTTGGGCGCTGTTGAAGGTAAGAATTTCCGGGATAATAAGGCCTTGGAATTGTTACTTTATCTTAATCTTTTTCTTGATCTGATTCACGCTCTTTTGCTTGACTCTCACCGGGCTCGGTGCTACTTTTACTCAAATTTACAGACGACCTTTTAATTTAGCCCCGTGAGGTTAGCAAAGGTGAAGCATAAAGCACTCTTTTACCATCTATGAGAAGAGCCTTTTCGCCCTTTGCGCGAAAAGGCTCTTTTTTTAGTCCCTTGCCACCGCCACCCAGGCGGCGATTCCTTCAACGAGAACAGGCGCATACGCCGATAATGGGAGGTTATTATGGCTGAGAATACGGTGATACTGGACGGTACCGGCGTAAAAAGGGCGCTGACTCGAATCGCCCACGAGGTGCTGGAAAAGAATAAGGGAGTCGAAGGTTTGGTGCTGGTCGGGATCAGGACCGGCGGGGTCTACCTCGCACAGGAACTCGCTGCCCGCCTGAACGAGATCGAGGGTGTCGAGGTTCCGGTGGGGGCGGTGGACATCACCATGTACCGCGACGACATCAAAGGGCACGCCGAGCATCTCCCGGTAGGGAAGACCGACCTGCCGTTCTCCGTCGAAGGGAAAAGGGTCGTCCTCGTGGATGACGTCCTCTTTACCGGAAGGACCATCCGCGCCGCCATGGACGCCATCTTCGACCAGGGGCGCCCGGCCACCATCCAGCTCGCCGTCCTGGTGGACCGCGGACACCGGGACCTCCCGATCCGCGCAGACTTCGTCGGGCGCAACGTGCCGACCAGCAGGAGCGAGAACATCATGGTCGCCTTCGACGCTAAGAACCAGCCGACCGAGGTCATTTTGCAGAAATAAGTCCGTTCAACGTTCAATGTTCAGTGTTCAGTGTTGAACCTTGAACCTTGAACGTTGAACATTGAACCTGTTTCATGTCACGCGCAGCGCACGACGCCCTGCGCAAACCAAGCTTCCGGGGGGGACCATGGGTTTCAGGCACAAAGACATTATTGCCCTGAAGGATCTGACCAAAGAGGAGATTCAGCTTCTTCTCGACACGGCGGACAGTCTCAACGAGATCAACCAGCGCGACATCAAGAAGGTGCCGACGCTGCGTGGCAAGACGGTGATCAACCTCTTCTACGAGGCCTCCACCAGGACCCGCACCTCGTTCGAGATCGCTGCGAAAAGATTGTCCGCCGACACGGTGAACATCACGGCCTCCACCAGCTCGGTGGTCAAGGGCGAGACCCTCTCCGACACCGCCCTCAACATCCTTGCCATGAAACCCGACATCATCGTCATGCGTCACGCCGTCTCGGGCGCGCACGAGTACCTCGCCAAAAGGGTCTCCTGCTCCGTGATAAACGCCGGCGACGGCGCGCACGAGCATCCCTCCCAGGGCCTTCTGGACATGCTCACCATGCGCCAGAAGTTCGGCAGGCTGGACGGTCTCAAGGTCGCCATTGTAGGGGACATCACCCACAGCCGCGTGGCGCGCTCCAACATCTACGGCCTGACCACCATGGGGTCCCAGGTCTTCCTCGCAGGTCCGCCGACCATGATGCCGATCGGCATCGAGCGTCTGGGTAACGTCACCGTCTGCAAGGACATGCGCGAGGCGGTGGACCAGGCCGACGTGGTGATGATGCTGAGGATCCAGCTTGAGCGCCAGGGAAAGACGCTGGTTCCGAGCATGCGCGAGTATTCCCGGTATTTCGGGCTGAACCCGGACATGCTCTCCCTCGCCAAGAAGGACGCCATGGTCATGCACCCTGGCCCGATCAACCGCGGCGTGGAGCTCTCCTCTTCGGTGGCCGACTGCGACCAGTCCTACATCCTGCAGCAGGTCGAGAACGGCGTCGCCGTCAGGATGTCGATGCTGTACCACGTCTGCGGCGGCGAGCCGGTGGAGTAAAACCAGAGGCGAGAGGCCGTTCAACGTTCAGTGTTCAAGGTTCAAGGTTCAAGAACTGCCGAGCCTGTTACGTTGAACTTTGAACGTTGAACCTTGAACGGATTTTCCTGGAGGTTATAGAGATGAATCTTTTGATAAAAGGCGGGCGCTTGATCGATCCCTCCCAGGGGATTGACGGAATCACCGACATACTGATCGCCGACGGCGTGGTCCTCCAGCTTGGCAAAGGGCTGGCGGCGCCGGACGGGACCCCGAGCATCGACGCGTCGGGACTGATTGTCACCCCGGGTCTCATCGACATGCATGTGCACCTGCGCGATCCGGGCCTGGAGTATAAGGAAGACATCGCGACCGGCAGCCGTTCGGCGGCGGCAGGGGGCTTCACCTCCGTGGCCTGCATGCCCAACACCTCCCCGGTCATCGACAGCAAGGCGATTGCCTCCTACGTGGTCAACAAGGCCAAGAACGAGGCGGTGGTCAACGTCTTCCCGGTCGGCTGCATCACCAAGGGGGGCAAGGGCGAGAGCCTGGCCGAGATGGGTGAACTTAAAGAGGCCGGGTGCGTAGCGGTATCGGACGACGGCAAGCCCGTATGCAACTCGGAGCTGATGCGCCGCGCGCTGGAATACGCCAAGGGCGTAGGCATCACCGTCATCTCCCACTCCGAAGACCTGTCGCTGGTGGGCGAGGGGGCCATGAACGAAGGGTTCGTCTCGACCGAACTGGGGCTTAAAGGGATTCCCTGGGCGGCCGAGGACGTCGCCGTAGCCCGCGAGGTGTACCTGGCCGAATTCGCCGGTGCGCCGGTGCACATCGCCCACATCTCCACCGTCGGCTCGGCGCGCATCATCCGCAATGCCAAGGCTCGCGGCGTGAAGGTGACCTGTGAGACCGCTCCGCACTACTTCACGCTGACCGACGAGGCTGTGCGCGGCTACAACACCAACGCCAAGATGAACCCGCCGCTCAGAAGCGCCGCCGACGTCGCGGCCATGAAGGCAGGGCTTGCCGACGGCACCATAGACGCCATCGCCACGGACCATGCGCCGCACCATCCGGACGAGAAGGACGTCGAGTTCACCGTCGCCCTGAACGGCATCGTCGGGCTCGAGACCTCGCTGCCGCTGTCGCTGAAGCTGGTCGAGGAAGGGGTGATCGATCTTAAAGCGATGGTTTCGCTCATGTCCTGCAACCCGGCGAAGATCCTCGGGATCGATCGCGGCACCCTGAAGGCCGGGGCGGTCGCGGATGTCACCATCATCGACCCGGCGCAGGAGTGGGTGGTTCAGGCCGAGAAGCTCGAGTCGAAGTCGAAGAACACCCCGTTCCTCGGCTGCCAGATGAAGGGGAGGGCGGCCTACACCATCGTGAAGGGCCAGGTGGTGCACACCGCCGTGTAGGGGCGAATAATCATTCGCCCCTGGAACCGGCAACGCGATCTCGCGCCATGGCGCGGCAGCAATAAGCAATATAACGGATTCGGGAGAAGATACATGAAAGCAGTACTGGCTCTGGCGGACGGTCGGATCTTCAAAGGTAAGACCTTCGGCGCAACGGGCGAAACAACGGGCGAGGTGGTATTCAACACCGCCATGTCGGGTTACCAGGAAGTGCTCACCGACCCCTCCTACAAGGGGCAGATGGTCACCATGACCTACACCCAGATCGGCAACACGGGGATCAACCCGGAGGACGTGGAGAGCAATCAGCTCTACCTCTCCGGTTTCATCGTCAGGGAATATCTCGATTGCTATTCGAACTATCGCGCCACGATGAGTCTCGACGCCTACCTGAAGGAAAACGGCGTCATCGGCATCCAGGGGATCGACACCCGCGCCCTGACCCGTCACCTGCGCGACAAGGGCGCACAGAACGGGATCATCTCCACCATAGACTTCGATCCTGAGAGCCTGGTGAAGAAGGCGCGGGCGATTCCGTCGATGAGCGGTCTCGACCTTGCTTCCGGCGTCAGCTGCACCGCCCCCTATCACTGGACCGAGGGGCTCTGGGACCTGATCAGTGGCTACCCGCAGGTCGACCGCAAGAATCTCAAGTACAAGGTGGTCGCCTACGACTTCGGCATCAAGCTGAACATCCTGCGCTGCCTGGTCTCCGCCGGCTGCGACGTCACCGTGGTGCCGGCCACCTTCCCGGCCGAGTCCGCGCTCGCCATGAACCCGGACGGCATCTTCCTCTCCAACGGCCCCGGCGACCCGGAACCGATGAAGGACGTCATCGAGAACATCAAGAAGTTCGTCGGCAAGAAGCCGATCTTCGGCATCTGCCTCGGGCACCAGCTCCTGGGCCTCGCGCTTGGCGGGCGGACCGTGAAGCTCAAGTTCGGCAACCACGGCTCCAACCTCCCCGTCATGGACATGGCGACCAGGAAGGTGGAGATCACCGCGCAGAACCACGGTTTCTCGGTGGATATCCTCTCTCTCAACAAGGTGGCCGGTCTGGCCCACGAGAACCTGAACGACCAGACCGTCGAGGGGATGCAGCACAAGACCCTCCCGATCTTCTCGGTGCAGCATCACCCCGAGGCGTCGCCCGGTCCGCACGACTCGCACTACCTGTTCGGCAGGTTCGTCGAGCTGATGGAAAAAGAGAAGAAGTAGAAGCTGGAGCCCCCCACCCAGCCTCCCCCCTCCGGGGGGAGGGGCGATGGACCGAGTCCCTCCCTGGAGAGGGAGGAACGTTGCCTGAGTCCCCGCCCCCGGAGGGGGAGGGTCAGGGAGGGGGAACGGGTTGGAGAGGTCGAGTTTATCTGCCAGAGATGATGACGTATATTGATCTTTACCACAGCGGGGAGCTGCTCCGGCGCATCAGGGCCGCCTATGCACGGCTTTCCGGCTGCGACATCTGCCCCCACGCCTGCGGGGTGGACCGGCTGGCCGGGGAAGTCGGGCTCTGCGGCGGCGGGAAACTTCCCCGCATCGCCTCCGCCAACATACACAGGGGAGAGGAACCGCCGATCTCGGGCACCCGCGGCTCCGGCACCATCTTCCTTTCGGGTTGCACGCTCAACTGCCGGTTCTGCCAGAACTTCCCGATCAGCCAGCTGCGAAACGGCACGGACCTCTCCACGGGGGAGCTGGCCGAGAAGATGGTGGCGCTGCAGCGAAAGGGCGCCCACAACATAAACTTCGTCACCCCGAGCCACTTCACGCCGCAGATCCTCGCCGCCCTCTACCTCGCCATCAGGAAGGGGTTCAACCTGCCGATCGTCTGGAACACGAGCGGGTACGAGAGTCTTGAGACCCTGGCGCTTCTGGACGGCGTGGTGGACATCTACCTGCCGGACATGAAGTACTGCTCCAACGAAGAGGCGGTAACCCTTTCCGGGGCCGCGGGATACGCCGAGGTGAACAGGAGCGCGCTCCGCGAGATGCTGAGGCAGGTGGGGCACCTGGAGTGCGACGAGGCCGGGATCGCGCTAAGAGGGGTGATCGTCCGGCACATGGTGCTGCCGCAGGGAAAGGCGGGAAGCGCCGAGACCCTTTCCTGGATCGCGGAGAACCTGGGGACCGGGACGCACATAGCGCTCATGAGCCAGTACTTCCCGGCGCACCTGGCGGGAGACACGCCCGGCATAGAGAGAAGGATCACCTCCGAGGAGTACGCCGAGGCAGTAGAGGCGCTGGAGGAGTTGGAGCTGGAAAACGGCTGGGTACAGGAAGAACCGCTGTAGGGGCGAATGATTATTCGCCCCTGCGTACCTCGTTCAGGAAATGTGTAGGGGCGAATCATATTCGCCCTTTTCAAGGATAACCGATTAATAATGGAGTGATTTAAATGCCTAAACGCACAGACATCAAGAAGATCCTCATCATCGGCGCGGGACCGATCGTCATCGGGCAGGCGTGCGAATTCGACTACTCCGGTACCCAGGCCTGCAAGGCGCTCAAGGAAGAGGGTTACCAGGTCGTCCTCCTGAACTCCAACCCGGCGACCATCATGACCGACCCGGACTTCGCCGATTCCACCTACATAGAGCCGGTGACCCCGGAGATCCTCGCCGCCATCATCGAGAAGGAGCGCCCTGACGCGCTGCTCCCGACGCTGGGCGGACAGACGGCCCTCAACACGGCTGTCGCTGTCGCGGAAAACGGCACCCTGGAGAAGTTCGGGGTCGAACTGATCGGCGCGAAGCTCCCGGCCATCAAGATGGCCGAGGACCGCACCCTCTTCAAGGAGGCGATGCAGCGCATCAACCTGGACATCCCGCGCTCCGGCCTCGCCCATAACTACCAGGAATCGATGGACGTCATCAAGGCCGTCGGCTTCCCGGCCATCATCCGCCCCTCCTTCACCCTCGGCGGCACCGGCGGCGGTATCGCCTACAACATGGAGGAGTACGAGCGGATGTCGATGGCGGGGATCGAGGCTTCCCCGACCGACGAGATCCTGGTCGAGGAGTCGCTGATCGGCTGGAAGGAGTACGAACTCGAGGTCATGCGCGACACGGCCGACAACGTCGTCATCATCTGCTCCATCGAGAACTTCGACGCCATGGGCGTGCACACCGGCGACTCCATCACGGTGGCCCCGGCGCAGACCCTCACGGACAAGGAATACCAGATCCTGCGCGACGCCTCGCTCAAGATCATCCGCGAGATCGGCGTCGACACCGGCGGGTCCAACATCCAGTTCGGCGTGAACCCGAAGAACGGGCGCCTCATCGTCATCGAGATGAACCCGCGCGTCTCCCGCTCCTCTGCGCTCGCCTCGAAGGCGACCGGGTTCCCGATCGCCAAGATCGCGGCCAAGCTCGCCGTCGGCTACACCCTGGACGAGATCACCAACGACATCACCAAGGAGACGCCGGCCTGCTTCGAGCCGACCATCGACTACGTGGTCACCAAGATCCCGCGCTTCACCTTCGAGAAGTTCCCGGCCGCCGACGCCACCCTCACCACCCAGATGAAGTCGGTGGGCGAGGTCATGTCCATCGGCAGGACCTTCAAGGAGTCCTTCCAGAAGGCGCTCCGCTCGCTGGAAATCGGCTCCTGCGGCTTCGAGTCCCGTCTCTTCACAGGCGACTCCCGTCGCGGGCTGAGCGAAAGGGAGAGGACGCTCCTTCTGGACAAGCTGAGGACGCCCAACTGCGACCGGCTCTGGTTCGTGGGCGACGCCTTCCGCTGCGGCATGACCGTGGACGAGATCTACGGCCTCACCGCCATCGACCCGTGGTTCCTGAACAACATCCGCCAGATCATCGAGATGGAGGAGGAGCTTAAACAGGTCGAGATCAAGGTTGAGGGTAAGGAAAGGCTCCACGACATACTCTGGGACGCGAAGCGCTACGGCTTCTCGGACAAGTACCTGGGGCAGCTCTGGAAGATCCCGGAACTGGAGGTCCGCAGCTTGCGCCTCTCCGTAGGGGTAAAGCCGGTCTTCAAACGGGTCGACACCTGCGCCGCCGAGTTCGTGGCCCACACCCCGTACCTCTACTCCACCTACGAGGAGGAGTGCGAGGCCGAGCCGACCGACAGGAAGAAGATCATCATCCTGGGCGGCGGACCGAACCG
>DNJC01000018.1:80225-82497 GCA_003490025.1 Geobacter sp. | reverse complement strand
GGGTGGGCGCCAAGGAGGCAGCCCAGCGGGTGGAGCGCGTACTGGCCGAGGTGGGGCTTGAAAAACGCGCGGACCATCTCCCCGACGAACTCTCCGGAGGCGAGAGGCAGCGGGTCGCCATCGCCCGCGCCCTCGTCACCGACGCGCCGCTTCTTCTGGCGGACGAGCCGACCGGGAACCTTGACAGCGCCCGGGGGCGCGAGATCCTGGAGCTTCTGCGCACCATCCACCGGCAGCGCGGCACCACCATCGTCATGGTCACCCACGACCAGGTCGCAGCCTCGACCTGCGACCGGCTGATCAGGCTCCGTGACGGCCGCGTGGAGGATGACGGCCCCGGAGGTGGCAGATGATCTTCCTGCTGCGGACCCTTTCCCTTTCCTATGCGCGCCGGCACATGGCAAAGACGGTACTGACGCTTCTGGGTGTCGTGGTCGGCGTCACCACCTTCAGCTCCATAAAAACCGCACAGGACGCGCTGGTCAGCGGGATAGGCGCCACCGTCGACCGGGTGGCGGGGAAGGCGCACCTGCAGGTCACCATGGACGGCGGGGTACCGGAGGAGGTGCAGGAAAAGCTCCGCACCATCCCCGGCATCAGGGCCACCTCCCCGGTAATCGAGCAGATCGTGGTCCCCGAGAGGGGGGAGCTTGGGAGCGTCATGGTGATCGGCATCGACCTTCTGGGCGACAGGGAGATGCGCGATTACGGCTTTGAGGGTGACGACGCCGACCTGGACGACCCGCTCCTCTTCCTGGCCCAGCCCGACTCGGCCCTCTTCACCCGCGACTTCGCCCGCAGGGCAGGGGTGACCACCGGCCAGGCACTCGCCCTGAAGCTTCCCGCCGGGACCAGGAAGGTGACGGCGCGCGGGGTCTTGACGCCAAAGGGATTCGCCGAGGCGTTCGGCGGCAACCTGATGGTGGTCGACGTGTACGCCGCGCAGGATCTCTTCGGGCGCGGGAGGCGTTTCGACCGCATCGACGTCCGGCTGGAGCAGGGGGTGAGCGTCGCCCAGGGGACCGCGCTCCTGGAAAAGGCGCTGGGATCCGCCTACCGCGTGGAGACCCCGGCGCGCCGGGGTGAGCAGATGGAACGGCGGGTATCCAACTTCACCGCCGGCTTCAACGTCTCCAGCGCCTTCGCCCTCTCCATCGGCATCTTCCTGATCTTCAACGCCTTCAACGTGGCGGTGAACCGCCGGCGGCGCGACATCGGCACCCTGCGCGCCCTGGGGGCCACGCCGCGCCAGATCCAGAGGGTATTCCTGGCAGAGGCCCTGTTCCTGGGGGTGCTGGGAGGGGGCATCGGCTGCCTGGCCGGGACCACCTTTTCGCAGGGGCTCCTGGTGATGATGGGGAAGAGCACGGAGACCATCTACGGCATCAGCGGTTCCGGGATCGTCCACCTCACCCCCGACATCGCTCTGCAGTCCATCCTGCTCGGTGTCCTCGCCTCGGTGGCGGGCGCCTGGGGACCCGCGCTGGCCGCCTCGCGCATCGCCCCGACCGAGGCATTCGCCAAGGGCGCCTTCCAGGCCCGGGTGCAGCGCAGGATCGCCCCGCGCCTGGCCGCCGGGGGAGCGCTCTTCGCCGCCGCGCTCGTCCTGGCGCCGACCAGGGCCCTGGAGGGGAACCTCCTGCTCCTTTCGGTGCTGCTTCTGGGCGGGACCGGACTGGTCCTCCTCATCGGCCCCCTCTCCCGGGGCATCCTGGTCGGGGTCGCCCCGATCCTTTCCCGCATCTTCCCGTCCGCGGGCCCCCTCTCCAGCGACGCCCTCCTGGGGAACCCCAGGCGCAGCTCCGGCACCATCATGGCCATGGCCCTTTCCCTTACCTTCGTCCTCGGCATCGGCGGCTACATGGGATCCACCAAGCGCACCCTGGCGCGCTGGATGGACGACGTCCTCACCTGCGACCTCTTCGTGCGGGCCTCGGCGAGCTATTCCCGCCCCGATTTCCTTTACCCGGGGGGACTGCGCGAAGAGATACTGAAGATCCCCGGCGTACGCATGGTGGAGAGCTACCGGGCGGAGCGGCCGCAGTTCCGGGGGAGGCAGATCCTGGTCGCCTCGGTGCAGATCGCCCCGCTGCTGGAGCGCACCCGCTACGAATTCGTGCAGGGAGACATCCGGTCCATGCGCGACGGCCTGACCAGGAGCGGCATGTGCGCCGTGACGGAAAACTTTTACGTCCGCTTCGGCCTCGGCGTCGGGAACCAGGTCGAACTGCAGACCCCAAGCGGTCGGGTTAAATTCCCCATCGCCGCCGTG
>DNJC01000018.1:0-80216 GCA_003490025.1 Geobacter sp. | reverse complement strand
TCGACCCGGCGCGAATTCAAGGAGGAAATCGGCAAGGCCATCGACGCCTTCTACGCCGTCATGCGCATCACCGTCATCCTCGCCCTGGGTGTCGCCTTCCTGGGGATCGTCACCTCGCTGCTCATCTCGGTGGCGGAGCGGACCCGGGAGATAGGGATCCTGAAGGCGCTGGGGGCGCTCCCGGGCCAGATCGCCCGCAGCGTCGTGCTGGAGGCCCTGGTGCTGGCCCTTGTGGGGCTCGTCCTGTCGCTTCCGGCGGGCAACCTCTTCGCCGCCTTCATGGAAGGCCCCGTCGCCACGGCCTTCACCGGCTGGAGCATGTCGCATCAATACCCTTGGGACGTACTGGGGCAGCTCCTGGTCGCCCTGCCGCTGGTGTCGTTCCTGGCCGCCTGGATTCCGGCCCGGCAGGCGGCGAGGGTCAAGGTGACCGAGGCGATAGAGTACGAATGATTTTAATCGGAGGTGTATCGATGATTCCAAAAGTTGCAAGAACCGTATCGGCAGCCGTTGCCGCCGTGCTGCTCGCCTCGCTTTGGGCCGGGCTCGCCCTGGCCGCCCCCGATGCCCGGGCGCTCCTCAAGGAGAGCGAGAGCCGGCACCGGACCAAGACCCAGCAGTATTCGGGGGATCTCACCGTGGTGAACAAGGAGGGGAAGGTCCGGAAGAAGGGGTGGAAAAGCTACCGCGAAGGGTACGCGGGTGACGCCAGGAACCTGATACGCTTCACAGACCCCCCGGAGGTGAAGGGGGTCGGCTTCCTCTCGCTGTCGCGCCCGGGTGCGGAGAACCCGGACCAGTGGCTCTACCTCCCCTCCATGAAGAGGGAGCGCCGGATCGCCCCCCAGGACCGCGACGCCTCCTTCGTCGGGACCGACTTCAACTACGAGGACATGGAGGAGTTCGACCACGAGAAGTACAAGGTGTCGCTTTCCGGCGAGGAGGTCGTCGAAGGGCAACCGTGCTACGTCATCACCGCCATCCCCCTGGAGAAGGGGGCGAAGTCGATCTACCAGAAGCTGATCCTTTACCTGCGCAAGGACATCCTGTACCTGGTGCGCGAGGACCTGTACCGCAAGGGCGAAAAGGAACCCGCCAAGAGGCTGGTTCTCTCGGAGATCAAGAACGTGGAGGGGCACTGGGTGGCGACCAGGATGGAGATGAAAGACCTGAAGAAGGGAAGCAGGACCACGGTCAACCTGAAGCAGATCTCCTTCAACCGCCCTCATCCCGCCAGCCGCTTCACGCTGCAGAACCTGACCCGCGAGGGGGGCGATTGACCAGGGCTCGCCTTCTTCTCCTGCTGCTGCTCCTTTCCCCCTGCCCCGCCTTCGCAGAGGGGTTCTCCGGCTATGCCGAAGTGAAGGGTTTCGCCTACGACGAGCGCTCCGCCGGCGACCCCCACGGGGCCGGGTGGGGGACGCTTTTCGGGAAGTGGGAGCAAAAGCACGCCGAGGCCCAGTTCACCGGGTCGCTGCGTGCCGAGTGGATCACCTCCCCCGAGAGTAGGGATTTCACCTTCGACCCCGCCGACCGCAGGTCGAGGCGCACCCCCGTCGCGCTGCCGGAACTCTGGGTGCGCCTTCCGCTGCCCCCCTCCCACGACCTGGAGCTGGGGCGCTTCCAGTTCGGCTGGGGGAAGACCGACGGCTACTCCCCCGCCGACGCCTTCCTCCCCCGCGACCTCACCGACCCCTTTGCGGACGAGAAGCTGCCGCTCTGGGCACTCCGCCTGAGCGGGCAGGAGCAAAACGTCAGGTACCAGGCGGTCGTGGTGCCGGTCACCACGCCCTGGCGCCTCCCGCCTCTGGGGAGCCGCAACGCCCCGATCGGGAGGGGGGTCCTCCCGCAGGGGACGCAACTCGTCGAGGAGGAGGACGCCCCTCCCGTTTTCGGCTTCGCCGCCCTGCGCCTCCTCGCCACCTGGGGAGACTGGGACACCGGCGTCTGGGCCAGGTCCGGGATTCGCCCCGCGCCCCTTCTCGAGTTCCGGCTGGATCCCGCGCAGCAGCGGGGCGGTCCCCCCGTCATCTCCGTCGACCGCCGCTACGCGCACGAGGACGCGGTCGGCGTCGAGGTCTCCCGGGTCGCCGGCCCCTACGTCCTCAGGGGGGAGGCCGCGGCGCTCTTCTCCGGCGACGCGGAACTCGGCGACGCAGTGATAGGGACGCTCAGCGCGGAAAGGGGGTTCGGCGACGGAACACTCCTCATCACCCTTGCCGCCAACGCCATCGATCCCCCGATCGATGCAACCCTTCTCTTCGACCGGGCGCTCCTGCCGGCCCTCATCACCGCCTGGAACCGGAGCGAGGAGTGGGGCGCGTGGAAGGTGGTCTGGACGGCGGGGCTCAAGCGCGGCGACGGGCTTCTGAAGGGAGAGGTCGGCTACAACGTCACCGACACCTGGAAGCTCACCGTCGGGGGGGACGTCCCCTACGGCTCCGAGAAAGGCCCCCTGGGGGCGCTGCAGGGAGCGCGGCGCCTCATCCTCGCCCTCCGCCGCAGCTGGTGACGGTAATGTATACCGACCGGGAGCCAGAGGTGCGGTATACCTTTTTGATCTCCAACGACTTTTACGCTACCATCTGATCCCCTCAGGCATGTTCCGGCAAGTCGCTTCGACGCGGCACCGCTGCCGGCGCCTGGCAGCGGCACAAGGAACTGCCGCTTCATGGAGAACCGATGGCGGCAATCACCTGCGAGACAATTTCGGGCATTCGCCTTTTCAGGGGCGTGCACCGTGACGACCTGCAACGCATCGTGCAGCGGCTTGAGCTGAAGGAGTTCCGCGCCGGGGAGATCGTCCTGGCGAGGAACGAGCCGGCCACCGAACTGTACGTGATCCTCTCCGGCAGGATCAGGGTGGAACTCCTGGACCGGGCCGGCCAGATCCTCAACCTCACCGAACTCGGCATCGGCAACGTCATCGGCGAACGCGCCATCCTCACCGACGAGGACCGCTCCGCCGACGTCAGGGCGATAACCGAGATCCAGGCCGCACGCCTTTCCCGCGCCGATTTCGAGGAACTGCTGCAGCAGATCCCGCTCCTTTACGCGAACCTGAGCAGTATCCTCGCCGCGCAGCTCGGGAGCTGGGCGCAGCGCCACCAGAGGGAGGAGAGCGAGCACCGCGAGGTGATCACCAACATCATCGGATGGCAGCTCCTCCCGGAGTTCGGCGAGTTTCCCGGCATCTCGCCGTGGGTCCGCCTGCTCAACAAGCGCCTGCGGCAACTGGCCGGGACCCGCAGCCACGTCCTCATCCTCGGCGAACCCGGGACCTGGAAGGACCTCGCCGCCCGCCTCATCCACTTCCACAGCGACTCAAACCGCCCCGTCCTCTTTCTTGACTGCGCCGCCCCCCCTCCGGTCCTCGGCGAGGAAAACCCGGCCAGCGACTCGGCAGGGCAGAGTTCGCTCTTGCTGGGACTGGCGCAGGAGGCGGCGCTCTTCGGGCATGCGCCGGAGGGAGCGCTCTACTCGGGAGCGGTCAGGCGTGGCATGATCGAGTTGGCGGCCGGCGGCGACATCATCCTCCGAAACGTCGACTGCCTGACGCCCGCGGTGCAGGAAGATCTGATGGAATTCATGGAGTGCGGGCATTTCACCAGAAGGGGGGAGACCAAGCTGCGCAGCGCCCTGGTGCGGGTCATCGCCACCAGCGGGAAGCCGCTGCACCCCCTGGTCGAGAACGGGAAATTCAATTCGCTGCTGTACCGGAGGTTGAGCGGCGAGACCCTTGAGCTTGCCCCGCTCAGGGAGCGGAAAAAGGACATCGCGGTCATCGCGCGGAGCCTCTTGAAGTCCTTGAACGCCAAGCACCACAAGGCCGTGCGCCGTCTTTCCCAGGACGCCCTGAACCTCCTGGTGGATCACGACTGGCCGCTGAACGCAAGCGAGCTGTACCAGGTGGTAAGCCGCGCCGTGGTGGTCTGCAACGGCGAGGAGATCCTGCCCGAGCACATCTCGCTGCAGGGGCGCCCCTTCGACGGGGGGCGCTTCAACCTCCTGACCCTACCCGCCGTGGAGCGGCTGGCCCGGAACCAGCGCTTCCCGCGCCTGTTTCGCTGGGTCACCGTCCCGTTGTTCCTGGCCATCACCCTCTACACAATACTGGGGCCGCGCACCCAGAACGTGGCGAACCTCGCCCTCTGGACCATCGGCTGGCCCGCGCTCGTCATGACCGCCTTTCTCTTCGCGCGCGGCTGGTGCAGCTTCTGCCCGCTCGAGGCGATCGGGGAGTATCTCGGCGTCACCAGCCGGGTGGTGCGCGACCCGACACCGTTCCTGCGCAAGTGGGGGGCGACGCTCAGCTTCACCGCGCTGGTCGTGATACTGCTCCTGGAGCAGGCGACCGGCATGTTCTCGTACGCCCTTGCCACCGGGCTCCTCCTGTCGGGAGTCCTGCTCGCCACGGTCAGCGCCGACCTTGTCATCGGCCGCCGCGGCTGGTGCAAGTTTCTCTGTCCCCTGGGGAGGATGGTCAGCCTGGTCTCCCGGATCTCGCCTCTGGAGATGCACAGCAACCACAACGTCTGCCTGAGCCGCTGCCGGGTCGACGACTGCGTCAAGGAGAAGGGGTGTCCCATGGGGCTCCACCCCTCCGGGGTCGACAGCTCCGACCACTGCGTCCTCTGTCTCAACTGCGTGCGGAGCTGCCCGCACCACTCCATGCAGCTCGACCTCCGCAACCCGACTTCCGGCGTCTTCAACAAGGCCCGACGCGGCTTCAAGGAAGCCTTCTTCAGCGTCGCCCTGGTCGGCGTGGTCATCGCCGCCAAGGGGACCCCGCTTCTGGCCGGGCGGGAACGGGAGGTCTTCTCCCGCACCATCTGGAGCGTGAGCGATTACCTGCTCGCCCTGGGCATCGTCTCCGGCGTCACCGGGCTGGCCGTCCTCGCCTCCGCCGGCGTGCGCGGCAACGCTTGGCGAAAGGTCTTCACCACCAGCGGGCTCGCCTACCTGCCGCTTGCCGCGGCCGGCCTCTTCATGATCTTCTTCCGGGCCTTCGTGGAAGGAGGGGCGCAGCTCGTTCCCCTCGCCATGTCGGCGACGGGGGTCGATCGGCTGCTCGACCCGGCGGCGCTGACGCCGGAGCTGGGGACGCTGCGCCTGCTCATCTACCCGATCATCCTGATGGCCGCGCTCTTCTGTTTTGTCGCGCTCGGCAAGCTGCAGCGCCAGGGCGGGCTCCCGCACTCGGCACTTTTGCGCCATCGCCTGCTGATCGCCGTGGCGACCGCGGTGTTCGTAAGGATCCTTTGACTCAAATGTCTCCTGTCTAGCCATGATCCTCCGCCACACGTCCCTCCCCCTTTAAGGGGGAGGTCAGGAGGGGGATGGGGATGCTCGACCCTCCCCTTGAAGGGGAGGGGGAGATTGTGATAGCGGAAGAGGTCAAGATGCAGCTAGGTCGCATCTGGCGCCATCCCGGGAAACGATGGGGAGCATTCAGCATTAAAAAAGGGGACAGCCATCTTGGCTGCCCCCTTTCTATCGAAACGTCACCATTCCCATTTCCCCCTGTCCCATTCTGTTTGTCCAAGAAGATCGTCATCGATCATCTTGTCGTCGCCGCTCTCGGACATGAGCCGGAATTTTTCATTCCATCCTAAACGCGGCCGAGTCGCAGAAGGGATTCCGACAATTTCTTTATCTACCTCCAGTCCGTTACTCCTCATCCTTCCTCCAATGCTTAGCGACCACATCGTAAATTACAGAGGACGGCCCCGTCAACTACCTTTTGCAGGTCTGCGTTTCCCCTTCACCTCTCCCCCTCTATGGCCTCGAACAGCCCGGACACCATCTTGGAGAGGTGGCACCCTGACAGGATGTCCGCGAAGGAGCGGTCGTCGGTCACCAGCCGCTTTCGAACCGACCTGAATTCGTCCTCGGCCAGAAGCCCCTCCAAAGTCGCACGGATGGTCTTTCCCTTCGGCGCGACCTCAATGCCGTGGCCGCAGCCGGAGTCGTCCAGTGCGCAGACGTACCAGAGCTTCAACGGGGGAAGGCTGATGTCGGCCCCCTGTTGCGTGTTTCTTTTCAGGTAATTGAGCACCTTCAGGGCCAGTTGCAGCTTCGCCATCTTGTAGCACGATTCGTCCACGATGTTGCCGTGCTCGAAGAAGGGAATCACGTGGAGCCACGGCTCCCTTCGGAGCTGGTCCGCCGTCGGTTTCCCCTCGCACCCGACCACAAAGAGGGCCCAGATGTAGCCGGTGTAAAAGAGCCGGGAACTGGCCGGATTGCCGATCACGCTGTGGCTTTCGTACTCGAGTATGAACGCCTCCCGGTCCGGGTTGAGCAGTTCCTGCTGGGCCCCGCAGATCTCCCCCTGGAAGAAGCTGCTCGGCGGCCAGAGCCTGCCGGTGATGCTGGCGTGCAGGGCGGGATGGGCGGTCGTGCTGCGGGCCGCCACCGACTTTCTCAGGTCAGCCAGCAGGTGCTCCTTGGTTTCGTCCCGCACCCGGACCCTGACGGAGTTGTTCTCGTCCCCGAAGCCGTACTGCAGCGTCACCGGCCCCGCCCACTGGTCGCAACTGCAGATCGGCACGCTCGGCCCCCACAAAAGCCAGAGGTTGAAGATGGTCATCTGCTGCGGCGAGAACCCTTCGTTGGCCATCCTGTCATAGCAGGAGATGATCGGGTCCCAGTCGTCCGAGAAGCGGGACATGAGGCCGGCCAGGAGGTTTAGCGGCAGCAGGAAGCCGTGCTCGATCTTGACGCTGCAGAGAAAGGAGGCCTCCTCGTCGAGGGAGAGCTTCAACTGCGAGACGGCCAGCAGGTACTGCTTGATGCCGTTCTTGGTGGCTTCGTCGTTCAGGCGGAAGACATCGACCACCTCGATGACCGGTTCCTTCTCCTTGATCTTGAGCGCGCAGAACTTCGCGCGCGTGCTTAGTCTCCACGCCGCAATTTCGCGACGGTAGGCGGCGTCGTCGAATTGCAGCTGGTAGCGTTTGGTGCGCGGGTCCAGGAACCAGTTCGGCTCCTTGCGCGGTCTGGGGTGCAAAAGCCGCAGTTCCAGCCATAGCCGCATCTGTCTTCTGAACATGGCCGGTTTGAATGGCCAGACAGAGTCATAGCAGGCCTTCACTGTGTTCATGACCGGGAGGTTTTCCTGGATGGAGAGGCATCGCCAGACAAGCCTGATGGGAGGGACGAAGAACCAGAGGAGGTAAAAGAAAGCAGTGGCGACGGCGAGGGGCAATTGCAATGACGTCCTTGTAGCTTTCCATGAGGCGCCCCCTTCTTTAAATTAAAAACAATTAAAGAAGTGTAGCGACGCCCCTTGGCTTTGCAACAAGGCTGAAGATGGTGGACGGGAGACAAAGATAGCAGTGATCACTTCGCAGCCCTACTTCTTCTTCACGAAGATGAAATCCCCTCCGTCATGACCGGAGTTGCGGATGACCTTGTACTCCGGGGTCTGCTCCGTCCTTCCCGCCACGCTTTCCTTGAGATGCCGGGTCATCAGTTCTTCCGCTGTGAAGACCTTGTCGAACGGCTCTCTCAGCGCCGTAATCAGCACATCGGAAAATATCGAGTGCCCCTTCCCCCCGGCGTCGGTCACCGGCTCGTTGCCTCCGCTGGCGATCAGCACGCGCGACGGCTTGTCGAACAGCTTGTTCAGATACTTCTCCCGGGTGTTGTTGCCGGCAAGAGTCGCGTTGGTCGCGCGGGTCATGGTGCCGGAAAAGCAGCTGTCGGCTATGATCAGGACATGCTTCGCGGTTACCAGCTTCAGCTGGTCGGATATGCCGCGGGTCTCCAGCCACTTGGTGTTGTCGTCTATGGCCGCGTCCACCGGCAACCAGTAGGACGCCTCGGTCTGCTTGTTGTACTCGCCGTGCCCCGAGTAGAAAATGAGCAGGCTGTCGTTCTCGGTCAGCTTCTTGCGAAGGTCGTTGAGCGACTTCATGATGTTGTCCCGGGTCGCCTGGTCGTCCGTCAGCACGGTGGTCTCGAAGCCGTATTCCTCCCTCAGCACCTGGTCCATCACCGTGGCGTCGCTCACCGCGTTTTTCAGCTTGTTGATGTGCTGGTAATTGTTGATGCCGACCAGCAGCGCGTACGATTTCCCCTCGACGAGTTTCTTGTTGAGCGACCTGCTGTCGTCCGACAGGTCGCCGACGGGAATCGGCAGCACGGCGGGCGGGGTCAACCCCGCTCCATTGGCCGAACGGGTAACCGCCTCGAACACGGCGATGACCGCCTCGCTGATTTTCTTGATCGCCTTGCACCACCCGCCGCAGGTGATGTTGATGGTCAGGACGTCGGACGGGTCGACTGCGCCTTCGATGGCCCGGGAAAGGTTATCCTTCCTGACGACGATCTGCTCGGTTGCCTGGATCGACCTCATCACCCCGGCCCCCTCCTCCGGGGAGACCACGGTGGCGCCGAGACTGCGAGCCACCCGCTCCGCCTGCTCCTGGAGATCGGTGCAGCCGTTGCCGCAGGCGACCTCCAGGAAGTAGCTGTCGTCCGCCGGCAGCTCGACATCCAGGTTCAGCTTCGCGTACGCCTCCTGAGGCAGCCTCAGCAAGACCGTGTCCTGCGCAGCCAGTGCCCGGGTCGGGGCCTGCCCTTGCCGGGTCGGGATCCTGGGGACGTCGAACAGGTCGAAGGGGGCGCTCTGCGCTTTCGAACTGTTCCCGGAGGAATCGACCGCTTTGGCGACCACCCGGTACGATCCGTTGGTCAGGGTGAAGGGGTCGGTGCTCCCTTCCCAGTGCTTGCCCAGGCCCCGGATCACCTGCTGCTTCACCTGCTTTCCCGCCGCGTCGTACACGCTGAAGCTTACTTCGTAGAGCCCCTTGTCGTCCGTCGCGATCAAGGAGAACGACACCTGGTTGCCGCCGGGACGATTCACCTTGACGAACCCGAGGCTGGGGACGTTTTCCTCGGCGGCGCCCAGGGCGCGGCTCGCCGCGGGCTTCACCCTGACTTTCCCCGAGGCCTTGTTACTCACGGCTCCCTGGCTGTCTTCGAGGGTGACGCTGTAAGGGAGAAACTGCTCGACACCCGCCAGGTCGACCGGCACGGAGAAGGTTCCTTTCCCCTCGAACCCGTCCCCTTTGCGCGTGTTGAGGGCGGCGTCCACGGCTGCCGTCTTTTCCCCGCTTCCGGTCGCCACACGCAGCGTCGTGACCGGCGCGTCGGAAATCCACTTCACCGTTACGGAGAGCTCTTCGTTCATGAGCAGCGCCGTATGCCGGGTCAGGGAAACCGCTTCAGATGAAGGCGCCAGGAGGAAGGTAATCGCAACCATGACGGTGCAGGCCAGCATCACTCGCCAAAGAGATCTCATGTCATCGCTCCTTTTTTCTTGCCACTACAAGGTGACCGGTAACGGCTTCTCCCCCCTCCTGCCTGATCGTGTCGCTGGAGTAATGACAAATCTCCAGCCCGGCATCGGCCAGCACTTTGGAAAGGTAGGAGTGTCGGTGCACGAAGCGACCGCTTGGTTCGAGTTTCACATCCGAGTCCCCGTCGGCCGCAGCCTCCAGGGTAAAGGCCAGGTACCCTCCGCTCTTCAGGGAGGTGCAGGCCGCGCCGAGCACCTGCTCCAGGTCTCCGAAGTAGCAGAGCGTGTCGGAGGATACCACCGCATCGAAGCAGCCGGCATGGCGCCCCAGGTAATCGGTCAGCTCGGCCTGGACCAGCGAGTCGTAGGCCAGCCGTTCTTCCGCCTTGGCGAGCATGCCGACGGAAAGATCGATGCCGGTGAGGTTTGTCGCATGCGGCTTTAACAGCGGTCCGCAGAGGCCGGTTCCGCATCCGGCGTCGAGTATCTCCAGCGTCCCCTTTGGGGCGGGGAGCAAGGAGGCGAGCGCAGTGCAGATGAGCTGCGGCGCACGGTACCCCAGGTGCTCCAGGTGGGTGTCGAACTGGTCGGCGAAACCGTCGAACACCTTCTGTATGTAGGCGTTGGGCGCCCGGTCCGGGGTGTTTGCCCCGCGGTAGGCCTCCAGCAGATACTGAATGGACTGGTCGCCCGGCTGCAGGCGGAGCCACTCCTCCAGCACCTGCACCGCGAGATCGTTCCGGTCGGCCAGCAGGAAGCAGCGCGCCAGCCCCTTCCAGGCCCCTTCGTGCCCCGGGTCGATCCTTATCGCTTCCTGGTACGCCGTTACCGCTTCGTCCAGCTTCCCGCTTCTGCGCAGAGCATTGGCAAGGTTGGAACGGAACTCCACCGACTCGGGGTTCAGCTCCGCGGCGTTGCGGAAGGCCTCGAGCGCTACCTCCGTCCTCCCGTTCCCCGCAAGGATGACCCCGAGGTTGTTGTATGCCGAGGCATGGCCGGGGTAGCTTTCCAGCGCCTTGAAGTAGCTCGCTTCCGCCTCCTCGTGCCGCTTCATGCTCTGGAGCACGTTTCCCAGGTTGTTGTGCGCGTCGGCGTTCCCGGGGGCCAGCTCGAGGATGCGCCGGATCAACCGTTCGGCCTCCTCGAGGCGGTTTTGCTGGTGGCACAGGAGGCTGTAGAAGTGCAACGCGTCGAGATGGTCGGGCGACGCCTGGAGGATCCTGCCGAGAAGTCCCTCCGCTTCCTCGAAAAGCTGGCAGCGCAGCAGTTGCTGGGCCAGGTGACCGGCGTCCGCAAGGGGCAAGGATATGGAATCGGTCATGGTTCCCTCATTCGGGAGCGACAGGGGCAGTGCCTCGCAGGAGCGCCCCGCACCGCGTGGAGACTACAACGACTTGTTCGCCTTTATGTCAAAGGCGAAAGGAACTTCGCCGGCCGCGGCACCTTTTGCATCCTGGGCGATGTATTGCATTTGGAACTTGGCGAAGTTGAAAGAGATGTTCTCTGTCAACCGGTCCTGCCCGCCGGAGCCGCCGGTCGAGACGGAGGAGACGAGACAGTCTTCCAGCTTGATCTTGAGGTACTCGAGCGGCTTGGCACCCGCCTTGCGCACCACTAGATACATCTCTTTGATGTGGTCGCCCTGGCAGACCTTCTTCATAAGCAGGGGAGAGGCCTTGTCGACGTACTTGGTTATGCTGATGTCCTGGACGTTCACTTTCCCGGAACCGCCCCCGCCACCCATGTGCGCGTTGCCGGAATTGGACGCGCCCCAGCTCCAGGCAAGGATTTCGATCTCGTCCTTGTGTTTGGAGTCGACAGATTCTCCCTTGATGCCGTCCACCTTGAGGAACATGTCCGTAGCGGCAAAGGCATATCCGGTGAGGGTAAGGGACAGGGCGGCGATGATTGTTGCGGTCTCGACGAACTTTCTGGCCTGGCGCACGGACATGATGGTTCCTCCTTATGGGTTAAGGTTCCGGTGGTGTATTCAATGTCACAGAGACTTCAGTATCTTTCAGCGGCGCGGCGGAGGATATGTCGTCGAAGGCCCCGAGAATCTCGGCGACCGATTTTGCCACCACTTTGACGATCCCGCACCATCCCGTGCAGGTGACCATGACGTCGAGGGCATTGCCGACATCGGAGGCTACCTGCTGCGCCGAGCGGTTCTCCCCACCCATCTGCACGGAGATCGTCTCGTAATGCTCCGGCGCCGCGGAGCGAGCGCTCTCCTGGTTGGGGGAGACGGCTCCGCCCAGCAGTCCCGCGATCTTTTCGGCCCGCTGCGGCAGATCGGTGCAGTTGTCGGGGCAGGAGACCACGATCCGGTAGGTGTCCTGCTGCGAGGACCTCAACTGCACGTCCTTGAATCTGGAAAGTGCTTCGGTGGGGATGTCGATCACCACGCTGGTCGCGCCAGGTTCGAGGGGAGACGGTGCCGCGCCGCGCAGGTCCGGAGTCGGGACAGGAGCCGGGGATACCGGGATGCCGGTAGCAGCCGGCGTCGCGCCGGTCGGTTCGGGCGCCGACGCTACCGCCTTCGAGTACATCTCGTTCAGGCGGGAGTAGGCCTCCTTGTGCCCGTTTTTCCAGGCGAGGCGGTAGAACTTCGCCGCCTCGGTCTCGCTGGCGGAGACCCCTTGCCCCTTCTCGTACAGGACCCCCATCATATAGAGGGCGTCGGCTGACGCAGGGTTCATCCTCAGCGCTTCCTTGAACAAAACCACCGAGCCTGCGAAGTTGCTGTCGCGGTAGCAGCGCATCCCTTGCTCCAACACCAGATTGTACTCGCTGCTTCCGGCTACCCCTTCGTCGCCTCTGGATATGGCAGGATGCGTTATCCCGACCAGGCAGAGCAGGACGAGTGGTAAAATCCTGCGTAAGAAGGGTGTAGGTGCGTGCAGTAATAGCATGGTGCGTCCTCCTTCTTTGTGTAGCGGAACACCGAGCGAGTCTTAGACGCCGGCTGTGACAGAAGGCTGAGTCACAGGCTTAAAACCGCTCTTGACCAAATTTCAATCGAAACAGCCGAGTTTTAGCATAATTGCAAGAACCCTGCTTGTTTGTCAATAGTCGTTTACTCTTGATTGTAACAAGGTTTTGCTCATTCATATGAAATGTGACGGACAAAAGCAGTGAAGCTGTCATTTTAATTTTGATGCTGACAGATGAACGGGACACCGCTTGGCAGGCGTATAGTCCATTGAGTTCCCAATTGGCGATGTTCCGCTATCACAATCTCCCCCTCCCCTTCAAGGGGAGGGTCGGGGTGGGGATGGGTGAAAACGGGGGATTGTCGGTAATCAGGATTGAGTTCGGGGATTCGGGCTGTGTCGGAAACGTTGCGGAAAAATGGCAGAAAATGCCTCAGCCTGACGGAGGCTTAGCGGTAAATGGGGACGGTGAAACGGACTTTTTTGCGGAGATCGGTTTTTTCAGGTAGCGAGGACGAACCCGCCCATCTCGTCGCCGCTCGACCTGAAAAACCTTCCGAACTCGCTCTCCGGCAGCGATGCCATCTCGCCGAGCGTCACCGTCTTCAGGGTATCGATCTCGCTTTCGCAGCTGTTGTAGGTGGTGTTGTAAAAGGCGATCCGTTTCTCCTTGGCGAGCCCCATCTCCAACAGCTGCCGGGCCCCGGTCCGGATCAGCTTGAATTTCCGGTGCAGGTCTTCGAGGTCCTTCACCGTCCAGACTCCCAGGTAGATGGGACTGCTGGCGTTCCTGACGTCACCGATCAGTTCTCCCCTCAGGAGTTCATCCTTTGCCCGCGAAAGATAAGGCACGAAATCGAGATGCTCGGCGAGTTTCCGGTCCGTGCAGAAGAATTCCCCGCTGTGGGGATCGAGGGTGAAGATCATGGTGCGGTCGGTGGCCTGGCCGTAACTCTGGAAGAGCATGTCCTTGTACTCCTGAAACGGCACCTGCTGTTTCAGGTAGTTCTCGTTCCTGCCGATGCGCTTGGTCATCCCCAGAAGCCACGCCCTGATGGAGCCGTTGTCGACCCGGCACTTCGCCAGTTCGGCCTTGAGAGCCTCGAAGGACTTGTCGCCGTGGCGGTACTGTAGCACGTTCTGGAAGATGTCCCGGACGTTGTTGTACCTGCTGAAATGGTACATGAGATCGTAGCTGAAGAGTTCCATCTGTCTTAGCTGCCAGATGAAACTGGATATCTCCATCCTGCCGCTCTCTTTGGTCAGCTCGATACGCTGGGTGGACTTGATGAACCTGGCGTACTTGGTGAAGAGGTCCGCGAGCAGCGTGTCTTCCCTGGTGGTGCTCCGGTTCAGGCGGATGGTCCAGCTGGTGGATTCCCCCTCCCTGCTTCGCACCGTGATGCGGTCGGAGCCAAAGGTCGAGTAGACCTGCCTGGTGCCGATTCCCTCGCCGTGTCCCTTGGTCGACTTCCCGACGAAGATCGGCACCTGGTCCGCCCCCTTTTCCAGCCGCGCCTCGGGGATGCCGGTCCCGTTGTCCGTGATGCTCAGCGTGACGTCGTCTTCCTGCTGCTCCAGCACCAGCTCTATCACCCCGCGCCTCTCCGCGGATTTGATCGCATCCAACGCGTTGGCGACGATGTTCAACAGCGCCCGGCTGAAGGTCAGGTAGCTGCCGCTTACCGGCTCTATCTTGGACTTGAGGATCAGCCTCACCTCGCAGGAGCTGTCCACCGCCTCTATGTAAGGGATGATGCGCTCGGTGATCAGCTCCTTGAGCGACACCTTGTGGGAGAGGTGCACCTTGTCCTCGTACATGTTCAGCATGTTGAGAAGGGTGGTGGTCTCCCGGTTCATGTTCTCGGCGACCCTGTTGAAGTTGTCGACCGACATCATGGCGGCCATGTCGAAGAGCACCTTGAGCGATTTCTTCACGTCGTGGCGCACCCGGCTCAGTTCCTCGACGATGGAGACTTCCCTGCGCTGGGTGGAAGCGACCCTCTCCCGGAGCGTTTGGGCCGTCACCGACATCAGGAGGAACTTCATCCTCCGGTGGACGACCACATCCTCGCTGCGGAACCCCTTGGACTTGAAGAAGTCGATGGAGCTGATCAGCTTGTCCCAGACGTAGAGATAGATATGGGAGTCGGGGTCGACCGTATGGGCGAGGTAGCGGGCCAGCGCCGTGCCGATCCCTTTTCCCCTGCCGAACGGACTGGTGACCTGCCGGTAGATGTGGAATTTCTTCCGGTCCGGCGTGGCGTACACCGCCATGTACCCGAGCAGTTCACCCTTCTCGTCCCAGACGAAGCTGTGCTCGTAATCGAGGTCGACCGTCTTGTCCAGGATGTACGGAGAAGGGATCAGCAGGGAGTCGATGTTCAGAAGCGGGAGCTGCCTGATCGTTTTCTCGTACTCGGGCGTGAGCCTCCGGATGTGCGGGAACTGCTCCGGCCGCCAAAGCTCGGCTTCGTCATTCGCAGTGACATGATCAGATGAAGCGTTGTCGTTCGCCATGGTTCCCTCTCTCTTTAGGTGCCGAGACAGCATAAAGGAATCCGCGAAAAAGAAAAAGGGGCGGTCATTGCACCAGCTTCCGAGTTCGGCGCTAGATCCCCAAAAAGCTGTTGATCGTCTTCTGGGTTTCAGCAATGGAGACGTCGCCGCTGCCATCTCTATCCACACAAGCCATGGGCCATTTAAGCCCCAGGAACATGTTAATCGCCGCTTGCACCTCCGCGATAGTCACCGTCCCGCCAGAGTCGCAATCTCCCGGGAGCGCCAGAGGATGCACCGCCTCGATTTGCACGGTATGCGCGCCCTTCGGGAGAAACAAGTGGTACTGCCCGAAGAAGGGGTAGACGGCGGCGGCGTACACGCTGCCGTCCACGAGGACCCGGAACGGCTCGTTCTCGTTCTTGTCGAACGCCTCTATGGTCAGCACCGCCTTTTGTCTGGGCGACCGATAGCTGACCGTGATCCCGCCCGGGAGTATCCCCGCGTCCACCAGGTCGCAGCTGATCGCGGAAAGCTTGATGCCGCTGTAGACCCCCGTGGGGCTGTAGGCGAGCTGATGGCTTCCGACCGGCAGGAGAACGGTTCCGTCGACGGCGCTCCAGGCAGGCCATACCTTGCCGTCGAGGTTGACGCTGTAATAGGTCGGGTTCGACTTGAGCTTCGTGGTCCTTTTGACGGTGAAGGAGACCGGGCCGGCAGCATCGCCAGTGATGGAGGAGTCGCCGGCCAGGGCCCATTCCAGCCTCGCCAAATCGACCGGCTCGACGCTGTGCTCCGAAAAAAGCGCCAGCCGTCCGCTGCCGGAAAGCATGTCCTTCAACATCAGCGAGAACTCCATTCCGGTCTGGAGCTCGGACGGGAAGTCGTACAGCGGCTGCGGCCCTGCCGAAGGATTGTGCGCGTTGACTACGATGTTCACGTCGAAGAAAAGCCTGCTTTGGTCCGCCTTGAACGCGGGGAACTGTTCCTGGTAGGTCTTCTTGAAGTCCGTATAGCGCAGGGGGTTGGAACTCCAGAAGGGCCAGGGATCCTCCACCTGCAGCGTGTAATCCAAGTCCCCGGTAGCCTCCATAATCGCGGCGAGGTCAACCCCGGTGTCCGGAAAAGTTGTCACTCCAGGTGGCAAATGGACGTCGTAGTAGTTGTAGTGGAGGTTATCGACTGCGGTAAGGATGATTTCATGCCCGGCGTTTTTTGGATTCGCTGCCAGCCGGTCCATGAAAACCTTGTGCAGATCGGTCACAACCTCGGTTCGATACTGGAGGAACTGGTTCCACGACAAGGTGTCGACCTGGTAATAGTGTGGAGAAGCCGGGTCGAAGAACGCTGCGGGGTCGAGGCCGGAAATGAGTGCATAGTCGTTGCGGAAGTCGGTATTCATCGGGGTGAAGAAGTTGACGTCCAATCCGTAGTCGTAGTAGATCTCCGTCAAGTTGATGCCGTCCCAGTCGTAGCCGTTCACCACGCTATCCATGAAATCCAGCGCGGAGGAGAGACACGCCTGATTCTGCAGGTTCACGTTCAGACGCCAGAATTCGTAGGTGGTGCCGTTTCCGGCAGTCTGCTCCCTGCACTCCGGCTTGGTGAACCAGAACTTCTGACTCACATGCGGAAAGGCGAACCACGGATAGACCTTGATACCTCGCTGGTGGCAGACATCGATGAAGTGCTGATACCCGAAATTCCATTCCGCCCCGGTGTTCTCGTCGACCCAGAAATGCCAGGCCGCGGCGTACACGGTGCCGATGCCGCGGTCGGCCCACAAGCGGACGATATCCTCGACGTAGACCTGGCTCAGATCGTAGTTGCCGGGATCGAAATAGGCGTCGATCCCCCCTGCCGCCAGCCGCGGTTTGAGGCGGAAGGCATCCATCACATGGTACGGGAGGTAGGGATGCCCTTTTGTTCCGTAGGGGGAGAGGTGGTCGTAATAGTCCGTACCGACGTAAAGGATGCGCCCTGCCCCCTTGGAACGGGCCATGATAAGCGGGTGGCGTGTCTCTTTGTCAATGGCGAGGATCGAGTCCGATGCGCCGGTCGTGAAGGGTACGACATCTTCACCATTGCCCCAGGTAAGAGGCAGTCGCGGGTTAAGGAAGTCGACGAACTGCGTCACCGTTTCGGGGGCGCCGCTGTAGGAAATCCCCAGGGCCTCGCTGAGCGGGCTCCTGCCAAAGAGCAGGATCGACCCGCCCCCGCTCACGAAGGAAACGACCTGGTCTACGGTGCCCTGCGGCAGGGCCTTTGCCATGTACGACGGCACGACCAGCAGGTTGCCGGTGGTACTAGCGGCGAGGGGAGCCGAGAGGTCCGCTACGTTCTCGACCACGAGGCCGTAGAGCCCCAGCATGGCCGCGAGGCTCTTCTGGTCGTTTTCCTGCTTGGCGTCCGCGGGAGACTGGGACGCCAGCAGGGTAACCTTGGTGGTGCCGGGTTGCAGGGGGAGCGGGGTCACCGGGGTTACATCGATGGCGATCTCTTGCGTCCCCGGAGCGGCGGGATCGTCCGCGCAGCCGAAACTCACCGCATGGCTCCCCGCGCTGCCGTAGTCGGGAAGCCAGGTGAAGAGTCCGGTTGCGGCATCGAAGGTCGAGGCGGGGGGGAGGCCGGCGGCGGTGAAAGTGACGCAGGGAACAGCGGGGTTGGGGCTCGCGGCGTAGTAATGGAAGAGGTCCTTCTCGCCAATGGAGAAGACAGTCGGATTCTCAGCCGCATGAGTACTGGCGGCCAGGATGCCGGCGAAAAACAGGCAACCGGCGCAAACGGCAATTGTGTGAAAAACCTTTTTGATCGTCACCTTGCATCCCTCGCAGTCCGGACCTGAGTTCGCAGAATGGGGCGACTTATGCAGGCGTTGCCCCTTCATCGTCTCCGGTTTGCACCGGCACCATCCCACCCCTTACGATCTCCTGGCGGAAGCTCTCAGGTATCCGCGCCCAGTCCAGCACGTCGACGAGAATGGGAAGATTGCTCTCTGAAAGCGCTTCACGCAGCTCGTAAAGATTGGCCTGGGGCTGGCTCAGGTCGTTCGGGTTACGCACCACCAAGTCAAGGTCACTCCCCTCGTGGGACGTCCCCTGCACCCGGCTCCCGTAAGCCCAAACCTCGGCATGAGGGATATGGGCGGCAATAAGGCGCCGCACAGTCTCCAGCCATTCCGGACGCAGATCAAGCATCGGAGCGCCCCAGTTTCTCTCGGAGCACGACTTCCAGGGCCCAAGCATCGGCAACAAACCCTGGAAGCAGTTTGAGGGTATCCTCGGCAAACCCGACGCCATAGTCATGGGCGGTACTGTTTCGATTATCGCGATAGACGAACCATCGCTCAACGGCCGCGGTGTCCATGAGGTCATGCTTGGCGGCATGCCGCAGAACATCCTTGAAGGTAAGACCATCCACCTCGCGAGGACTCCCGCTGTAAGCCTTGAGCGCCTTGCGCAAAAGCTTGTCGCCAGTCTCAAGGGCCAGTTCGAATCCCTTGACCACGGCGTTACGGAATATCTCATAGTCAATGCTCTCCGGATCCGCGCCGTAGAGAAGGACAAGCGAACTCTCCAGAGTTTTGATGCAACGCTCGAAATGATCGGCATTGAGATGCACCGACTCCTCCATCTGGAATTGACACGATCTAAGTGCAGGAATTGAGGCAGGTAGAACGGTATCACAGAATCAGGCCATGATAAAGAGAAAGGGATCAGCTAGCAACAGCTGACCCCTCAATTTTTTGTGGCGCCCAGAGACAACAAACTCAAAAGCTCAAGCATGGCCAGGATTGATCACCAGTTGTATAAATACGACATCCGGAAGCCGAGTGCGTTTGCGTCGCGTACTTCTGTGCCGTCCATTGTGAGCCCAAGTTCAAAGCCGTATGCGGCGATCCCATAGCTCAAGGCGGAGTAATCAAGGTTGTAGGCAAGGGATAACCTCACTCTGTCATTAAGCTTATACCCCCCTTCGAACCAGGTCCTCGGCTGGTCGCGAATGAGGATCACCGTAGCCGAAGCGCTCAAACAGTCATAATCATAGCCCAGGGAGAGATCGGTCTTCAGTGGAATGGCTTGGCGAAACCGCTTGTTGCCTTCATAACCGTTGATGCTTGGGGTGAAATCCTGGTAGCCGTTGGTGCTCGTCGATGTCGTGGGGGTCACGGCATTGGCCGTGGTGTAGGGTGCAGAGCGCCAGTAGATGGCCCCTGCCAGATCGCGCAACAGGGCGTCGGCACGCCATCCCCCCTTGCGGTAGGACACCCCGATATCGGCGCTGAAGCCGTACCCGTCTCCCAGGTGCTCTCCTTCACGATCATAGATGATGTTCTTGCTGTAGGCGTAATCCAGAAAGAGGTTGTAGTCGTAGCTCCGCGGGCCAAGCGGGATGACGTAGCCGCTCATGCTGCCGTCCTGCAGATAGGTGGGATCCATGAGCCGCACCGTGAAACCCGCGCTTAGTCCGGGGGTGACGCGGTCAAGTTTTCTACCGTGCGAAACCTCCACTCCGTTGGCGATGAACCCGGTGGCCTTCAGGTCGGCCGCGTAGATTCGGTTGGTCGCCAGGTCGCGCTTCTTTTTGGTCAGGTAGATGAACTCGATGGCATCGCGGTTGCTCTCGATGAAAAACTCGGCCCGGTTGAACGCCGCCACCCTCCAGCCGTTGACGACAACACCTGCAGCAGCGTTCCAGTACAACTCCGCCGCATTGCGGTTTTCCGGAGTGAAATCGCCCCGCCAGCTGTCGTCGATGATGCTTGCCACCGGCAGCACGTTATCCGCGGCAAAAACAGAGGTCTCTATGAATGGCCCGTCCGGGAGATAGGGAAGGCGCGCGGGGTTACGTCCCGCAAGTGGAGGTTCTGCAAGCGCAGACGATGATGTAAAGACAAGCCCTGCAAGGAGTGCGACAGATGACACCCATCCAGCTTGAACGGAAAGGGAGGCCTTGCGGCCTCCCCGAATCGAGCAACCCATTTAAACATCCTTCCATTCCAGTTGTTTCAATTACAGTGCTAGAAGATCGTCTCGAAGTAGCCGTCTGAGTAGGTTGCCCTCGGCACCCCGCTGACGCTGGAGAAGGTGCCGACGGTTTCCCCGCCGCTGGTTTTCATGGTCCCGCTCAACCTGCTGTCGGTCGCAAGGCTGTCGTCAAAGCTCAGCGCGACCTGTACGCCGTCCTGGTTGGTCATGGTGGCCGTGGTTATGCCGGTGCCGGTGTTCGAGGTGCCGGTGACGTTCAGGAAGATTGTGCTGCCGTCCCCCAGAACCCTGGTGTACTTTGCCTCGAAGTTGACGGTCTGGAAGGCCGGCATGCTCGCCTTCAATAAAGCCGAGATGTTGAGACCGCTGGCAGCGACTATCGTGCCGTCAAAGGTGGCGCTCCAGTTGGGGAAATTCGTCGTGCTCTCGGCGATGTCGGGATTAAAGGTCGCAGCGTTGGTGAAAGCGCCGGTCAGGGTGCCGTTGAGAGTCAGGGTGACGTTGCCGGCGGAGAGGGCCTCTATTTTCCCGTTGATGGAGCCGCTGGTCGGAATTGCCACATTACCGATTTGAGGCCCGATATTCTGGTTCCACACCAGTGTCGGGAGATCTATGGCACCGGTCAGGCGGACGGTGTCAGTGGCGGCAACGCCCTTGAAGTAGGCACTGGTCAGCATGAGACTGCCGGGGCTCCCCGGAACTGCGGAGAAGTTCGCGCTCAATCTCTGCCCGGCTGCGCTGTCGGAGAAGTTAAAGGTGCCGACCGGAGTGGTTATATTTCCCGTCAGCGTCACGCTGGTCAACAACAGTCCGGAAAGAGTACCGGTATAGGTGAGATTCGCCGTAGCATTGCCGGTCTGCGTCGTCAAAGTGGTGATGTTGATGCTGCCGCTGGTAGGATTGGTCAGGTTGTTGACAGAAACCGTACCCGACAGCAAGGTGGCAGTCGCGTTTGTGATCGTCGCGGTCGCCGTGAAGCCCGTCGCGGCAGTCGTTATCCTCAGGGTCTCTCCCGGGAAGCGAACAGGGTCGGTGAAGGTATACGGCGTGCCGGGGGTAAGGTTGTCGATACTGGCAAGGGAGGTGACGACCCATCCGATACGCTCTGCGGCGGTGGTCAGCTCCGGCAGGAGCACGGTCTCCACCTCCTGGACCGTCGTGTTGAAAGGGGTGGTCAAGACGCTGCTCACCTCGCCGGTGCGGTAGTTGACCACCGACAGGACCGTGTTGCGCAGATCGCTGATCAGCGCTTTCGCCTGTGCAACGCCGGTGCTGTTTGCCGGCGGATTCACCTCGTTGTCGGTGAAAAAGGCAATGGAGTTGTCCATGGAGATCGTGTCGGTAGTGATGGACGGCGCCAGCGTCGGCGTAGTGCCGGTGGTCAGGTCGGTGATCGCTTGAGCCAGTGCGGGGCCTGTGGTCGTAAGCTGCGGATTGGACCCGGAGAGGTCGGTCTGGATCTGCTGAATGGCAGCCTGGACATCGGTCGCTGCGCCGTTGTTGACCATCTGGGAAATCGCCGCGAGAGCCACGCCGTACTCGATGGCGGACTGGCTCGAAGCCGCGACCTTGGTCGGATCGGTGGCATCGACCGGTTGTGTGCCGATGATGTCAACGCCAAACGCCGTGGAAACCACGGCATTGGCGCTGGTTATATTGGCCGTGGTGAAGCCGCCGGTGGCGGAACTCATCTGCTTGAAGGCGACATCGGTCAGGGGTGTTACGGCGACCTTCACCGCCCCGGAGGCGCTCGGGAGCGCGGCCTTCAGCCCCGGGTTCGTGAGCGTTGCGCCGGTGGCCTCGTCAACGTAACTCCCCCCCGTCACGACGACTATTATATTGCCGTCATAACCTAGGTTACTGACCTGGTAGCTCCCGTCGGTCAGGCTGGTTGTCGCGGTGCCGAGCAGAGCGCCGCGGGTGCCGTTGGCGTTCACCGCATAAACGTTGACCGTCCCGCCCTTGATCGGTCCCTTCGATGCTACGCCGCTGACCGTCGTGGTAGCAGTTGTGTCGTCGTCGCCTCCGCCGCATGCAGCGATGAGACAAGTAACCAACAGCAGCAAAGCCCAACGTGAGACCATCCTGAATCCGGATTTCATGCGACACCTCCCTGGAAATTTTTAATCTTCGAAGGTTATCACACCGATGTCCAATCACAACGTCGGCTCAGCATTAAAATTCGCCCTTCTCCGCGGCGGCGTCACGCCGAGTTCCTTGCCCTCACCCAGCCGGCAAAGCGCTCCCTGGTCCCCTTGGACAGAATCCGCAGGAATTTCTCCGGGTCGGAGAGGTACAGGCAGTGCCTGATGGAGCTGTAGGGGCTGAAGGTCTTGTCGGGATTTTCCGCCGTGACATGCTCGCGATAATCCCTGACGGTCTTCAAGTTCTCTTTCAGGCATTTATGCAGATCGGACTTCTGAAAGCCGCTGTCCAGCTCCAGTATGTCCTGAACGAAGTCGTCGACCTTGTAGGCCTCGAATTCGAACTCCTTGAAGAAGTGACGCGCCACGCGCATGAAGTTGAAGGCGTTCACCGTTTTCCCGCTGACCGCCGTTGCCGCCTGACCCGCCGCTTCCCGCGCCTCGTCGACCGGATCGCTGACCGGCGCCACCGTCGCCTGCTGCATCAGCTCCGTGGTGGCGTCGCGGATCTCCTTGAATTCCCGGTCGGCCAGTTCGAACAGGGCGGAGAGGATGTTGATCCTGCGCTTGAGATCGATGGGGATGGATTTCTTGTATTTGATCTTGTGGTCCAGCATGCTCCAGGCATCCTGGATCAGGGACCTGATCTGCACTTCGAAGGGGCACCCCAGGTATTGCTGGTACTTCGGCAAGGAAGCCATCTCGTCGTTCAGGGCAAGGTCCATGTGCAGCCCCTTGTAGCCGAAGGAATCCTCGGTGCTCTCGACGGCCGATATCTTGTCGGTGACGTTCAGTATCCTGAACTGGCCTTGCAGCAGCGCCGAAACCACCGGGATCTGGTCTTCGTAGAGGCAGACGATCCTGATGCCGATCAGGTCCGAGATGAAATCCTTTATCTCGTAGGGTTGCTCGTCAGCTTCGAGTTTGCCCTGGTATTTGCGATGAAATTTCCTGATGCATTCGTCCTGGTCCTTGATGCGGCCTTCGATCTTCGGCACCTCGCCCGGATCGAACTGCTTCATGAGCGAGGCGATGATGCGGATATAGGCGTCCCTGGCATCGGCAATACGCTTGCCGTTACTTTCATAGAATGACTTGAAGTTCTTTTTTTCCTGTTCGAAATCCAGAGAGGCCAACGTTTGCTCCTTTCGTTCACTTGCGGTTGAAACTTTGCGACCGGAGGCACGATAGCAAAAAATCGGCCGATTGGCGACGATCAAGTTCCCATCCGGACCACGACCCGGTGTTTCACCAGTCCCCGTTCCAGGGGGATCTCGCCCCCGGGCACGCGCTGTCCGTCCATCTCCACCCAGGCGACTCCGCTCTCGCAGCCGTCGGGGTTTTCCATCTGGACGGCGTAGACCGCTTCTCCATGCCGGTAGCGAAGGGTGAAGCCGTCCCACGCCGCCGGGATGACCGGGTTCATCCGCAGGGAGTCCCCGCGCACCTGGAGACCCAGCACCTCTTCCACCCAGGCCCGGTACATCCAGGCCGCCGAACCGGTGTACCAGGACCATCCCCCCTGCCCTACCCGGCCGGGCAACCGGTAGACGTCGGCCGCGACCACGTACGGTTCCACCCCGTAGCGCCAGACCGCTTGCGCATCGCGGGCGTGCTCTATCGGGTTGAGCATGCGCAGAAGCTGCGCCGCGCGGTTTCCCTCCCCCTTGCGGGCCATGGCCATCGCCATCCAGAGCGAGGCGTGGGTGTACTGGCCGCCGTTTTCCCGCACGCCTGGGGGATACCCCTTGATGTAGCCTGGCGAGGGTTCCGATTGATCGAAGGGGGGCTCGAAGAGGAGCACCATCCCTTCATCCTCGCGGACCAGGTGCTCCCAGGCCGACTCGAGGGCCTTTGCCGCGCGCTCCCGGTCGGCGGCGCCGGACAGCCACGCCCACGATTGCGGCAGCGAATCGATCCTCGCCTCCGCGTTGGCCGCGGATCCGAGCGTGGTGCCGTCGTCGAAGGTCCCACGCAGATACCACTCCCCGTCCCAGCCGGCCCTCTCCACGCGCTCGACCAGGGAGGCCCTCTCCTCCCGATAGCCCTGGACCAGCTCGGGCCGCTGCAGGAGGTGGGAGAGTTCCGCCATCCCTAGCAGGCAATCGCACAGAAACCAGGCGAGCCATACGCTCTCACCCCTCCCCCCGGCTCCCACCAGGTTCATCCCGTCGTTCCAGTCCCCGGTCCCCATCAGGGGAAGGCCGTGCGGACCGACCGTCAGGCCCCGGCTGACCGCGCGGGCGCAGTGCTCGAAGAGCGTGGCGCGCTCATGGGTCACTTCCGGCGCGGAGAACACCTCGTGCTGGTCGTCCGCAAGCTCCGGCGCGCTGAGGAACGGGACCTCCACCTGCAGGATGTCCAGATCCCCGGTGGTCCGCACGTATTGAGCCACCACGTAAGGGAGCCACAGGAGGTCGTCGGAAATGCGCGAACGGATCCCGGCGCCGGCGGGTTCGTGCCACCAGTGCTGGACATCCCCCTCCTTGAATTGCCGGCTGGCCGCCAGGAGGATCTGTTCGCGCGCCAGTTCCGGCCTGGAGTAGAGAAAGGCCATGACGTCCTGCAGCTGGTCGCGGAAGCCGAAGGCGCCGCCCGACTGGTAGAAGGCGGAGCGCCCCCAGATGCGGCAGCTCAGCGACTGGTACTGGAGCCAGCGGTTGATCAGCAGATCGGCGGCCAGTTCCGGGGTGCGCACCTCGATCGTCCCCAACAGCGCATCCCACCACTGCCTGGTCTCTTCCAGCGCATCCTCCAGCGCCTGTTCCTGCGTCAAGCGGAGCACCAGCTCCCGGGCCTTTTCCGCGTTCTCGGCCTGCCCCAGCAGGCAGGAGATGTCGCGCCGCTCGCCCGGAGCGAGTTCCAGGGTGACCCGGAGCACCGCGCACGGGTCGAGCCCCGCCCCGGTCCGTTGCGACAGCCGGGTCAGCTCCATGGCCGCCGGGTTGGCAAGCCCGCGGTTCCTGCCGATGAAGGCGGTGCGGTCGCCGCCGTACGAATCGGCCTCGGGGGTGATGGAGGCGAAGGCGACCCGCTCCGCGTACTCGGGGTGGTAGCGGTTTCGCGCCAAAAGCGCGTGCGATTCCTGGTCCCAGCCGGTGACGACGTGCATCTGGGAGGTCTCGCGGTTCTCGCCGAGGGTCAGCTCGACGTAGTAGGTGACCGAGAGCCTGCGGCTCCTGGAGGAGGCGTTCTTGAGCCGCAGCCGCTGCAGTTTGACCGGCTCCCCGCCGCTCTCGTTCACGGGGACGAAGACGGTCAGCTCCTGCTCGATGCCGTTACTGTTGTGCTCGAAGACGGTGTACCCCGCCCCGTGCCGGGCCCGGTAGGCGCTTTCCTCGCGGATCGGCGCCGCGGTCGGCGACCAGAAGACGCCGCTCTCCTCGTCGCGGATGTAGAGGGCCTCCGTCGCGGGGTCCAGCACCGGGTCGTTCGACCAGCCGGTCAGCCTGTTGCGCTGGCTGTTGCCGTACCAGGTGAAGCCGGAGCCCGTTTCGCTCACCAGGGTGCCGAAGGAAGGGTTTGCCATGACGTTCACCCAGGGCGCCGGGGTGTTGTCGCCGGGGCCGAGATAGATCGCATATTCGCGGCCGTCGGGGGTGAAGCCCCCGAGGCTGTTGAAGTAGTTCAGCTCCATGAAGGGAAGCGGAGCTGAGGGCTCCCGGGGAGCGCGTTTCCTGGGGAGCTTTTCCGACAGCTCCGGGGCCTCCACCGGAACCCCCAGCTGTTGGGGGAGCGTGCCGCGTGCCGCCACCAGCACCACGCCGGCCGCCGCCTTCAGAAGCCTCTGGTCTTCCTCCGGTATCTGCGCCGCGCTTTTCAGGAAGATCCCCCCCGGCCGGTCGGAGGCGGCGGAAAGGGCGTGGTTCTGGATCAGCTGTTCCAGCCGTTCCTGGAGCGGGCGCTCGTAGCTCCCCCCCTCCTCGTTCAGGATGACCAGGTCGGTGGAGAGGCCGTGCCTGCGCCAGTAGGTGTGGGCCTGGAGCAGCTGGCGGACCAGGCCGAGTTCCCGGGCCTCGCCGACGGTGACCAGGGCGATGGGGAGGTCCCCCGAAATGGCGTAGGGCCACAACCCCGCCTGCCCCTTGCGGTTTTCTTCCAGGCGTTCGGCGGGCGCGCGCAGCAGGCGATTGGGAAAGAGCAGGTGGCTTGCCAGCTGCTGGAACCGGCGCGCTTCGTCGGGCTGGATGCGCAGCATCTGCAGCTCGTGCTGGGACGAGCTCCAGGCGAAATCCATGGCCCGCTCGGTCGCGTGGGGGTCGCTGTACTTGTCCATCAACAGCAGGACCTCCTGGCGTGTCGCCGCGGCGGCGAGTACCAGGGAAACGGTGGCGCGCTCACCCGGCGCCAGGGTGAGGCTGTGTCTGAGGCTCAGGATCGGGTCGAGGACGAATCCCTCGCTGTTGCCGAGCTTCCTGGCCGCTCCCATCGGATTGGCGAGGGTTCGGCCGCGGCCGATGAAGCGTCCCCGGTCGGTTTCGAACTGCCACGGCTTCTCGCTTGGGGCGGCGTCGCGGCCTGCCTCGAAGGTCAGGCGGTGCGCCACGTACAGCGGCGGGTCGTTTTCGCTGCGCGCCCGACGGTAGGCGATGAGCGCTTCCTGGTCGGGCACCGCCTCGGTCTGGATGAACAGCTTGTTGAAGGCCGGGTGCGCGCGGTCCGCGTTGTGGGGCGCCATGGAGAGTTCCACGTAGCTCGTGAGGTCGAGTCTGCGGGTGTGGGCTGAGCGGTTGATCAGGGTGACCCGGCGCACCTCCACGTCGTCTTCCGGCGAGACGATGACCTCCGTCTCGGTCTGGATGCCGTTGTCGGTGCGGCGGAATACGGCCCGTTCCAGGGCGAACTCCACCGAATACCCTTCGGGCTTGCCGCCGACCGGGTGATAGGTGCTGGACCAGACGCGCTCCGGGTCGGCCTCGTGCAGGTAGCAGAAGGTCCCCCGGCTGTCGCAGGTCCGGTCCGAGCGCCAGCGGGTAAGCTCCTGGCCCGCCCATTGACTGTAGCCCCCCCCGCTGTTGGTGAGCATCAGGCCGTAGCGGCCGTTGTCGAGCAGCAGGCTCTTGGGAGAATCGGTATGGGGCGTGGTGAAGGTCGTTCCCGCCGGCGCCACCAGGTCCACGCCGAGAAGCGCGGGTTCGCCCTGCCGCGTCGAGATCAGGTGCAGCGGGGGCAGGACCGGGATGCGCTCCTGGAGCAGGGCCTCGAAGGCGCGCACGCGCGCGTCGCCGTGGAAGCGGCGCGGGAACGGGTCGCCCTGGAGGAAGTTGGTCAGCGCGAGGAACGCCATCCCCTGGTGATGGGCCATGTACGCCTCGACGATCACGCCGCGCTTGAGAGCCCCGCTCGCGACGTCGCGCTGCGCCCGCCGGCTGAAGTCCATCGACTCGTAAAAGCCGAAATCGCCCAGCATCCCCAGCTCGGCCAGCCGCTTCAGGTTCTCCACGCTCTCGCCCGGCGCCACGGGGAGCGCCAGGAGGGTCGCATAGGGAGCGACCACGATCTTTTCGTCCAGCCCGCGCTTAAGCCCCAGGGCCGGAACGCCGAACGCCTTGTACTGGTAGTTCTTGTGGAGGTCCTGGTCGGCGAAGGCGGACTCGGAGATGCCCCACGGCACACGGTGCGTGCGGCCGTAGGCGATCTGGATCGCCACCGCTTCCCTGGCGGCCTTGTCCAAAAGCGAATTGCCGTAGGAGCGCTGGAACAAAAGCGGCATCAGGTATTCGAACATGGTCCCGGTCCAGCTCAGGAGCACCCGCTGCCGGCCGATGGCCCCGTAGGGGCGTCCCATGGAGAACCAGTGCTCCAAAGGGACCTCGCCGCGGGCGATGGCGACGAAACTCCCCAGCCGCGCCTCGCTGGCCAGGAGATCGTAGCAGGAGCCGTCCATGCGGTCGGAGGAGACGTTGTAGCCGATGGCGAACAGTTTGCGCTTGCGGTCGTAGAGAAAGGCCATGTCCATCCCGGCCGAGAGTTCCCGGACCCGGCCGGCCAGGAACTCCAGCGCCCCAAGGGTCTCGCCCGAGAGCCACTGCGCCGTGGCGTGCGCGTCCAGCACGCGGTCGAGCCAGGCGGCAAGCGGCGAGGAATCCTGTGGAGACGCAGTTCGGATCTCCTTGAGTATGCGGATCGACTCGCTCCGGCCTTGGGCCAGCTCCGTCAGCGATGGGGCTATAGTCAGGTCCTGCCGGATGGCGCTTAGCGCCGCCTGCCCCAGCGGGGCCAGCTCCGTTTCGGTTTTCTCGGCCAGGATCTCGATCCAGCCGAGATAGCGGTCCGCCAGCGATATCCATGCCTCCACCTGCCCTTCCATCTCCCCGGCCCAGGAGGGCGCTCCCCCCGGAACCAGGGGCACCCTGAAGCTTCCCTTCATGCCGCGCAAAAGGCGCAGTTGCTCGACGATCCGCTCCGGCGGGGCTTCCCACTTCTTCAGGAACCCGTCCAGGATCCGGCTGTCGAAGCCCCCCAGGCGCTCCTGCCCTACCACCTGTTTCAGGATGCTCCCGGTGTCGTGGAAGCCGGCGAAGGCCGCGCCGTCCATGAGCGGGAAGTGCAGCAGCTCCTCAAGCCCCTGCTCCAGCGCCACCAGGGCGCCCAGCAGGTTGCCGCTGTCGACGCCGGAGACGTAGCGGGGCTCCAAAGGGGCCAGGGTCCCGATGTCGTACCAGTTCAGCAGATGCCCCCGGTGGAACTCGAGGCGCCCGATGGTTTCCATGGTGCGGCTCAGGGCGTCGACGGCCTGGTTGAGGGTCAGGTACCCGCAATCGCGGGCGCCCAGCACGCTCGACATCCAGAGGCCGATGTTGGTCGGGCTGGTCCGCATGGCCAGGCTGTTCAGGTGTGAGACCTGGTAGTTGTCGGGCGGAAGCCACGAGGTGTCGGCGCTCACGAAGGCGGAGAAGTAGCGCCAGGTTCGGCGGGCGACGAGCCTCAGGAACAGGCGGTCGGCCGCCGGCAGCGGCGCCGCCTGCATCGTTTCGACCGGGCGCAGGTTCAGGAGCCAGCCGAGGAGCGGGGAGAGGAGCCACAAAACGAGCCAGGGGAGAGCCTGCGGCAGGCTCGCCGGCATGACGCGCCAGATCGCCACTCCCACCATGACGCTGAAGAGGCTCCCGAGCGCCAGGGTCCCGACGAAGCGCGGTTGCCGGCGGGAGGCGCTCCAGTGGGTCGCCTGGGCGGTCCACTCCAGAAGTCCGCGCCGCGAGACCAGGCGGCGGTAGCAGACCCGGGCGATGGCGTCGAGGGCCACTGCAGCCTGGTGGGGCAAGAGCGCCGCGTCGGCGGACGCCCGCGACAGGTCGTGCAGCACCTTGGACAGGGCGAAGTGCCTCAACCCCTTGCGGGTGGTCGCCATGGTGAAAGGCTGCGCCAGGGGGTGGAAGAGTAGCTGCATGCCGACCGCCAGCGAGGCGAGGGCTCCCATAGTCGGGGAAACGAGCCAGGAGGCGATCAGGAGCCCCAGGCTCGCGGCGGGCAGGAGGCTTCTGCGCAGGTTGTCGAGGATCTTCCACCGGTTCAGCATGGAGAGCGGGTTCGGCTCCTTGCCGCCGGAGGGAGTAGGGACGCGCGGGAGAATCCACCCCGCGATCTGCCAGTCGCCGCGAATCCAGCGGTGGGCCCGGCTGCTGTAGCTCTGGTACCCCTGGGGGAACTCGTCGAAGAGTTCGATGTCACTGGCCAGCCCCACCCGGACGTAGGCCCCTTCGATCAGGTCGTGGCTCAGCACCCACGCTTCAGGGAAGCGTCCCGACAGCACGCGACTGAAGGCGCGGACATCGTAGATCCCCTTGCCGTGGTACGACCCTTCGCCGCTTAAGTCCTGGTAGACGTCGGAGACCGCCTGGGTGTAGGGGTCGATACCGACCGCGTCGGCGAAGAGACGGCTGAAGGTGGAGACGTTCGTGCTCGACAGGGTCGGGCTCACCCGCGGCTGGATGATGGTGTAGCCGCCGCTGATGCGGCCCGCCGCATCGAAGCGGGGGCGGTTCAGGGGGTGCGCCAGGGTCTCGACCATCCTGCGGGCCGAGGCGTGCGGCAACTGCGTGTCGCTGTCCAGGGTGATGACGAAGCGGATGTCGGCAAGACGCTCCGCGCTCCCTACGTAGACCAGGCGTGGCGCGTCATCGAGCCGCGTGCCGTCGATCAGGCCGTTCAGCTCCTCGAGCTTGCCGCGTTTGCGCTCCCAGCCGATGAATTTCTGCTCGCTTTGACTCCAGGTGCGCTCCCGGTGAAACAGGAAAAACCGCTCGCCTGCGTGGCGCTCGTTGAGTTCGGTGAGGGCTGCGGTCGCGATCTGCAGCAGCTCCTGGTCATCCTCACGCGAAAGCGTAGAAGCGTCGGAGTAATCGCTGAACAGGCTGAAGAGGAGATTCTCTTCCTTGTTGGCCAGGTAGCGGATCTCCAGCTTCTCCACCTCGGCGCGCACCGTCTGCGCGTTCGACAGCATCATCGGCACGACCACCAGGGTGCGGAAGGCGTCGGGAATTCCCGCATCCTCGAAATCCATTTTGGGCAAGGGGCGGGGCGGCAGCAGCCGCGTTACCAGGTAATTGACCACCTCGATCGCCAGCTGGCTGGCCGGGATCAAGAGGAGGAGCGCCAGGGCGAAAAAGACGGGGGGCGAGAACCCTTTCGGGCCAGAACCGGTGGCCAGGGCGGCGCCAAGGAGCGTCCCGACGAACAGCGCGCTCAGGCCGCCGATCCACAGCGCATAGGCGGCGGCGTGGTGGCGATAGATCCATTCCAGGGCACGGTACCTGCGCGCTTCCCGGCATGAGATGAGCCGGGCCAGCTGGGCCCTTCCCTCCCCGTCGAGCCATGAACCGACGTGACTCAGCCTCTCGTCGCCGGCCGAATCGCGCCGGGACGTTTCCGCAAGCTTTACGGCCTGCTCGGCGACCTCGACCTCGGAGCGAGCCGAGCCGCGGGAGAGGACCTCTATGGTCCGGCGGCAGCGGTCGCGGGTCGCGAAGTCCATCCCGGGATAGACCCCGGCGGGATCCCGGCGCAGGATCTGCTCCACGGCGCTCAGCTTCTCGAAGGTCTCCCGCCAGTCCAGAAGGGCAAGCTGGCGCAGGCTGGTGAAGGCGTTGCCGCAGGAAAGCTGCTCCCTGGTTTGCCGGTTCTGCTCGCGCAGATTGAGGTCGTGCACGGGGATCTTGAACGCGCGTTCCAGCCAGCTCTGGACCGGGGCCAAGGCGGCAGCCTCGTCGTAAAGGAGGCCCACCAGCTGGGTGCCGAAATAGGGGGTAGGCGTCGGTTCCGCCTTGGCGAGTTCCGCCAGGATGGTGAAGAACTGGTTGGAATCGCGGCGGTTGGCGGCGATCAGGCGGTTGGCCCAGAACTCGGCCAGCTGGCGTTCGCGCAGGTCGGCCAGGGCCGTGATGGCAAGGCTCTGGATGCTTTCGATGAGTGCTATGCGCAGCATCTGGGGAATCGCCCAGAGCTCTCCGATGGAAAGCATGCGCACGGACTGGTACGACTCGATGAAGTCCTGGATATTCTCCCGGTCCAGGCGCAGTTCGGTATGGGAGACGAGATTCTTGGCCAGACCGTAGATGCACGGCAGCCCCCGATGGGGATCGGTGGCGAGGGCGGGAAGCTCCCGGTAAAAGCGCCGGGGGAGGTTCAGCAGGACATCGCGGGCGTTTCCCTCCAGGATGTACTCGTTATCGAGTATCCAGTCGGCGGCCGGCGTGGCTTTCTGCTCCAGGCGGCTGGCAGCGGTGAGATCGGCGCAGACCCGGCGGATCCATTGACGGGACTGCCTGAGACGCTTGAGCAGTTCGGTCGTCGGCTCGGGAGCGGGGTCCACCTGCTGCTCCCTGGCATGACGCTGGGCATGTTCCCGGATCTCCGTCGGGGCGAGTTTCACCGCCGTTCCCCGCGATTCCGCCCGCCACTCGTACCTGGGGTGCATCACGAAGAGCGCCGGAGGGATGTCGCCGCTTTCCCGCAGCAGAGCCACCGGACCCTGCAAAGAGTCGACCGGCGCCTGGAGGATCAGGGCGGATTCCCCGGACATGAGCCAGCGGGCATGGTCGCGCAAGATCCCCGGCTCGACGCGGAACCTGGAGCTGCGCAGCCATGCCAGCGCAGCCAGGGCGCCGATTGCGGCCGTTGTCAGGGGGAGCGCCAGGTAGGCCGAAACGCCCCCGGCCGCAAAAGGCTTCTGCCCGTTCAGGAGCAAAGCGGCAAGCGCGCCGATTCCCGCGCACGCGATGGCCGCCAGGGCGACCCCGAGGAGGCGGCGCCAGGGGAGCGGATCTTCGATCCGGATCTCTCCATCCGTCCCCCTGTGCACCAAGGCGGTGCGGCCCAGCCTCAACTGCCTCAGCATTCCGAGGGCTTTGCGAGCTTCATCCTGTTTTGCGAAGTAACTTATGAGAATGCCGACGTCCACTATTTGTCCTTTTACTGAACCTGCGAAGTCCGAGCAGACTGCCCCGGTGAAGAATTCCACCTGAAGGTAGCACTCGGAAAGGAACTGTGAGGACTGTTCCAGAGGAGTCGAAGAGAAGTGGATGGAGATGATAAAAGGAGAGGGAGTTCGAACGAGTACGAGATATGATGTGGCTGGCGGCTCAGTCCTGCAACCTTACGCTGTTATCGGGTTTATAGCCAGGCATATTAATCCCGGGCAAAGTCCAGCCGAGGTAGTCTCACTGGAGCCACCTTGTTCCGTTCAGATCTTCAAACAAAGCTTCAGGATAGCCATTACAACTATAGTGCCATGACATGCCTGCGAATCAGAGTTCGCAACAGGTTGATATTGAAGGCATAAGCGGAAAGGGGCGAGTAAGGGCGAAGGAGAAATCGGCAACCGAATCCACCATATGCCACATAGCTGCCGTATATGACGGGCACGTCGAACAGAGGGAATTCAGGTCATTGCGGTAAACGCTGGTGGACTGAGCAGGGGAAATCGGATCTTCGAGCTAAGGAGCTAAGCGAGCTAAGGGGACACGTATAAGAATATAAGTTTCTTTGGGAACTAGGGTACCTGTTTTTCCTGGAATCAGGACAGAGAAACACTCGCTAGGAACTCTTCTGCCGTGCAGACGGTAATTACGGGCTTGCGGTAATCCTTGACATTGCGTGTGAGGAGATAGTTGATGCCTTTACTAAGCGCTGTGTGATACTGGATGGCATCTTCGAAGTCGCTGAATCCGGAATCCAGTGATTGAGCGATGATTTTATCGTCCACCGGGAGTACAGTCACCAGCTGACGCAGTTTCTTCAGAATCGCGATGGCCGTTGGTGCTGACGTTTCTTTTCTAAGAATGTAAAAAAGATTTGCGAAGATAAGGGATGAGACACAGGCCTTCAGCTTTTTTGTCTCAACCCGTGAAAAGAGACGTGCAGCGTGCGGGTAAAACGGCTCACGCTTAGTCAGAAGGTCGAGAATGATGTCTGTGTCAATGAAAACGGTAATCACCGGTATTTCTCGGCCAAGTAGTTGGCATACTCCGATTTTATCTTGTCGGCAGCTTTGGGCATGATAACCCCGGACAAGTCTGATACCAGCGGGGTAATAACCTCCTCGTCAGAGGCCGGCGAACTTATCTGGCGCAGGTAATTTTCAACCAGCTTCGACAGACTCTTGTGCTGTCGACGGGAAAATTCTTTCGCGTGTTCAATAACATCCTTTTCGAGACTGAGGGTAAGCTTAGCTTGCATAGGACACCTCCACTACGTACGTATTACCATACCTCGTACGTAAACTCAACTGGCGCTTTTTTCACCGGGAAATGAATCGAGGTTGCATGAGTGCCGCAGGACAAAAAAAGGGATCAGCTATTGCTAGTTCCCCTATCAGCAACTACTCCGTCAGTCCCAGTTCCCTTGCGAACAGCGAAGCCCTATGCGACAGGACACGGTTGCCAACATCTTTCTGCCACCGATCAACCTTTACCCCCATATCGGGACCAGAAGCTGCTTTTTCTGCCGTGATTGAGCTTGATCCCCTGCAGGTAAACATTGTGTAGTGCTATGTTGCGCCAGTCGGCGACTGCCTGGGCGAGTCGCTCCAACTTACGTAGATAGCGAACCCCGTGTGGGTAGCTTTTGGTATGCCCCCGGCGCAGGATCGAGTCGAGAAGCGCCCGATAAACTACGGAGGCGCACAGAGGTCGCCCGTCTTGCTCCATCGCTTCGGCCAGGGGGAGCAGACTGCCGTAGAAATCGCCATTGATCTGGTCGGCAAGGTTCATTACATACGTTTCCGCTGCCTCCCACCTCTCCATTTCGACGAGAAAATCGGCGTCCCCCGGAGAAAACATGGTCGCCTCAAGAATGGCACCGATCTCTCCAGCGAGCACATCATCCTTTTTGTTTTGGCCGATCACCTCCAGCAGGAGCGCAAGGGTCGCGGCGTTGCGACTGCGACGGAAGATGCGCCACGCGGCCTGGTTCCGTTTTGCCAGGTTTCCTAAACGGCCGTAGATCTCAAGCAGCAGGCCATCTCTTTCAGCCACCATGAAGGTATCCGCTGCCGGGATCTTTTCCAGCCAAGTTAACGCGGTCGGTTCGTGGCCGCACTCCAGATAAACACGGGCAATATCCACACATGCTGCGGTCGAGAGACTCCCCCATGAGGCCAACCGCGCCGCTTCAAACAGGGGGGCGTCCTTAAGTTGCCGGGCAAGAGATTCGACGTTATGGAACCAGTGGCGCTTCCGGAACTCATCGGGTTCCTCCGCGGCCAGTTCCTGCAACCGTGCCACCATGACGCGCATAACCGGTTCGGTCAGATAATCCCGTGCGCAGCCAATCAGCACATCCCGAACGCCGTAATCATCGCACTGGATCACCTTGAAGACGAGATCTCCCAGCCATTGTTTATCTGCGCAGCGCGCAGCATAGGCAACAAAGAGATGCCTGGCATCATATCGGAACAGATCACCTATTTGTCCGCTGGAATCATCACAGGTCGCCAATATGGCTGAATCAGCCTGATAAAAAGCTGCCACCAGTTCGGTTCCGGTTCGAGGGTCGGTCACGCCGGCCCGCAGGTCCTCAAGCAGGTTTTCCAGTTCCCGGGCAAATTCGGAGGACTGCCTCCAGTCGATAAAGGGTCGCTCCAGTTGCAAGGCGGACAGTTTTGTCCTGAAGCGGCCGATGTTGTCCTGTGGCGTCGCGATCAGCCGTTCTACCAGATCATCTGCAAACTCATCCCTACCTGCCAGTTCCAGCAGGGCATCGGCCAACCGGTCGGCACCAAGTTCCAGCAGCTTACCCTTTCGTTCCGCACTCACCAGATGCACCACCGGTTCCTCACTCCAACATGTACAGGACTCCCGCATCCCTTGGGAGCATCAATGTTTCGGGTCCTTCACCACAATTACAGGGCGCTTTTCCAGGTCAGTATCCGGGACAAAGACGATACGCATTCCCCACCCTGAAAAGGTGGTCAACATGGTGCCGAATTCCTCGAGAGTGAACTCCCTGTCGTCAATCTCAATGACCGGACGCCGCCCCGCTTCGTCATGGATCACGCAGCGCAGCACATCCCCGCGCGGAACCCACTGGTCACACTGCTCGGAATAGCGAACCTGATCTTTCCCGGGCGGGACCTCTACTGCCCGGTGCTTGTACGAAGCAACGGAGCGCTGCATGGCCCGGATTACCTCATTGTAGCATTCCAGGATTTCCTGATCCGTCATTAGGGACACTTCAGGTCCGATTTTCAAATTCATACCGCCCACAGTGGGGCGCGAAAGTCGATCACGCCACAATCGCCGTCGCGCGTGATGACGACTTCATCGAGAGTGGCGATGTGCGGTTTTTTCATGCGTGGCATGCTGTCACTCCTCCGGGAAGGCCTCATAGAAAATGTCGCCCAACGTATCGTGAAATCCCCATCCGATATTTCGGGTTGATGTCACCAGATCCTCGAAACGGTCATAGAAGTCGTCAATAGTTGCCTCATCAAGCGTGAGCAAAAGTTTGATGGCCTTTTCAAACATCCTTTCCAGAGATGCATAGTAATGCTCATCGATATCACCATAGTCGAGAGTGAAACGGGTGCCGCACTCGACAAAGTACACCATCAGTTCCAGCATCCCTTTCGGATCGCCCACCGCCTTGCCATAATCGGATATAGCCTTCTTGGCGGTCGCTATTTCAATCGAATTGTTGGAAATGACATCCGGATAGAGAGCATCATCGATAATCTTTTTGTAAGGTTTGAGTGCATCGCTGCCAAGCGAAAAACGGGCATGCAGGAAGTTTTTGTTCGAGGCGCTATAGGCATACAGGTCGGATATGAGACCAATCAGTGCCGAGCGTTCAAAATTGGCAATGGCTGTCTTGACATCGCTCCAGGAGGGTTTCTTTTTGAGCGGTTTAGCAGCACCTGTCGATTTGGCTGGTTTTCTCGTGGTCATGAGAATAATGGTCTAGGTAAAATGGCGATGGACAGACAAAAAAGGGCTCTTTTACTTGGCGTTCTCCTGCCAAGCCGCGAACTCCAAAGGGCGAATGCCGAAACGTATCGCATTCCCTTCGTGCAGATTTTCAAACTCTTCCAATACAAGTTTTACAAACTTGCTGCGATCCTCTTCCGCAACCTCCGCTGGAATGGTCGTCGTCACCACATCCGTGGTCGGCGATTGCTGTTGAAGAACAATCGTTTTAACTACCGCGCTGAGTGCTTGCCGGTACCGCAGGCGGAAGGTATCCGGCGGCACCAGTTCCTGGCGGATCGCCAGATACTGCTGGCAGGAGCGTTCATAGGCCCAGACGAAGACATCGCGCAGCAGTTCAACCCGGTTCAGCTCGTACACCCCGAGCATGGCTTCAACATATGGGCGTTCCGGCACATCGATAAAGGAGAGCGGACAGAGGTTGTGCCGGATCAGCGGGATGTTGGCAGCCAGTCGGGAAACGCGCTTGTTGACGTCCTCAAACGGCTGGAGGTAGGGCAGATGCACCATGACGAAGAAGGCCTGTTCGAATGGATCGCGGATCTCTTTCGCCATGGCAAGGATGATGCTGAAAAGCTCCCCCAGCCTCTGCGGCATGGCAATCGGCAAGTAGACGCTGCCGCCGATGTCGACCGGCCGGTGCCGAATCCTCCCACAGGCCCTGCCGTCCGCCAGGAGGCCATCGGAGAGAAGCGCATGCAGGCTGAAGACCGAATAGGGAGTAAAGTCAACAAGGTCTGCTTCATTCACCAATAACTCGATGGCAGCCTTGTGGTTGAGGATCATCTGGGTTTCCAGCGCATCCTTCCCCTCGGCAGCCTGGCCGAGTTCAATCAGGCGCTGGGTATCGAGACGACTGTAGGTGTTGCCTTCGAGGCGCGATGAAGCCCAGGAAAGATCGATCAGCAGCCGATGCAGAATGTCGCGGGCAAAGGTTCCCGCCGGCCGCTCATCATCGGGTGGTGTGCCGATCTGCCGGAGTTGTTCCCTCAGTTCTGCCGTGAGATACCATGTTTCGTTGGGATAGTATGCTTCGAGAAAGCTCTGATTATATCCGACTGGAGTCCGCATCTGGCGGGGCTGCCGGACATGCGCCCTGATTTCTTCGCCTTCCGGCGAAATCGGGATGTAGGCTTCTGCAGTGGCTTCGACGACAGGTAAGGGAAGCGTTATACCGGCCTCTACTGAAACCGATGCAAGGCGATAACGCACCCCCCGTTGGTTGCCCTCCCTGACAACCTTCCCCTCGGCAACGAATTGAGCCAGCCGGCGCTGCAAGCTCCGCCGGCTGATGACATCTTTCACCAGAGCATGCAGGGCATCCATGCCGACCCCTGCTTGGTGGCCGGCAATTTCTGCGCTAATGCGGGCTTCCGTATCAATGGCTAACTTTTTCGGCATGGCCCTATCCCTCAGGGGCAGTTACAGTGGTGGTACGCGCCAGTACTATACAGCTATTGGCGCACTAAGTCAATCATTGCGCCAATAAATGGCGCATAAATGCTTTCTGTATCTTAATGCGCCGTTAACCGGGCTGCCGGGAAGAAACCTGCAACTCAGATGACCTGCTGTTTGCTCATCTGGCACCCTGGCCGATGGCTAGGGCCAACAAAAAACAGGCACCTACGCTAAAACGTAGATGCCTGTTTTTATTGTTAAAAATGGTGCCAGAGACGGAATCGAACCGCCGACACGAGGATTTTCAATCCTTTGGTCAGTCCTTTTCGCTTGTTTCCGAATGTTTCCCTATGTGCTCCGACAGCTATTAAATAGCCGTTTTATTTGACTTAATTAGGCATAGGACCTAATATTTGTTTCAGGATGTTTCGCGAAGTTTACCCTACGTCCACTATAACGTAAGCCACGCGGAGGCCACGCGCAAGGCCACGGAGGTGCGCCATGACAAAAGATAAAGGTCCCGAACTCAAAGGGGACTTGACAGACATATATCTCAAGGCATTGAGGGCGTGGCTCAAAACCCACCCACCCGAAAAGGAGTACGATATCCGGGAGCGCCACGGGTTCGGCATCCGGGTCCGTAAAACTGGCATGATCACCTTTTTTTACATGTACCACTTCAACGGCAAGCGTCGGTTTTTGAATTTGGGACCTTACGCCCCGCCATCGGAGGCAAGAACTCCGTACATCACCCTTGCTGAAGCGCGAACGAAGTATTCCGCGGCGTTTGGCCAGGTCGGCGCAGGCATCGATCCCTTAACCCCGCCTCCGGAACCGCCGCCGGTGCCGGAGGTCATGACAGTAGGGAAGTTGATCCCTCTCTACCTCGAATCCCTAACATCACTGGTTCCGCGCTCGGTTAAACAACAGACCAGGACATTGAACAACGACGTTCTTAAGGTCTGGGAGCAGCGGCCTGTAAAGGCGATTTCCCGGCCGGATGCAATCGCTTTGATTTCAGACATTCAAAAGCGGGCACCAGGTCAGGCCCGGAATGTAAAAAAAGCTGGGCAGACCATGTTCGAATACGCTGTTGCCCGAGGGCATGCTTTGTTTAACCCTTTTGTAGGCGTCCAAAAGCAGGTTCGCGGTATAGCACCCAAATCAGGGGATCGGGTATTGTCAGATAAGGAGATCAAGATCATTTGGGAACAGGTAAAGGACACCGAAAAAGGACGGGCACTGCTTTTAATGCTCCTGACGGGGCAGAGACCCGGCGAAGTAACCGGGATGATGTGGAGTGAGATAGAGGCAGACTGGTGGCAAATCAACTGGAGACGGATCAAGACTGAGATCAATCCGAACCTCAGTCGTCCCCCAAGCGACCACAGGGTGTATTTGACTCCTCTGGCGAAATCCTTCCTGCCTCCGAAAAGTGACAGCGACTACGTCTTCCCCGCGCGTGGAAGAGGAAGGGGAGCACAGGCGGAAGGCGGCATGAGACCCGGCACAATTTCACATGAACTGACGGAGGACAAGACGAACCAATATCTCGGTTTGCCGCGCTGGACCCCGAAAGACCTGCGCCGCACCCTGCGGACCGGAATGGCCAGAATAGGAGTCCCCGAAGAACATGCTGAAGCAGTCCTCAACCATATCCAGGGCGGGGTGAAGAGTGTCTACAACCTGTACAAGTATGACAAGCAAAAAAAAGCTGCTCTGATAAAATGGTCCAAACACGTTGAGTCACTGATACATCCAAAAACAGTTAAAAGGGCCTGCCTTTAGCGGTTGACAGTAGAGACGACAATTTAAGCACCAGTCGCGAAGCGCGGCGGCCTTTTAGTTAGGGATGCGTGGAATCCCCCCCTGCTTCTTGAAGTCAGCGGGGGGCGAGATTGACGGCAATCCTTTTGTCAGCACCACCTTGCCCTCCTCAATTAATGTCCAACGACTGGCTGACGTAAAAGAACGGCGTTAAGAGCCGCCCCCCAAGACCAAGCCGCAATAGATACAATTTCCATTTCTTTGAGTACACCAGGCTTCACGAACTGTGTCCTATAGCCTCTAAAGCAGCACCAGCCGCAGGTTTGACCCCGAACGTGAGGCCAGTGGTGACGATCAACGATTCGCGCATAGAGCTTCGAGATCAGGTGCAACAGCAGATTTTCATGTTCTTCAAGAACGGCAGGAACCTCGGCTCGAGGTTTGAGGAGACGTTCCAGTGGACAATCCGCCGGCATACGATGAAGCATCAGCCACCCAGATTTAACATACTTGTTACACCACGTCGCGCGGCAATGCGGTACAAGGGTCTCTATGAGCACCAATGACCGGAGCCGCCCCATGAAGAGCATGCTTTCCCCTTGCAGCGAAGCCTTGCCGGACCTCGACCCCGCAGAGTCCCAGTGGTACCTGAACCGCGAACTCACCTGGCTCGCCTTCAAGCGCCGCGTGCTGCACGAGGCTCAGGACGAGCGTTTACCGCTTCTGGAACGGTTGAAGTTCATCGCCATAGTAAGCGGTAACATAGACGAATTCTTCATGAAGCGCATCGGCGGCCTGAAGCAGCAGATCGGAGCGGGGATGCAGGAACTCACCCCCGACGGCCGTACGCCCCGCCAGCAGGTGCAGGAATGCCACGCCGCGATCAGGGAACTGGATGCGACCAAGGAGGATGCTTTCCGCGTGGTGCAGCAGCTTCTTCGCGGCAAGGGGATCGTCCTCGCCTCGTACGGCGAGCTATCCGCCAGGGAGAAGAAGCAGATCGGCCAGTACTACCACGCCAACATCTTCCCCCTTCTGACGCCGCAGTCCATCGATCCGGCCCACCCGTTCCCCTTCATTTCCAACCTCTCCCTCAACCTCCTGGTCTCGCTTGGCTACCCCAAGAGCAGGCAGACCATTCTCGCCAGGGTTAAGGTCCCCGTCGGATTCGGGACACCGCGCTTCATCAGGGTTGGCGGCGGCGACCATTTCGTACCTCTCGAAGACGTCATCATGCACAACCTGGACGGCCTCTTTCCCGGGATGCAGGTGAAAAGCTGCGAACTCTTCCGCGTGACCCGCAATGCCAATACCGAGAAAAACGAGGAGGATGCAGAGGACCTGATGGCCATGATCGAGTCGGAACTGAAGGAGCGGAAGTTCGCGCCCATAGTCCGGCTCGAGGTGGAAAAGGGAATGGGCCAGGTGCACCGCGGCAGGTTGGCGAGCGAACTGCAGCTCAACGAGGAAAGCGACGTGTTCGAGGTCCCCACCCTGATGGCCATGCGCGACCTGATGGAACTCGCGCGCCTCGATCACCCGAGACTGCACGCCCCGCCCTACTACCCCGTGGACCACCATCTGCTCCATCCGTCGCGCAGCATCTTCCATATCGTCAGGGATGCAGGTGCGATCCTCTTGCAGCACCCGTACGAGTCGTTCGGTTCCTCGGTCGAGCGCCTGCTGCGGGAAGCCGCGTCCGACCCGAAGGTGGCGGGGATCAAGATGACCCTTTACCGGACCTCGGCCAACAGCTGCATCGTCGATTCGCTCCTCCTGGCGGCCCACAACGGCAAGCAGGTGGCGGTGGTCATAGAACTCAAGGCGCGCTTCGACGAGCAGGCGAACATCAACCTGGCCGAAACGATGGAGGAGGCCGGCATCCACGTCACCTTCGGCGTCGTCGGGCTGAAAACGTACTGCAAAGCGATAATGATCGTGCGCCAGGATTACTCCGGGTTGCGGCGTTACGTCCACATGGGGACCGGCAACTACCACGCGGAGAAGTCGCGGGAGTTCTGCGACATCGGTCTTATGACCTGCGACGACACCATCGGCCGTGACGTTACCGAGCTGTTCAACTACCTGACCACCGGGTTCGCCGTGAAACGGAACTTCGGGAAGCTGATTCTTGCCCCCAGAAACCTCAAGAAGGCCATCCTGAAAAAGATAGAGAGGGAAGCCGCACTGCACGCGGAAAAGGGAGGAGGGCTTATCCGCTTCAAGATGAACGCGCTGGAAGACTGCGACATCGTGGAGGCCCTGTACCGCGCCTCACTCTCCGGCGTGAAGATAGACCTCATCGTCCGTGACACCTGCCGTTTGCGACCCGGCATACCCGGACTTTCCGAGAACATCCGGGTCATCAGCATGGTAGGCCGGTTCATGGAGCACTCCCGCATCTATCACTTCCGAAACGCCGGCGAGGATGAGTATTTCATCGGTTCGGCCGACTTGATGAAACGAAACCTGGAGGCGCGGATTGAACTCCTCATCCCGGTCGAAGCCCCGGAACTCAAGCAGGAACTCGGCTTTATCCTCGATCTCCACTATGCGGACCAGCGCCAGGTCTGGGATATGCTGCCGGACGGCGATTACGTCCAGCGCATGCCCGCCAACGTGAAAAGCAACGATGGAAGTCACCAGATCCTGATGGCGCGGGCCGAACAACGTTCCAAGGCCGTATTGAAGGGGAAGCGCATCAGGATCTAAAAGCCGGCCCATCCTGCGCATAGCGCACATCGCCCACCTTCGACCCAACCTCCCCCATGTTTACCCTCCTCTGGCCGGCCGCCCCAGGCCGGCGCCCCTCACCTCTCATTAAAATGAGATGTCACTAACATTTATCACGCCCGAAACGTGGAAGAAACATCGGCGTGGTAATTGTATACGCGTCCCTGTAGCAGCAGACCGCCAAGGCCGGGACATGCCAACCGAATGCGCCCATCGAGGAAACCAAGGAGGAAGAAATGAAGCAGCTGAACAGAAGGGATTTCATGAAGTTGAGTGGTCAGGGGCTGGCGGGCCTCGCGCTGGCGATGCACTTCCCGCTCCTCACCCCCAGAAGGGCGCTTGCTTCGAGCGGCTCGTGGAAGTTCGGCGTCATGGCGGACACCCAGTGGCGCGCCGGGCTGAACGCCGGAGGCGAACCGGGTTCGTGCGCGGTTTCCGTCATCAACGCACTGAACCAGCAGTTCATCCACCACGACGTGAAGTTCGCCATTCAGGTGGGCGACCTGGCGGACGTGGAGAGCGTGAACGGCGTGCGTACCCTCCCCACCCGCGCAGAGGCCGCCCAGCCCCTGTACAACGCCGGAATCGGCTTCTTCCCGCTACGCGGCAACCACGAAGCGAGCGCCACCGCGGCGAAGGAACTCCCGCTCATCTTCCCGCAGACCAAGGGTTACGGCCCAAACGTGCACGCCGCAACGAACTTTCAGAGCCCGATCATGCCCGCCACGGCGAGCGACCCGGCAGGCTCCAGGCTCGACGGCCTCTCCTACGCCTTCGACTACGACAACGTGCGCTGCGTCATGCTGGACCAGTTCACCAGGACCGACGGCACCAGCTTCAACGGCAGCAGCAACAACAACATGGTGGACCAGGTAGCCTGGGTCAACTCGGTGCTCGAGTCGAGGCCCTCCGACAGTCACGCCTTCGTCTTCTCGCACAAGAACCTGATCGGCCAGAACCACAAGGACGTCCTGTTCGGCGCCGACCTCACCTCGAACGCTTCCGCCCGGGACGAGTTCATCGCGAGCCTTGCGTCCAACGGTGTCCGCTTCCAGTTCGGCGGCCACGACCACATGCACCACCGCTCCATCGTCAAGACCTCCAGCGGCAGGGAGAGCGTGGGGCAGGTCATCTGCTCGTCGAACAGCTACAAGTTCTACATCCCCAAGGCCGGCGACGACGGCCGCGAAACGCCTCTGCAGCAGGAACTCTTCACCATCGGCTATTACATCTTCACCGTAGACGGTCCGCAGGTGACCGTCGACTTCTACTCCGCCAGCCACGCCTCCGATTACGGCGACCTCGACCTCGTGCTCCCTCCGGGCTCCTTCGTCTTCCATCTGCGCGAGAGCTTCGGGTACAGCCTTAACGGCAGGCAGTTCGAGGTCCGCCACGGCGAGTCCTACACCTGCGTGCAGGACAGCTTCGAGGGAACGTCGGCCAAGATCCTGGGCGGCGCGAACGGCAACGACGAGACCGACTATCTCCTGCGCCCGCTGACCAAGACGGTTAACACCGGCTGGTCGACGGCGCGTACCGGAGACAACGCGGCGAGCAAGGTGCTGCGCCTCTGGGGCATGGCCGACAACCTGAGCCTTTGGGAAAACCCCGCCCGGGGGCTCGACCTGAACGGGTACCTGCCGAGCCAGGCAGAGAGCAAGAAGTGCGACGAGTACGTGCTGGCGATGACCTATGACGACCGGCGGGTGAACGGGCTGCATCTGGGCAACGGCGGCTACCGCCTGGCGGCGAAGGACGCAACCGGCAAGTGGACCAACGCGGTCGAAGCCAACCACGACGGCGCGAGCAGGTTCGTCAAGGGGTCATGGAACCCGGGTTACCCCCTGGGCACCTACGGCATCGATCCCTTCACCAAGACCGCCTGGGCCGTTCTCAATCACGAAGGGGAATTCGCAGTCGTCAGGCTCGAGGATTGACACACTAACCGGTAAAGCGGAGATGAAAGCGCGAGGCCCCCTGGATCAACCCAGGGGGCCTCGCTTTCCGTCTTCTCCAGCCCGGCGCTTAGAGCACTTCCAAACTAGCGCCATACACCCCGGGTATCGATGACCACCTTCTCCTTGAGAAGCTCGCGGTCGATATCCTTGAATTCCTCGTGATCGACCAGCACCAACAGGATATCCGCCTCGCGCAGCACCTCGTCCATTTCATGAAGCGGCAGATCGCCTCTCCCACCTTCGATATTGGGCTCGCAGGCCATGACCCGTCCCACTCCGGATCGGATCAGTTCCAGGGTGATTTCCATGGCCGGCGATTCCCGCAGGTCGTCGATGTTCGCCTTGAAGGAAAGCCCCAGGCAGCCGATAACCGGGTCCTTGAACCGTTCCGCCTTCGCCCGTACCCGGTCCAGCACCCAGTGGGGTTTGGCGTCGTTGACCTCGCGGGCGGTGCGGATGAGCCTCGCCTCCTTGGGGGCCGCCGCCACAATGAACCAGGGGTCGACCGCGATGCAGTGTCCCCCCACCCCGGGACCCGGCTGCAGGATGTTCACCCTCGGGTGCCTGTTGGCCAGCTCGATCAGTTCCCAGACGTTGATCCCCAGCTTATCGCAGATCATGGAGAGTTCGTTGGCGAAGGCGATGCTGACGTCGCGCGAGGAGTTTTCCACGAGCTTAGCCATTTCCGCGGTGCGGGCGTCGGTCAGGTGCATCCCGCCGTTGCAAAAGCTCTTGTAGAGATCCCGGGCCTTCTCCGCGGCTACCCTGGTGATCCCGCCTATGATCCGGTCGTTGTCCACCAGCTCGCGCAGGATATGGCCGGGGAGCACCCGCTCCGGGCAGTGGGCGAGGTGCACCGAGAGGTATTTGCGCGCCCCCGACCCTTCCTGCGCCAGATCGGGGCGCAACTCCGCGATCAGCCCGGCTATGCGCTCGGTGGTCCCCACGGGAGAGGTCGACTCCAGGATCACCAGGTTTCCCTCGCGCAAAAAGGGTGCGATGGACCTGGTCGCCGCGTCTATGTAGCTCAGGTCCGGGACCTTTTCATGCCCCGGGCTCTCCTGGACGAACGGGGTGGGGACGGCCAGTATGAAGGCGTCACCTTCCTCCGGGGCGGTTACCGCCTTCAGATTGCCGCTGTTGACTGCCGAGCGGACCAGCACGTCCAGGTCCGGCTCGACAATATGGATTTTGCCGGAATTGATGGTCCTGACGGTACCTTCGTTGACGTCCACCCCGATGACCGTGTGCCCCCGGGTGGCGAGGATGGACGCGGTGGGAAGCCCTATGTAGCCAAGGCCTACCACCACAACCGTCTGCCGCTGTCTGTTCATGTTCTTCCTCCGGAGGGCGGCCTGTAGGGGGGCGCTAGTGATGGTTCATGACCAGCCCCAGGAGCTTATGGGCAGGCAGAAGCTGCACGGCGCTGTTTATGTCCTTGAGCGAGGTCCGGCCGGCCTGGGCCACGACGAGGATGTAGTCGACCAACGGCGCGAAGGCGACCGCGTCCGCGCTGGTAAGTACCGAGGGGAGGTCGAAGAAGACGTACCTCTCGGGGTAGCGGTGCTTCATGTCGTGAACGAGGTCCCTCATGCCGGGGGAGCCGAGGAGCTCGCAGCTGTCCCTGACGGTCCTGCCGCCCGAGATGACGGAGAGTTTGTCCACACCCGGCCAGACGAAGAGCTCCGTGATCGGGCAGTCGTCCATCAGGTAGTCGACCAGCCCCCGCTCGCTGGGAAACCCCATGCTGGAGTGGACCTGCTGCTGCCTCAGGTCGCAGTCCACCAGGAGCGCCGTCTGCTTGAACTCCCTGGCGAAGGTGAGCGCGAGGTTGATCGCCGTGAGCGTCTTCCCCTCGCCGGGGAGCGCGCTGGTCACCATGATGGTCGCCCCCCCCTCCCCGCCGTTCAGCTGCAGGATCCTGGTCCTCAGCTGGCGGTAGTACTCCACCTCGGGGCTGTCGTGGAGAAAGGCGACGCAGCGGTTGGCCAGCATGACCCGTGGGTTCAGCTGCACCGAGCGCGACAGCGAGTAGACCGGAGAGACGTACCCCATCTTCTCCTGGTCCGAGGGGCGGACCACCGGGGGGAACGGGAGGTCCGCTGCGGCCTCCTCCTGGCGCTCTCTCTCGGCGCCACGGTTCCTGCTCAGGCGTCGGAGGGATCCCCTGATGAGCCGGATGGGCGACGGCGACCGGGGCTCTGGGCCGGGGTCGATGACCGCCTCGCCGAAACCGCCGATATCTGCCGCCGGCTCGTCCCGGTCCCTGAAGGCAGCGCCCCGCACCGCACCGCGATCACGCTCCGCCTCTGCCTCTGCCTCCGACCCGACCTTGATCAGGTTCTTTCTCGCGATTGCCATCTCGGGCGCTCCTTTTGTATTGGGTTTCCAGTTAGATTTTCGCGACGCGGCGCAGCAGCCGGGCCCAGAAGACGTCGAGGTCCATCACCAGGAACTGGAAGGCGACCGGGATCAGCACCAGCACGACCACGAGCCCGATCGCCGCGTTCCTGCGCCTGACCTTGCGCTGGTCGAGATCCTGCCAGGTGAGGATGGCGGGGATGCTGGCCAGCACCGGCAGACAGGTGGCGTTAAAGAGCTGCTCCGGGGTGCGCGCCGTGTGGTCGCTTTGCTCCCTGATGGCGGCCGCCGCCGCACCGCAGACCGCGCCGAGCGCAAGGCCCACCAGCAGGATGGCCGGTATGTTCGGGCTGACCGGCATCTCCGGGAGCCGCGCCGCGTCGATGAGCGAGAAACGCTCGCCCTTCTGCTCCTTTTCCAGCCCGTTGGCCGTCTTCGCCTCCAGGAACTTCCTGGTCAGGTCGTCGGACTTGAGCTGGAGGTGGTTGCGGTCGTCCAAGAGGGCGCGGTACCCCTCCTCGACGCCGGGGGTCGCGGAGAGCCTGGTCCGGTAGTCGTCCCGCTTCCTGGTGAAGGAAGTGATCTGCCTCCTGGCCGAGTCGATCTCGGACTGCACCCCGGCAAGCTCCGAGGAGAGGGTTATGTAGGCCACGTTGTCAGGCTTGTTGTCCGCCGATCCGCGCCCGGCTGCCTGCAGCTGCTTCGACACCTCGGCCAGTTCCCTCCTGGTCTTGATGACGTCCGGGTGTTCGTCGGTGAGCCGGGTCTTCAGCTCTCCCAGTTTGACCCTCAGTTCGGCCAGGCGCGCCTTGTCCTGGCTCGCCGCGTCGGTGGATATCGACTCCAGCCTGGACCTGGCCGAGCTTTCCCTCTCCCTGAGGCTGCGCAGCTGCTCGTTCAGCCTCACGATCTCCTGCTCGGCCGATTCCGCGATCTGCAGGTTCGCCTGCGCCAGTTCCGGGAGGGCGTTGACGTGCTGCTTCTTGTACACGGCGATCTTCGCGTCGGTGTCGGCCAGCTTCGCCTTTATCTGCTTCATTTCCTCTTCCATGAAGGTCGAGGTCCCCTGCGACTGCCGCTCGCGCGTCGCCAGGTTTTCGGAGAGGTAGAGCGAGGCCAGCTCGCCCGCCACCTGCTGCACCACCTGCGCCGACTTCCCCTGGTACGAGAGGGTGAAGGCGATGGTGGCGGGCCTGGGCATCCCGGAGCGGGGATCGATGACGTCGGCGCTGATGGTGTTCAGCTTGATGTCCTTGCGCATCTTGGCGACGATCTCTTCGGTGGTCCACTTCACCCTCAGCTCGGGGTAGAGGTTGAACTTCCTGATGATTTCCAGGAGCCTGTCGGTCCCCATGATCCGCTGGTTTATGGTCTGCAGCCTCTGGTCCGCGTAGCTGGTGACGGTGGTATTGACGAAATCGCGCGGCACCTCCTGGTCCTCGATCAGGATGGTCGATGAGGAGCGGTACTGCGGGGGGAGCAGGAAGGCCAGCAGCGCCGACATGACGAATACCGTAGCTGCGGTTACCAAGATGCTCCATTTGCGCCGTTTCAGGATTTCAAGGAAATCCTGCACTGTTTTCACTTCCTGTCCCATGCGTCTCCTCGCGATTCCGGTAGATCGGTTCTAATGATGTGTTTCCCGTGCCGGGGGCTATCTGAACATTTCGTGCTGCCAGTTGAGCCGCAGCATGAAGATGTTTTGGGCCATCTTGGCGCCGGAAATCAGGTATTTCGTGCCGTGGTAGCTGTAGCCTCCCTCCAGCGTCAGGCCGCGTTGCGCTTCCTGAAACGCGTAGATCAGCGTGCCGCTGATGCTCCTGGAGCGCTCGTCCACCGCCTGGGCCGCGTACTGCTTCTCGGCGGAGCGGTTCCGGGCATATCCCGCGTCGAGCCTCCCCGACAGCCCGCCGGCGATCCTCTCGAAAAAGGTGAGGGTCGCCCCGGTGAGCTGCGTGGCGCCGGTTCTCCCCGAGGCGGGGGTCAGGCTGCGGGAGAGGGTGGCGTTCGCCGAGGTCCCCTCGCCGGTATAGGAGAGGAGGAGTTTGCCCAGCGCCCCGACGTCCCGGTGCGTCGCCCGCTCGGGCGAGTCGGCGCTGCCGAACTCGGAGCGGGTGAAGCGCGCCCCGCCGTTCAGAGAGAGCGCCCAGAGCTCGTCCAGCGCCCGGGAAAAGCCGAGCGTGAGGTTCAGGTTGTCCACCTGCGACAGCGGTGTCCTGTCCTGCCGAAGGCTCACCAGCGGCGTCACGACCCCCTTGGGAAAGAACCTCCCGAGGTCGTAATCGACCCCGGCGCTTCCCTGGAAATAGCTGGCATCCGGGTAGGTGGGGGTGTCGTAGGCGGTCTTTCCGAAGTCGAACGCGAAGCTGGAGGCGGACAACTCGTCCAACTGGTATCTCCCTGCCAGCCGGCAGCTCTGGCGCTGGGTGCGCGAACTGACCACCAGCGCGCTGGCCGGATCGATGGAACTGGCGCTGGAATCCCTGGTGTATCCCAGGTCGGCGGAAAAGCCCAGCCGCGGGGTCGGCGCCCAGCTGCCGGCACCGTTGAGGAAATACCCGACGCTGTCGCTCCTGGTATGCTGCCGGTAGTAAAGCGCGCTGGCCCCGCCGGAGAGGAGAGCCGCGCCGGTTTCGCTTTTGTGCGAGACGGCAAGCGTGGGGGAGACGGTGGTTATCTCGTCGCCGCGCCGGTTCGAACTCACCGCCTCGACGTTGTCGTTGTACTCCTGCCGCAGGAAGAGCCCCGGGGCCAGGAAGAAGTCCCCCGCCTGCGAGGAGGGAGGGGCCAGCAGATTCAGCGCCCAAAGTGCGGCAATGACCCGTGTCGCGCGCAAGATATCAGGGAACAATGACGACATCGCCCCGCTGCAGCTCTATGTTCGTCTCCAGGTGCCTCCCCTTTGTGACGTCGTCATAGTCGAAGGGGAATACCACCGTCTTCCCCGCCTGCTGCCGGAACACCTTCACGTCGTTCCTGCGCGCGTAGGGGTTCATCCCTCCAGCCATGGCCAAGGCCTGCAGCACGTTGGTGGAAGCGAGCATGGTCTGACGACCGGGGGCGTTGACCCGCCCGAGGATGAACACCGTCATGCTGTTGGCCTGCTTCACCTCGACGGTCACTCCCGCCTCGCTGACGAAGCGGGAAAGTTTCGTCTCGAGTTCGTGCTTTAGCTGGGCCACGGTTTTCCCCGCCGCGACAAGCTCCCCGACCAGCGGAAAGGAGATCCTGCCGTCCGGCAGCACCGCCACGGTGCCGCTAAGGTGCTCTTCGCGCCAAACGGAGATCCCCAGCTGGTCCCCCGCCCCTATCACGTACTCGGAAACCTGCGCAGGACGCCCAGAGGCAGGCTCCGCGCTCTCGCCGGGGTTCGTGTCCGGCCCAAGGCCGAGCCGGCCGGCCGCTTCGCGCCACCAGGCCACCGCGTCCGGGGCCGGCACCGCGGCCTGGAGGGGAGGACTCGACGCCGCAGGCTCGGCTGCAGCGGGCGCGGCCTCTTCCTGCGTAGCGGGAACGGTCATGGCGCCGTTTTCGGAGCCCCACACGGCAACAGAGGAAAACAGCAACTGAACAAAGAGAATCACAGCGATGCTTCTTAAAGGCATAATTTCCTCACCGGTACTTCCCGAGCCGGCATCCGGCCGGTCCCGAAGCTTTCTCAATCACTGGAACGCCAGACTTATACACGTTCAAAGTTACATCGACATCACAACCGAATGATAATTCGGACAAACGACCACAGGGACCGATACGGCAGCCGGCTAGATCCGAGCCAGCGTGGCGGCCGCCTCGTCCCGCCCCGGGAAGGTCCCCTTTCCCGCGACCGACTTCGCCAGTTTCTCCTTCGCCTCGGGGAGCTTCCCGGCCTTGTAAAGGGCCATGCCCAGGTGGTAGTTCACCTCGGGGGATTCGGGGTTCTTCGACTGCACTTGGCGCAGCAACTCGACGGCCTTGTCTGCCTCCCCCTTCCTGTAGTGCAGCCAGCCGAGCGTATCCAGCACGTTCGACGCCTCCGGGTTCAGCGAGCGCGCCTTTTCTGCAAGCGCCAGGGCGCGGTCCAGTTCCTTTGGGGAGCGCGCGCTCTGGGCCAGCAGGTAGGCGAGGTCGTTGGCCAGAAGCCAGGAGCCCTGGTTCAGGGTGAGCGCCCTTTCGTACTCGGCCACGGCCCGCGCCTGCTTCCCCTGCTTCGCGTAGAGCGCGCCGCACCTCGCGTAAGCTATCGGCAGGGCGGGTGCTCTTCTCTTCACCTCGAGGTATTCCGCCTCGGCCCTCCTGAAGTCGCCGCTGTGGGCGAAGAGATCTCCCCGCTCCACGCGGGCCTCCAGATCCGCCGGGTTCCTGCCGAGCATCCCGGCCAGCACGCGGTGCGCCTCTTTCAGGTCGCCCCGGAGGGAATGGTAGCGGGAGAGGGCCAACTGCACCTCGCGCGACTCCGGGTCGAGCTTCTGGGCGCTTTTCAGCGCGTCGATAGAGAGGTTCTCCTCCTTTTCCATAAGGTACGCCTCCGCCAGACGGATGTAGCCGTCGAGGAACTGGGGCCTCTCGCTCACCACGGTCCTGAACTCGGTGACCGCGCCGGCGGCGTCTCCCTTTTGAAGCTGAATGCTCCCCTTGAGGTAGCGGGCGTCCACGTTCTTGGGACTCTCCTTCAGCACCTCCTCGACCTGGACGGCGGCGCTGTCAAGCTCCGAGCGCTGCAGGTACGCCTTGGCCAGGGCGGTCTTGGCCTGGATCACGGCCGGGTCGCCCGCCTTGCCCAGGGAGACGCACTCCTTCAGGGTGGCGACCGCCTGCTCGCCCCGGTCGCTTTTCAGGTACAGCTCGGCCAGGGCGAAACGAAGCACGCCGCTTTTCCGGTTGGAGGCGACCCCCTCCTTCAGTTCCCGCTCCGCTTCGGGGAGACGCTTTCGCTCCAGGAAAAAATCGGCCGACCTGAGACGCCGTTCTTCGTCGGCAGGCTCCGCGGCCACCATCAGGCGCAGCAGCGAGGTCGCCTCGGCCTCCTTGCCGCGGGTCCAGTGGAAGTCGGCCAAGGCGATCTGGTGGCTCAGGTTCTTTGGCTCAAGCGTGCAGGCCTTCTGCAGCAGGGACGCCGCCTCGTCGCTCTTGCCGCCCTGCGTGCAGAGCCCCGCCAGGGCGAGTACCAGTTCGACCGAGTCCGGGTTTCCCTTCAGACCGCGCCTGACAGCCTCCTCGGCCCCATTCCGGTCCCCTCCCTGCAGGCAGGCGTTGGCAAGGAGCAGGAAGGCATCCGGCTTCCCCACCCCGCGCGCTATCACCTGCGCCAGGAATTCCCGGGCATCTCCCGGCTGCTGGCGGGCCACCATGACCGCCCCCTTCAAAAGGAGCGCCTCCGGGTAGCCGGGGTCCGCCTTGAGGAGCAGCTCGGCCTTTTCCAGGGCATGGTCCAGCTCCCTCGCCGCGAGATAGATCTTGCCCAGCTGGTACTGCGCCTCCTTGTCCGCCGGGTTCAGCTGCACCGCCTTGCCGAAGCTGGCGAAGGCCCCCTTCAGGTTCCCCTCCCTCATTTCGATGAGGCCGATGACCCGGAAGGCGTCGGCGAACTTCGGGTCGATCTGGATGGCGTTCTTCAGCTCCAGGCGGGCCTTCACGTATTCCCCCTTCTCGAAAAGGGCCTTTCCCTTGCCGAAGAACTTCTGTTTTTTGGCCTCGGGACCGGAGCAGGAGAGTATGAGCATGGTTGAGGCGAGGAGCAGCAGCAGTGTGAGCGTGCGGTTGTAACGCATGAGATGGTCCTCCATTGAATGCTGTCAGCGACAGTTTTTAAAAAGCGAGCGCGACCAGGGACGCCGCGGTCCAAAGGGCGAAGCGTTTCAGCTCGCCCCGCATCTCGGCCTGCAGCACCTCGAAGCTGAAATAAAGGAGCAGGATCTTGGCCGCCACCACCCCTACCCCGACATCGCCCGCCCCCTGGCTGGGGAGGTTCGGCACGACCAGGGCCAGGATGCAGATCAGGAAGTCCATGGGGGAGCTGCGAAAGCCCGACTTCCTGCGGGAGAACTTGGAAACCAGGATGATCAGCACAGCGACGGCGCCGAATGAGCCGTTGTAGAGCGCGGCTATGCCGTCCTCCAGATGCGCCACCGGTTCGCGGGTGAGATAGACGGAAAAAGGGATCAGGAGGTAGAGCAGGAACCTGAGCAGGCCCGGGAGCCAGGCGCTTTTCAGCCGGCAGGCGGCAAGGACCGCCGCGCAGGAGACGAGGCAGATCACGCTCAGGTAGACGGCGGGCCTCTGCGCCACCAGGCAGGTGATGAGGAGCAGGAGCGGGACCGCGGTCTCGAAGAGACGGAACGAGTACCTGATCACCACCCCCTCGCTCTTCAGCAGGCGCAGCCTTCCGGCGATCTTGGCGTCGAAGAACTCGAAGCGCCGAACCGTGCTGCGGGTCCTGGCGGCCCGTGCGAAGCCGGTCAAAACCAGCAGGGAGAAGACCAGGTAGCCGAGGAGCAGGGTCCAGTCCGAGTAGAACCGGAGCGCCACGGCGGCCAAAAGCAGCATGGTCTGGAAGACGTAGATGATGAGGACGCTCTCCGGGTGCAGGAATCCCAAGGCCATCAGGTTGTGGTGGAAATGGTTCTTGTCCGCGCTGAAGGGGGAGCGCCCGTGGCTGATCCTCGTCGCCATGACGGTGAGCGTGTCGAGGATGGGAAAGCCGAGCAGTATTAGGGGGAGCAGAGGGCTGAGCGCGGTGGCGCTCCCCTGGGTGAGACCGAGCGACAGGACGATGGCGGAGAAGCCGAGGAACTGGCTGCCGGAATCTCCCATGAAGACGGAGGCGGGATGGGTGTTGAAGCGCAGGAACCCGAAGAGCGCCCCCCCAAGGGCGAGGCAGATGAGCCCCGCCGTGTAGTCGGCCACCAGGTAGGAGAGGTAGCCGATCCCGGCGAAGATGAGAAGGCAGATTCCCCCCGCCAGCCCGTCCAGGCCGTCGGAGAGGTTGATGGCGTTGGTCACCCCGACGATGGCAAGCACGGTGAGGAGGACGGACGCGGGTTCCGGAAGGAGGTAGTTCTCCGGGGCCAGCATGCCGAGGCTGCTAATCCTGATCCCGCCCACGAAGACCGCGCAAAGAGCGGCCGCCGTCTGCCCCAGGAACTTGAAGCGCGGAGAGAGTTCACGCAGGTCGTCGACGGCGCCGAAGAGGACCAGCACGCCGGCACCCAGAAGGTAGGCCCGGACGAAGTGGTCCTGGAAGTTCCAGCAGGCAAGCGGGATGAAGGCGCCCAGGGCCATGGCGACACCTCCCACCCTGGGCACGGGAACCTGGTGCACCTTCCTCTCGTTGGGAAGGTCGACCAACTGAAACCTGAGCGCCATGGAGCTGAACAGCGGCGTGAGCGCGATGGTTATCAGCAGCGAGATGATTAGCGTGGAGAGAAAGATCATGGGGCTCTTGATCACCGGGGAATGAAACGCGCCAGCACCGGGGTGATCTCCCGGGTGAACGCCTGCAGGCGCAGCTCGGCGTCGCCCGGGCGCTCCGCGCCGTACAGTGGGGTGATGACCCGCACCAGCGCGCCGTCGGTCCTTTGCCTGGTAAGCGCGTCCCAGAAGTTGTAAAGCTTCAGCTCCCAGGTGTCGGTGAGGATGCGACCCCTCTGCGGGAACCAGTAGTAGGTGAGCTCCTTGACCTCACCCTTCTGCATATAGGCCCGGCTCACCCGCATGCTTGCCGCGCCGGAAAGCGGGACGGCCACGGCCCCGGACTCCTCGAAAATCCAGCCGCTGCCGGGAAGACAGGAGGCCGGCGAATGGATCGACGCCCCCTTGGACTGGCTCCCGTAGTAGGCGACGTAGAGGCTCACAGTCTTTCCGTCGCGGTCGCGGTAGTCCACCATGGAGTAGTCGTCCAGCTTCAGCGAATCGAGGTAGATCCGGTCCATCGCGGTGCGGCTCCCCTTCCAGCCGGCGAGTTCCAAAGGGAAGCCGGCAAAGGAGCGGGCCGGCACCACCTTCTGCCGGAAATCGACGGCACTGGCCGCGGCCAGGGAGCAGACCAGAAGGAGCAGCGTCGGCAGCAACTGAGCCGGGAAGCTCCGCACCCCCCCGGCCGTATCCACGGCTGCCTCAAGCTGCGGTTCGGACGCGTACGCCGCCGGCGCCGGATCCGGGAAAACTCTTTTCAACAGCTTCAATTCGGCCAGGAGCAGGGCCAGGCTGAACATGAAGATGAACCATCCGGAAAAGTCGTGAAAGAACCCCTCCGCCACCACCGGGCCGAAAAACTGGTACAGGATGCCGACGGAGGCGATGCGCAGGCCGTTGGTGACCACGGAGACCGGGACCGCGGAGAGGACGAAAAATCCCCTCTTCCAAAGGGGGGCGCGGTAGTAGCTGGCCAGAAGGAGACTCAGCACCAGGAGCGGGAGGAAATAGCGCAGGCCGCTGCAGGCATCGACCACCTGCAGCTGCGTGAAACCTAGGTCGATGACGTTCCCCTCCCGGTAGGCCGAGAGGCCGTAAAGCCGCATCATCCAGACGCCGAGCCAGGAGGAGATCAGCTTCAGCTTCAGGGTGAGCATGGTGTTCAGGTAGTTGGGGAGGGGGAACATCGCCAGCAGGAACAACATGGGAAACAGCAGGACCTGGAAGCGCCGCCACCCCATGTAACTCCAGAAAAGGCCGACCAGGATCAGCCAGAAGGAGAGGTACATCGAGAAGAACTCCCCGGAGAGTTCCCCCAACCAGTAAAGCGCCACCCCGGCGCAGACGGGGAAGAGCCCCGCCCAGGAGGGTACGCAGGTTGTCTTCCGCAGCAGCGCGCGCCTCTCGTAAACCAGGTAGGCGGCTATGAAGGGGACGAAGGCGCTGGAGCTGTAATCCTCTCGGGCCCAGTCCACCGTGACCAGCCAGGAAAAGGCGCCCCGGTAGAGGACGGCGATGAGCCCGGCAAAGAGAAGCGAGGTGCAGACGGTAGCGCCCTTGAGCGAAGTCGATATTTTCACAGGTTAATGCTCCTCGGGAACGAAGACGTCTTCGGCAGCCAGGGAGGGTCCCGCCCCGCGACCTGAAGCGCCGGACCGATCCGGACGTGCCGTGGCCTGCAGCATCAGCCTCAGTTTTTGTCCCAGGACCCGGAGCGCGAACAGCGGCAGCACCTTCTGCCTCCCCAGGCGGGAAGGCTCGCGGAGCAGGCGGTAGAGCCATTCCAGGTTGAGCCGGCAGAAAACGGGAGGCGCCCGCCTCACCCTGCCGGTGACCGCATCGAGCGATCCGCCGATCCCCTGGCAGACGCGCACCGAGGTCAGCTCGTCCCGGTGCGTCGCGAACCACTTCTCCTGACGGGGCGACCCGAGCGCCAGAAACAGGATGCGGGCGCCGCTGGCGTTGATCTCATCCACCAGCCGCGGCATCCCTTCCTCGGTAACGAAGCCGTTGGCCCTTCCCACCACGGTGAGCCCCGGGTAACGCTCCGCCAGGACCCTGGCCGCATCGACACTCACCTCCTCGCGAGCGCCGTATAGGAAGATCCCGTAGCCTTTGGCGGCGGCGAGCCGGCAGATCTCCTCCATCAGTTCCACACCCGGCACCCGGGAGAGCCGGGCCCGGTGCAGCAGACGCGCCGCCAGCACCACGCCGATGCCGTCCGGAATGAGCAGGTCTGCGTCGCGAAAGGCACGGTAGAGCGAGGGGTCCTTAGGGACCGAATAGTTCTTCTCCGGGTTGACGGCGAAGATCGCGTGCGCCCTTTCTCCCTTTTCCACGTACCCCTCGACCGCCGCCACGGCCTTCTCCATGGTGACCGGGTCGACCCAGGTCTCCAGTATGCCGAGTCTCCCATTCATAACGCGCCTCCCAAGGCCTCCATCCAGGAAATATCAGGTGCATCGCCCCAGCCGATGGCCGTCCCGAAGGAAGTCGACCGGCAGGCTCCGCTTTTACGGCAGCGAAGAAGCTTTGAGGGGACCTTGCTGCCGTACGCCGGCGAGTACCACCCAAGGGGGGAACTCTCCCCTCCGTGCAGCAGCTCCAGATCGCCCTCCCCGAGAAGCCTGAGCCAGATCCGGCTCCCCCCCCTCTGCACGTGCCAGCACTCGCCGTCCCGGGTTACCGCCGCCTCAGGGTGCAGGTGGAAATGGAGGTCGAAGTGGTGCTCCCCGGCCCCGGTGAAGCTGTCTCTCACCACCAGGGCGTCGCGCGCCGCAAGGACGACGGCGCGCCGGTGCAGTACGGGATCGGTGAGCCGCCGGTAGCCGTCGTGCTCAGCCTCCACGAGGTACCCGTGGGGCGCCTCTTCGCGGCGCAGCACGCGACAGCCGTAGGGATTGCTCCAGATGAAGCCGGTTTCCTGCACCGCCTGGTCCAGTCCGTCGATGGTGACGGTGTTGTGGGCCGCCGTTCCCTTGAAGTAGCTGCGCCAGGAGGGCTCGCCGTTGTAACGGTAGGTCCCGGGATCGACCAGGAGGTCGTTTCCCGCCAGCGAAAGGGTGAGCGACAGGGCGTCCGCGTGGCCGTGGTTGTTCAGGGGGGGCATCCCCAGCGGCCCGTGGTCGAAGGTGAGCCGCATCCCCCCTGCCGCGGCGAATACCGTGTACCCGGCAGCGGGGAAGGCGCGGCACCCGCTCTTCGGCAAGGGGAGCGCCTCCCTGGCGGGAGCGAGACCGGGAGCCACGGCATGACCGTCGTCCGAATCCCCCAGGGCCGGGAGGCGCCCGCCGGGGGAGGAGAAGGCGCCGAGGAATGCCTCCCCCTTGCGCAGCCTCGATCTCCACCGGCCGCAGTCGTGCAGGCCGCTACCCTCGAGGAAATCGGCCGTCAGCCAGTACAGGTCCAGCACGAAACGGTGGTAGGAGAGCGACTGTTCCAGCGCGCCGCCGTCGTCCAGCACCTGCCGCACCAGTTCCTCCCCGAGCAGGGCGATCCCCCTGGCAAGCCAGTGACGCCCCCGCTCCGCATCGCGGAACATCGCCCCTCCGAACACGAGCCCCGCCGCCTCGCAGACGGTGTGGTTGCCCCGCGACGAGTGGAGCGAGAGGTTCGCCTCCACCCAGAGGGCGTGGGCATAGGCCGCCTCGCCCACCCTGGTGGACTCGGCGGGGGAGAGGTTGTCCAGCAGCTTCATGGCGTAGAAAAAGACCGGGATGCGCAGGGCGCATTCCATTGCCGAACGGTAGTGGGGACCCTGCAGAAACGGGTTGGCGTCGAGCCACCCCAGCAGTTCCTGGCGGGCGAACTCGCGAACCGCCGGGAGGTTCTCACCCTCTTCACGGCCGGATAGGTATGCGAGCAGCAAGGTTACGTGCTGCAGCCGTGCCGGCTCCCAGACCGCCCGTATATCCGGAGTGCCGGCGCCCCCCGCCCCGCCGCGCCCGGAAAGCTCCGCTTCCCATTGCCGCAGGGTGTACCGGTCCGTATTGAGCGTGAAGCGCTCTCCGGACAGGATGCCCTGAACCTCCGCGGGGGAGCCTTCCGGCCGGAAGACCGGCAGAGCCAGACCGAGAAGCACCTCCGGGGAGACAGGGGCGATGCCGAGCGGCAGGAGCCGCCTCGCAACCATTCGCCTGATTCCCGCTCCCCGCGCCCTCTGGCGCGCGCGGTAGCAGAGTTCGGGAAGCGAGGCGTGCTTCAGGCGCAGCATCAGGAATTTGAGCATGGTTGGTGGCACGGGCTTATCCGCTAAAAGAGAAATGGGAGGAGTGGGTGCAGGTCGAATCGGACCATAGCAGGGAATTGTTACATCGAAACGACAGCCGTCTTAAAGTTTGGCGGTGAGGGAAAAAGGACAGCATCGTGCGGGTTGGTAGTCGGGGGTAGGGGCGAATAATTATTCGCCCCTACGCCAGGGCGGGGGCTGGGGCGTCAGAGGCGGCAGCTCTGGCCGGTGCGGATGGAGTCGAGGATGAGGAAGGTTGCCAGGGTGGCGGCATGAATTTCGTGGAAAGGGACCGGCGCCCCCTTCCCCTCCAGGACGGCGTTCACGAACTCCCGCACGCAGGCCGACTGCCCCTTGTCCTGGCTCCCCAGGCGTTTCTCCGTCTTCCTGCCGCGGGCATGGACGGTAAGCGACCGAAAGTCGTCCAGAACGAGTGTGGTGCGGCTGGAGAAGACCTCCACCCGCTCCTTGGGACACCCCTTGTCGCCGTCTGAGAAATAGCAGATGGTCCCGATGGAGCCGTTGGCGAAGGAGAGGGTGACGGTGACGGAATCGAGCAGGTTTCCGGGGGCCTCCATGGCTGCGGCGTGCACGGAAACCGGAAGCGATCCGGTGAGAAAGATCAGGAAATCCACGAAATGGCAGACCTCGCCGATCACCCTTCCCCCTCCCACGGCGGGGTCCTGTATCCAGGAGTCGGCGGGGATGGCGCCGGCGTTGACCCGGTAGACGGCGGAGAGGGGCGCCTCGCCGACGATCCGTTTCATCTCCCGGGCGAGCGGCGAGAAGCGGCGGTTGAAGCCAACCATCAGCAGCGGTTCCCTCCCCACTTCCCTGGGCGACCAGTACAGCGAAGCTATCCGCTTCAGTTCGTCCCCGGTAAGGCAAAGCGGCTTTTCCACGAAGACGTTCAGCCCGGCCTCCAGCGCCTGCACGACGTAGTCGGCGTGGGAATCGTGGCGGGTGGCGATGAATACGGTATTGACGCGGGGGTCCCTCAGGACCTGGAAGGAATCGCCGCTGCAGGAGGCAAAACCGAAGCGGTCTCCCACCGAGCGCGCTCCGGTCCCGGTGGCGTTGGCCACGGACACCAGGGAGACGCCGCGCTCCTTGGGGATATTGGGGAGCAGGTGGCTCTGGGCGTAGGAGCCCGCCCCGATGAAGCCGATCCCGACGGCCGGCGCCTTCTCCCTCGGAGCAAGGGTGCGCAGCGGCATGGGGGGGCGCGAGGGGGGAAGCTCCTTGGCCAGGTCGTACCTGATCAGGATGCCGATGTACGGCTCGGACTTCGCCATCATCATGTCGTAGGCGTCCTGCGCCTCCTCGAGGTCGAAGGAATGCGTGGTCAGGTAACCGAGATCGATGCTCCTTCTGGCCAGCAGTTCCTGGAACGCCTGCATGTTGCGGTTCTCCGTCCAGCGGACGTAGGCGGCGGGGTAGTCGATCCCCTTCTCCTCGTAGTTCGGGTCGTAGCGTCCCGGGCCGTAGGAGCAGGACATCTTCAGCTGCAGTTCCTTCCTGTAGTAATGGGGTTCGCGGTCGAAGCCGGTCGGGACGGCGCCCACGACGACCACCGTCCCGCACTTGCGGCTGATCGCCCCCGCGAAGTTGATCGGGTCGGTGGACGAGGTTGCGGCGGTTATGATGACAGCGTCGCAGCCGATGCCGCCGGAAAAGGCAGCGATCTTCCCCTCGATGCCGGGGTCGTCCCGGGTCAGCGCGAGATCGAGGCAGTGAAGCCTCGCCGTCTCGACCATGGCCCGGTCGATGTCGATACCCACAACGCGCACCCCCGAGGCCCGCAGGATCAGTGCGGTCAACTGGCCCAGAAGGCCCATGCCGATGATGACACAGCTCTCCCCGAGCCTCAAGTCGGCCTGACGCACCCCCTGCATGGCGATCACCCCGAGGGTGTTGTAGGCGGCCTGTCTCAGATCGGCGTCTGCCGAAAGCCGCACGCAGAGGTTTGCCGGTACCGCCACGATTTCGGCGTGGCTCGCGGTCAGCCCGGCGCACGCCACCCTGTCCCCCCTCTTGAAGTCGCGGACGTCCGGGGCGACATCGACCACCTCGCCGGCGCTGGAGTATCCAAGCGGCGAGTAGGCGTCCAGCTTTTTCATCACGGCCCGGTAGGTCTGGGTGAACCCCTGCGAGCGGAGCGTGCCAAGGACCTGCTTCACCTGCTGGGGACGCTCCTTCGCCTTGGCGATGAACCCGGCGCGGGCGGTCTTCACCGTGCTCCCCTCGGTGCCGGCGCTGATCAGCGAATAGTGGTTTCGCACCAGCACCTGGCCGGCGGACAGAGCGGGCCAGGGGACTTCCAGTACCTGCATTGAGCCGTTCTTCAATTTCTGCGTCAATTGCTGCATATCACCCTCGTTTGATTACCAGATTGGCTGACCATCTTCCGCTACACGTCCCTCCCCCATCGGAGAGGAGATTGATGTAGGGGCGAATGATTATTCGCCCCAACCAATCAGGGCGAATGGTTATTCGCCCCTACCAATCAGGTTTGATTATTCGGGTCCGGCCCTTGGCGAAGCTGTAGCGTATCGCCTGCGACAGCCCTCGCGCCATGCTGTCCACGTTGTACTTGTTCTCGATGGTCTTCCTGGCCTTGACGGACATCTCCTGGCGCTTTTCCTCGTTCGCGAAGAGTTCCAGCAAGCGCTCCGCGAGATGCGCCGCGTCCGCGTCCCGGAAAAAGAGGCCGGTCTCCCCTTCCTGCACGAGCTCGATCTCCGGCGGGTGCAGCCGCAGGTTATCGCCCACGACGATAGGCAGGCCGTAAGCGAAGGCATGCTGGATGAAAAGTCCGGCGTGGGAAGGTATCACCGCGATTTTGGCGGCCAAGAGGTAATGCGCGATGCTTCTCTCTTCGAAAATCGCACCGGCCATCGTGACATGGGTTTCCAGGGCCAGTTCCCTGACGCGCATTTCGATGGTCTCTCTCATGGGACCCGCACCGATGAGTATGGCGTGCGCTTCCGGGACTTTCCCGACGACCAGGGCCATGGCCTCGACGATCAGGTCCGGGCGCTTTCGCTCCAGCAGGCGCCCGGTGAAGACGATGATCTTTTTGCCTTGCAGCCCGAGCGAAGCGGTGAACGCGGCGGTATCATCGCCCGATATCTCGGTCCGTATCCGGGCGGATTGGTCCGTGTCCAGGGCGTTGTAGGCAACGAACATCTTCTCTTTCGGGATGCCCGACTGTTGCCACGCCTTCTTGGCCGCATCGGAATAGAAGACCAGGGCGTCGGCGCTATTCATGAACAGCTTTCTGAACCACCGGGCGACGGTCCCGTTCAAGGAGCCTTTGCCGTGCCCCCAGAGGCAGACTTTTCTGCCCAGAAGACGGGAGGCGGCCAGACAGGCCCAGACATCGAGGTAGGACAAGGTATTGGGGAGGATATAGACGTCGTGCGAGCCGCCAAGGACCGCGGACAGCATGGCAGGCTGCAGGGAAAAGGTCTTTTTCGTGAAGGGAATCCTGAGCAGATGGGTCCGGATATCCAGCAAGCTGAAGCTCACCTCTTCCGGCTTTATCATCCTGAGGCCGGCGGGGAAATCCGCTGTGGAACAGACCGTCAGCTCGATATCCTCCATGAAGGAAAGCTTCTCCAGCACCCCCTTGCGGTAGATGGGGGTGTAGTGCCCGAATATTGCGACCTTGATTTTTCCTTTTGCTCTCATAACCACCGCTTCACCCTATGAAATCCATTTCACGAAATCGTAGCTTCCCGACACCTTCTGCCGGAAGACCTCCTGCGAGTCGCTCCCCTTGATGCCGATCCGCGGCAGTTCCAGCAGATCGTGGTCCTCCGACAGGGGGCCTCCCATCTGGGTGCATCCGGCCCTGAAACCCAGTTCCCCGAGGATCTTCCCGGTCCAGGGAGCGAAAGCACTCCGGTGCCCGAAGGGGTAGGCGAAACTCACCGCCTCCGCCCCCAGTTCGGTTTCCAGCACGCGCTTCGATGCGGCGATGTTCTCGCGCGCCTTCGTCCTCGGCATGCCGGCGATCAGGTCGTGCGAGTGGGAGTGCGAACCGATCTCGAAGCCTCTTTTGTGCAGTTCCCGCACGTCGTCCCAATTGAGCATCGGAGTGCGGCGGAAGTATTCCAGCCCCCTGCTTACCGGCGGGTTCCGCATGACCCCGACGTTTTCCGTGGAGATGAAGAAGGTTGCGCTCAGGCCGTACCTTGCCAGGATGTCGCAGACGACGGTGAAGTTGTTGAGGAGCCCGTCGTCGAAGGTCAGCGCCACCCCCTTTTCCCTGCGCAGCGCCGGTTCCGGCCACTCCCCGGCTATCTCCCTCACCGTGTAGCTGCGATAGCCGGCATCGCGCAGGTAACGCATCTGGCTCTCGAAGACGGCGACGGGGGTATGCCACTTCCCCTTGGGATGGTCCTGCACGCTATGGAACGTCAGTATCCGCAGCCGCCTGGCATCGAAAGCCCCCACCTTGTGCAGCGCGGACGCGGCGAGCCGGAGCGCGCCGCTTTTCAGGGAGGTTCGCATGGCTCAGCTCCCCTCGGCCAACGGGATGGTCGCCTTCCTGACCGCTTCCATCGCCTGCATCATGCTCCTCTCTTCCTTGCCGGGAGAGCGCCCTCCCCCAGCCGTGCGCAACCCCGCCTTTCTCCCCACCATAATCACGTACAGCGAGGTCAGGTAGGCGAAGAGGGGTCGCAGGGCCAGGGAAACCAAGGCCAGCACGGAGAGCCCCAGGTTGCTCTTCTTGAAACCGTGCCTCAGAAGGCTGGTCAGCTTGTAGCGCACCGCCTTGGTCTGGCTTAGCCACGACGAGGTCACGCCGACCCGCCGGTATAGGTACAGCGGATCGGAGATGTTGGCGAACACGCTGGTGTAATGTGACCTGAGGTTCTGGTCGAAATCCTGCGCGTACGGGATGCCGGGATCGTATTTCCAGCGCTCGAACCATTCCCTCTTCGCCACCAGGCAGCCGTCGGTGATGGGAAAGGACGGTCCGAAGATGAACTTCCTGCCGAGGGCTATGAACCGGACGATCTCCCGGTGCGAGGCGGGGGGCCTGTTTACCGTGATGAGGTTCAGCTCCTTGTCCACCCGGTACAGGCCGCAGCCGACCGCGTCGACCTCCGGGTTTCGCAGGAGAAAATCGATCTGCCTCTCGATCCGCTCAGGGAAGCTGACGTCGTCGGCGTCCATCTTGGCGATATACTCGCCGCCGGCGAGGGAGATGGCCCGGTTCAGGGTGAACGAATTCCTCATGTTGCGCTCGTTGCGCCACACCCGCACCCTTTCGTCCCGGATCCTGCTGACGAACTCCCAGGAACCGTCAGTCGAGGCGTCGTCCACTATCACCAGTTCCCAGTTGCGGTAGGTCTGGGCATAGATGGAACGGATCGCCTCTTCCAGGTACGGCAGCGTGTTGTACACCGGCATGACGATGCTGACTTTGGGTTGGTGCATTTTCTTTGTCTCCCTATCCCCTCGCGGGAGGGGGGGGAACGCCGGCCGGCGGCTACCGGCGCTTACCCGGTGCGGCCTTGGCCTTGTTCCCGAACACCAGTGTCTTTGCGGGATCGCATCTGTTCCCGAAGACCAGGCTCGGCTTCTGGACGTTTCTCTTGCTGTGGAAATCGACGTATTGCGGCGAATAGATGTCGTAATCTATGCACTCCGAGATCGTGTTGTGCGAGACGACGCACTCTCCGCTGGTGGTCGGCGGGTTGATGCTGGCCACCCCGATGTTTATGCCGTAGTTCGAGGCGTAGTTGTAAAGGCCGCCGGTTTTGGACCTGTTGCCGGTGATCCTGTTGCCGGTGATCTTGATCCGCTCGGAGATCTCGGTGACCGCTATCCCGGAGAACCCCCGGAAGGCGAGGATATGCCGGTAGTCCGACGGATCGTACTCGGGTATGGTCGACGGGTCCCGTCCCTGCAGGTGATAGCGGTTTTCCTCCCAGGTCGGCGCGTCCTGCAAGAGCTCCGGCAACTGCGGGTACTTGGGAAGGGGGTAGTGGTATTCCCTCGGGTTGTAGATCTTCCCTTTCTGCGTTCTGACGAAGGCGAAGTTATTGAGCTTGCCCCAGTTGCCGATGACGTTGTCACTGCATTCGCAGTCCGTGGTCTTGCGGTAAAAGATGATGCCGTCCTCGCCTACGTTGCTGATGGTGTTTCCGGTCACCCGGACGTGCCTTGAGTTCTCCACCCTTATCCCGTTGGCGGCCACCCGGTCGATCCTGTTCTTGATTATCAGGGCGTCTTCCACTTCGTAGCCGACCATGAGGGCGTCCACGCTGGAGGTCTCGTCGTGCCTGCCAAGGACCATGTAGTAGTGCGGGCCGATGTCCTCGAAGCTGTTCCCGCTCACCGTGACCTGCCGCGACTTGTCCAGGCGGACCACCTGGGTGCGGTACGACGCGCGCCGGAAAAGGTTGCCGGAGATGGTGACCCTGTTCCCCGTGATGTAGGCCGATCCGTTGGTGAACCCCAGGAAACTGCAATCCGTGATCCTGCAGTTGTCCACGTTCAGGAGCCTCACTCCGCGGGTCCCCCTGATGGAGGGGTCAAGCCTTGAGATGGTTTCCGGGTCGGGGTAGAACTTTCCGGCGTCGAAGGTGAGCCGCGAGATCTCCACGTTCGCCAGGTCCTTGCCGAAGAGGATCTCGTGGGCCGCCCAAACCCCTTCGGTGCGGGGAGTGTCCACCAGCCGGATCACCGACTCCTCCCCTTCTCCGTGCAGGCGCGTGTTGCTTTGCAGCAGCAGAGAACCGGCGCCGGGCGCCTTGCCGATCTCCACCTGGTACTCGCCCCTGGGGAAGTAGACCGACCCGGCGCCGCTGGCAAGGGCCTTGCGGATGGCGGCGGTGTAGTGTCTCTCCTCCGGGTGCTTCCACCACTGCGGGTACACGTCCTGGCGGTCCTGCCGGAATATCACCTTGCCGCTGCCGCTGAAAATCCGGCGCGCCCCGGCCTGCAGCGCCCCGTCCAAGGTCATCCGGCTGCCGTACTCCAGGGAGAACGAGGCGCCCTCCTCGAGCCTGAGGGTCACCTGAGCCGGGATCTCGAGTTCCCGGTAGATCCTCCAGATGCCGGGGCCAAGCACGAGCACCACCTTCCCGCGCCCGGCGTTCTTCTGCACGGCGGCGGCGATGGTCGAGGAGTCGAGTTCCTGGCCGGGCCCTCCCTCTTTCAGAAGATCGATGGCTGGCGGCTCCATTGAATCGATCCCGACGGCGGCAGGGGGAGCAGCCGCGGCGCCGTCAGACAGAGGGACATCAGACAGGGGGACAGGCACCTGCGGAGCCAGATCCAGCAGGGGGACAGGCACCTGCGGAGCCAGTCCCACTGCTGGACGGGCCACCGATGCCGACGTCCCCAGGAGCAAGCAGAGGCAGGGCAACAGCAGCAGGCGCAGCGCAGCTCTCCTAAGCATTGCGCCGCTCCACGCACGGGAGTTCGGTCGCAGCCGCGTCATCCTGCAGCCCCCTGAAGAGATCCAGAATCTCCTCCTCCAGGCTCTCCCAGCTCAAAGTTTCCCGGAAGATGGCGAACTCCTCCTCGTCGACCTTGCCGAGACGTGCCTTCCCTATCGCCTCGACGATGTCCCCCCTCTCCGGCGGGCCGATCTCGATCCCCACCTTTGGGTTCAGCCGCAGGATCTCGGGAATTCCGCCTGCGCTCCTGATGATGGTGGGGACCCCGAAGGCAAGGGTCAGGTAGAGCGGGCCGGAATTGTCGATGCGCCGGTAGGGGTAGATGGAGTAATCCGCCGCCCTGAAAAAGATCTGGACCTCCTCGTCGGGAACGAAGCGGTCGAAGAGGAGGATGTTCCCGTTCCCGGCGGCCAGGTCCCTGACCCGCCGGCCGTAGGGGGAACCGGCGTCCAGGCGCCCGGCCACCACCAGTTTCACCGAATCGTCGGGGAGGTCGTACATCGCCTCCATGGCCACATCGATCCCCTTGTATTCCTCCACCACCCCCATGAAGACCAGCACGAAATCGTCCGCGCCAAGACCGAGCCTGCGCCTCGCCTCGCCGCGCATCACCGTGTCCTCGTAGCACCCCCGGTAAAGCCCCTGCCGCAGCAGCGAGGTGCCGGCAAAACCGTAGCTCCTGGCGATCTCCTCCTTGATGTGCCCGTTGACGGCGGTTACCCGGTCGGAAAAAAGGAGCAGCAGTCGGGTGACGAGTTTTTCAAAGAAGCTGTTCGGGCGCTCGTGGGAGGCGAGGTTGTGGACGGTCCAGAGCATCCGGACCCGGGAGAGCTTGCAAAGGAGCACCAGGAGCAGGAAATGGACGAACCTCGCCAGGGATATGAGCCGGTAATGCCTTTTCATCGGAAGGCTGCGTATCTTTCCGGTGTGGAAGAGATCGATCCAGTGTATGTGCCAGATGGCGCGCCGCCCCAGCCTGAGGGCGTTCCCCGCGCTGAAGGGAAGGATCCGGAAGCCGTTTTCGGTGAGGACCCCGTGCAGCATCTCCAGGTGCTTGTCCCGGTTCTTCAGCGCACTGGGCGGGGTGACGAGGATGGTGTCGCGCAGATGCATGTCAGCGGTTCCCCAGGGAGGTGCCTTCACAGCCGGCGTTCAGTTTCCCCGCGTAGCGCCCCGGTCCGCTGACTCCCGCCAGGAAGTCGAATACGCCGAGCGCAATCCCCTTCGCCGTGGCGAGATCGCGGTCGCGGCGCAGCGAAGATACGAAGCACTTCAGGTAGAACCAGCTCAGGGAGGCGAGATCGTCGAGTCCGAAATCAAGGGCGTTTCTTTCGACGAAGATGAGTTTGTTCCTGAAGACGTAGTAGTCCCTGAGGGTGGAGCCCCCCTTGAGCGACTGCGAGATCTTGTGCCAGACGCTGCAGGAGGTGATCACCGCGAGCCTGAGCCCCCGGTCCGCTACGCGCACGCAGAGTTCACTCTCCTCCGAGGTCAGGAAATAGACGTTGCTGAAGCCGCCGACTCGCAGGGCCAGATCGGTCCGCAGGAACATGGCCGCCCCCTCGATGAAGGAGCAGTAGATTACCCCGCCCGGCAGTTCCTCAAGCTTCTTTCCCTTGTGTAGCTGACAGTACCTGCCGGTATTGCGGTTGATCTCCCCCCCGCCGAAGGAGATGGTGTCCCTGGCCTCGAAGTAGAAGGTGAGCGGTCCCGCGATGCCGATCCCGGGGTTAGTCTGCATGAAATGCAGCAGTTCGTCGAGGACGTTTTCCGAGACCACCGTATCGTTATTCAAGAGGAAGACGTACTCGGCCCCGAGCTGGCGCGCCTTCTCGATGCCGAGGTTGTTCCCTCCGGTGAACCCGGCGTTTCTATCGTGTTGCAGGTAATGCACCCCGGGGAACTCCACACTGAGCTGCGCCACCGAGCCGTCGACGGAGGCGTTGTCCACCACGATGATCTCGAAGTTGCCGTAGCCGACCCCGCGAAACGAGTCCAGGCAGTCGCGGGTCAGTTGGTAACCGTTGTAGTTGACGATCACGACCGCTATCAGTGGCAGCCCGCTCATGTGAGGAGCCCCCTCTGCGCCGCGGGGAAAGGACGCGCCGGTTGCCGCACGGGGACCGGCGCGGCGCAAGTTTCGTCAAGCGAGACACGGGCGATCGCCATGAGCGCCAGGGAGAGCGGCAGGATGGTCAGCATGTTGTGGTGCACCCAGTGTCCCAGGGTCACGCCCGAGATCAGGATGTAGACGGTGAAATAGAGCAGCCCGCGGGTCAGCACCTCGGCGAAGGGGGCTCCGCCCACCTGCCGCGCCCTGGCGAGGGTCTGTCTCCCTCTCCGGTAGTAGTAGGAAAACCACCACAATAGCCAGGCCACCCCGAGCAGCCCGTTTTCCCCCACCATTTTGAGGTAGCCGAGGTCGGAACCGTTGAAGAAGCCATAGGCCCTCACCGTCTGCGCTACGGCGTCCTGGTACTTGGTGTACTTCCCTATGGCGAAGTTGCCGACGCCCGTAACCGGGGACCTGGCGAACTGGGTCAGGTACATCCTGGCCTGGTTCACCCTGCCGTCCTCGGACGAGAGTTCGTCCGACTTGAGAAGCATCTTGCCGAGCAGGGTCCCTTCGAACGGAGAGGACCCGGTGCTGCTTATGGACGTGCTGAGGACCTGGAAACAGATCAGCAAGACGCCGATCGCGATCCCCGCGAACTTGATGTTGCGGCTCTTGGCGGTGATGAAGGCGAAGACGACGGCAGCCAGCACCGGGTAGATGACGGCCCGGGTCATGGAATACACCACCGCGTTGAGCACGACGAACATGAAGGCGAGCCGCATGGCCTTCGCCGCGCCCCCCTCCTTCATATCCCCGTTGACGGACTGGGCGAGCGCGATGAAGAAAAACATCAGGGGGATGTTTCCATACGGGAAAAAAAGCCGGTGCTCGCCGAAGCGCAGCAGCGTGCTCCCCTTGTCGTAGACGTTCTTGGGGAGATGGATGAGGCCGAGTCCCGGGAAATACTTGGTGACCAGCAGCAGCAGCACGTAGATTCCGGTCAGAAAGGTAAGAAATTTCACCAGCCTTTCGGCCTGCTCCAGGTTTCCGATCAGGGGGATGAAGGCGAAGAAGGAGGCCCAGACGAAGTTGTTCCGTATGTTGAGGATCCCCTCGTAGTAGCTTTGCGGGAAAAACAGGCTTCCCATCAGGCAGCTCAGGAACATCATCAGGAGGAAGGAGATGACCAGCAGCGACTCCTCGCTGTAGCGCGAGATGGTCTTGGGGACGCTCAGGGCGAAAAAGGGCATGGCCACCAGCGAGGCGTCGGCCATCCTGAAGACCCCGGGGGCAACCAGCAACTGCTTGGGCAGCAGGTAGAACGCCTCGTGCTGCAGAAAAAGAATCAGTACCACAATGCTGTTGGCAATCAACACCGCTCTCCCTTTTGTAACGGCCGCGAACCGCTGGCCTTTTTATAACCGCTTCCCTTTTCCAGAAGCTCCTCGTAGAGAAGGACAAGCTCCCGGGCGTTTTCGGTAATGGTCTTCAGTCTCGGGATGTTCTCCCGGTACCTGACGAGCCTCTGCGGGTCGGACAGGACGTAGGCGATCTTCTCCGCCAGGTCGTCGCTGTTGCCCGGTTCGAACAGCAGGCCGTTGTGGTCGTGCCGCACGAAGTCGGGGAAGCCGCCGATGCGCGAAGCGATGATCGGCACTCCTCCGCTGAAGGACTCGAAGATGGTCTGGGGCGCGGTGTCGTTGCAGATCGAAGGCAGCACCATGACGTCGATCTGCCTGAGGATCTCGGGCAGCTCTTCCGGGTGGTACCGTCCGGTGAACTCAACCGGCACCGAACCCGACCCCTCCTTCAGGACCCGCACGTATTCCTCGTCGTACTTGCCGAAAATCCTCACGACAAAATTGCCGATCGGTAGTTTGGAGACCGCCTCCACCAGCACATGGGTCCCCTTGTAGTGGTTCACCCCGCCGATGTTTCCGATGACGATCGGGTCGTGCAGCGGATGATCGTCTGCGACCTGCCTCTCGGCGATCACCGACCCTATGTGTTGCACCAGCAGCCTCCGCCCGTCGACGCCGTAACTTTCGAGGGTCGTCTTCACGTCGTTGGAGACACAGATCGTGCTATCGGAGTACCGGCTCAGGGTCTCGGTGCAGTAGCGCAGCCTGGCCGCCAGTCGCCGGGCGAGCTGAGGAGCTGGCTGCGGGAGAAAACCGGGCGCAGTTTCGTTCTTCTCCCCCCCGGAGGGGGCAGGGCCGAGGCTCCCCTTGACGCGCTGCATGAGCCGGAAGACGGCGGGCGACTTAAGCTTCAGTGCCTTGTTGTAGTTCCTCAGCACGGCGCGGAACCGTTCCTTGCGGTAGCTCAGCTCTCCCGTACAGACCGCGCACCTCTCCAGGTCCGACGGGCCCGGGCACGGCTTCCCTTCGTGGTCGATCATCACCCTTTTCTGGCAGATGTAGCCGTAGACGTGGATCGTGTTGACCACCTTGATCCCCTTTTCCGAGGCGATCCTGTTTATCGCTGCCGGCAGGCCGAAACGGGAATGGACGTGCATGACGTCGGGCTGGACCCGGTCCAGGTACTCCGAAAGGAGCCCGGCCATCCCCGGTGACTGCATGTCGATTTCGGGATTGCCGAAATTGAAGGGGAGGCATTCCGAGTTGATTATCTCGGCGCATTCGAAGGGAAACCGGTCGCGATGCAGCTTCAGGTAAGGCTTCAGCGAGAGGTCGTACCTGCTGTGGTACGCGCCGGAATAAAGGTAGCGCACCTCGTGCCCATGTTCCGCGAACTTGATGGCGAGCGGGCGCGTGTAGTTGGCGACGCCGCCTATATCCATTGGGTCGTTGCCGACGATGAGAATCCGCATGAATTGTCCCCGCCCCCCTTCCTACCCGGTTGATTTCAGCCCTGCGGACGACTGATTCCAGCCGTTTTCGACCGCCTCTTTCCCCTGCAGCATCGCCTCTTCCATGCCGGAATACTCCCAGTTGCCGTACCTGCCGATGCTTGCTACGTCGTGCTTCGCCAGGAAATCAAGGATGGTTTTCCTGCTCTCCTTGTGCTGCCTGTCGTAAATGACGTAGGCGCATTCCAGGTCGATCACCTCCTGCACCAGGATATCCTCCAGGCTCCGGATCAACCCGATCTCGACCATCTCCTCGACGGCCTTTTGCACCAGCGCATCCTTGTCGACGTTCCACCCCTGCTGATAGCCGATCTCCACGTAGAAGGAGGTGGTATCGGGGGCCGCCAGGGCCTTGGAGAAATTGGTGTAAACCCCGACGCGGTAGGCGGTGAAGCTGTGCTCCGGCAGGTAGATCCAGTGCTTGTCCGTGAGATCCCCCCCCTTCACCCCGAGGTTCACGATCAGGACCGAATTGTGGCGCAGCCTCTTCGATGCGGCCCGCACATCCGCCGGCACCGGCCCTTCGAGTCTCTCCACCAGCCGTTTCAGCGGCATGGTCGAGACGAGCCTTCGATAGGAGGCGCTCTTGCCGGAGGCGAAACGGACGCACCTCGCGTCGAGATCTACCGCCTCCACGCTTTCTCCCAGGCGGATGTTGGGGACGCGGGCGGCCAGAGCGTCGGAGAGCGCCTGGATCCCCCCTTCCCTCGGGTACCAGAACGAGGCGTTGTAGCCGAACCCCTTGGACTGGTCCTCGAAAGCGCCGTTGAAGACCTCGTCCAGGTTGGGCTTCGGGACGTACTCGCTCAGCCACTCGCAGGTCATCTCCTCGGTCGGCACGGTCCAGAGCTTCTGGTTGTAGGGGAACATGAAATGCCTGCCGATCCCCGCGCCGAGCTTCGCCACGATCCAGTCGTAAAAAGTGCCGTAGGACCTGGAAGGGAGATCCTCGCTGCCGTGGTAGGACTTGACGAACTCCAAAAGGCACTCCTTCACCACCTCGCCGGGAAGGCCGAACAGGTTCGCCTGAAAGGGATAGCGGGTGAATCGGCCGTGGGAGTAGACGACGGCGTTTCTGGAGATCACGTTCAGGTTGTGCGCCAGCAGTTCCCTGACCAGCCCCTGGAAGTACGGCTCCTTCAGGTGCAGCAGGTGGCCGGAGCAGTCGAAGCGAAAGCCGTCGCGCTCGACGGTCCGGCAGCAGCCGCCGACAGCGTCGGCAGCTTCGTAGAGTTCGTAGTCAAGGTCCATCTGCCGGGCGTGATACCCTGCGCTGAGACCGGCCAGTCCGGCCCCGATGATGATGGTTTCCGCCATTTCAAGCTCCCTGTGTCTGCTTCATGGAAAAATTGGTTACTAAACCTGCCAGGTAGTCGCGCTCGCCGCTGTGCATCCCCTTCTTGCAAGCCGCAGCCGAGACCAGCGCCACGAAGGCGACGTCGGTGCAAAGGATCCCCGGTGTCGAGAGGTGCCCGCGCGCCCATCCCAGCAATCCCCAGCAGGCGAGGAGGAGCACGACGACGTACTTCAACCTGGGGTCGACGAAGAAAAAGCCGGCCAGGCGATAATTCAGGACCGCCATTACCATGACGATCAGGAGGTAGGCGACCGCCGTACTGACGGCGGCTCCGACGATCCCCATTTTCGGGATGAGAAGGACGTTGAGCACGGTGTTGAGGATCCCGCCGGCGCAGTACGCCATCAGGATGGCCCTCGTGTTCCGGTTCGAATACAAGGGGGCCGTCAGCAGGGTGATGAGCACCTGCATGGAGAAGGCGAAGGCGATGGTTCCCATTATCACGTGGGCGTCGTGGTAGGCGGCGCGACGGATGAAGAGTTCCATGATGGTGGCGGAATTGAGCTCGAAAAGGCAGACGGCGGTCAACAGCAGGGCCGCCATCCCGGTGAAAATGACTCTGAAGACTTCCGTGTATTTCTCGCGGCTCTCGGTCCAAAGACGCGCCGACACCGGAAACCAGAAGAAGTTCAGGGCAAAGGTGATGGAGAGGATGATGTTGCTGATGCCGTAGATCACGGAGTACTTCCCCACGACCTCCTTCCCGCTGAAGTAGGCCAGAAAGTAAGAATCCGAGGACTGGACGATCCAGGAAAAGAAAAAGACCGGCAGCAAGGGGAGCGACATCCTCAGGAACTGCTTCAAAAGCCTCCGGTCGATACGGAATGAGTAGTCGATGCTGGAGAATATCTTCCGGTAGAGCAGGAGGGAAAAGAGCATCTGGAAAACGAAGGCCGCTATGACCATCCCCCGGTAGGAATACCCGTAACAGACCAGCAGGATGGTGAACAGGGTGACCGCCATGTCCTTCTTGAAGACGTTCCCGAGCACTATCCCCGACTTCTGGTAGGTGGCCAGCAGGAAAACCGGCAGCTTGTGGGCGATGTTCCCCAGCAGGAGGAGCCCGATCCAGACCAGGTAGCCGTCGTACTGAGTGAATAAAGCGCCGAGAACCGCTGCCGCGAGAAAAAAGCACGCCGTCAGCAGGACCACGACATTCAAGACGGTGTTGAACATGTTGGCGATCCTGGTCACGTCCTTTTCCTGCGCGAACAGAATCCCCACGCCGTCGGTCAGATTCAGGGTGACTATGGGAATCAGCATCGAGCTGGTCACCGTGATCAGGTTGAAGGCGCCGAGTTCGGCAGGCGCCATGAACATGGTCAGGATCGGCATGGTGATCAGCCCCTTCAGCTTGGTCAGCAACTGGAAGACGATACTGCTCACGGCACTTTTGCCGATGGTCCGTTTGTCGACTTCGAAGCTGAGCAGATGATCGTTTTTCAAAATCGCACCGAGTAATAAGACGTTAAATGCAGCTTGTTGCGCGATGGCACCTGAAGCCAAGCACCTGGACGGATCGCAGTCTCTTTACCTTTTTGAACTGCAGTTTGTGGAGCATGTTGATCGGGACGCTGTTGTTGTCGACTACCACGGCGAGCGCCTTCTTCTTCCCCAGTTCCCGCGCGAGCCGGATGGAGTTTGTCAGCGACGCCTCGTAGACGCCGACCTTCGGCTGGTCCCCGGAGGCGGCGGCAGCCGTGCCGGAACTCCGCTTCGACTTCTGCGCACCGCGCAGGTTGCGAGACAGGGTCTGCGAATCGTACATGAGGACGGCGCCTTCCGGGATCTCCATCCGGTAATCGACTATGGGCTCGTAGTAGGTGGGCTGACAGGAGAGCCATGCCCAGTTGATCAGGACCTGGTCTTCGGAGAGAAACGCGATCATGACGTCTTTTCTTTCCACGAGCCTCGATTCGAAGAGCCGGTACTGCTCCGCCGAAACCTGGCCTGACAGCGACGGCAACTCCGGCAGGGATATGACCTTGAACTCACCCTCCACGTTCGGCGCGACGTGCGCGCCGGTGTAGGCGGCGAAGTCGAGTTCGTAGAGGTACCCTCCCTTGACATGCCTCGCCCATCTCCCTTTGAGCACGTTTTTAACTTTTTGGGCGTACAGCTTCACCTGTTCCAGCATGGCTCCCCCACCGTCACTGCGGGCTTCGACTCGACCGGCCGCGCCGGTCGCAGGTCGCCCATTTTCGCCAGCGAGATCTTCCCCGCGTCCCTCAACCCCGCCAGCCGGGCCAGCCACTGCTCCAGCTTTTGCCAGGCGTCGCGCTCCCCCCACTGGTAACAGTGGGTATAGAAATTTGCGGCCCGGCCGTCTAGCCCGTCGAGGAGCCGGAAGCACCTGTCCATGGTCTCCGGCGCGAACATCTGCGTGGTGTTGAAGAACCTGAAATCACCGAAATCGATGATCCCGTAGGAAGGGAGGATCTTCCCTATGTTGCCCCGGAAGTTGGTGAAGCCGCCTTCCTTGAGTAGTTCGAAATGGCCGCACTCGTTGTACGGGAAGACGAAGCTCTCCAGCTTCAGCCCCCACTTTTTCCTGATCTGGCGCGCGAGCTCCATGTCCCTTCTGACCGTCGCCTCGGAACAGTGCCTAAGGCGGAAATGCCCGAAGGTGTGATAGCCGATCTCGAAGTGGGGCGTCTTGATCAGCTCCTCGATCACGTCGGGCATGTACCACGAGGGGGCCGTCTCATAATCGGAGCACGGGTCGTGCGAAAACCACTCTCCCTGCCAGTCCCGCTCGTCGAAGCCGTGGTCGCCGCTGCAGCCGTCGAGGAAGAGATGCCCGCAGGTCGCCCAGGTTGCCGGGATCCGGTACTTCTTGAAGAGTTCCGCCAGGCGCAGCACGCACGACCTGCTGTCCCAGAAATTCCTGAGGTAAGGCCATGTCTCCGGGGTGGCGTGGCTCAGAGCGACCCCCGCCTCGAAGTCGACCGAGATGGTGACCTGGTTTTCTCCGGAGTACGACCCGGTGTACTCCTTCAGCCGGGTCTTGATGCAGTGCCGGTCCCGGCAGATAACGCCGGCGTCTTGCACGCCGTGGTCGACGAAGAGGTAGCTCCCGCTGTCGACCCTCAGGGAGCCGAGCCGCACCTCGTTGCCCAGCTCGACATGGCCCGGCGAGGGGACCAGGATGCGGCCGGAAACCTCGCTCCTGCTGCCGACCCGCGCGTACTCCGCCAGCCTTTCAGTTCTGCCGCCGGCAGGCGGCAGGTTGAAGTAGAGCGAATAGCCGTCCAGGTAGGGGGTGAGTTCGCGCAGGAGCTTTCCCCTGGCACGTGCGGAAAGGCTACTCGCCGTGCGCATGCCTGGCCCTCAGATACCCTTTCAGGTGGCTGCCGCAGCGCCTGATGGCAGCGGAGAGCGCCAGGTCGAGTTCGTACTGCTCGTGGAACTCGAGCTGCGCCCCCAGCCGGCGCTTGAAATCCCCCAACGGGGTATCGATGGGCGAGGTGCCGAAATTGACCGCGCCGAAACCGTTTTCGATGGCGTACCGGACGATCTCCGCATACAGGAAGGTGTCGACCTTGAGGTGCCGGTGCCGCTCCCCCCCCTGCAGCCACATGATCCAGAGCCTCCCCCCGCTGGCGAGCGTCAGGGCGGAACCTACGTCGGCGCCGCCGTGGGTGGCGACCCAGAACAGGAGGTCGGGGCCGTAGTCGTCGGCGACGATGCGGTAGAGGCTCTCATCCGGCAGCGCCGCGCCGTGACGTGTCGCCATCTCCTCGAGGAACGGGGCGAAGCGCCGGTGCGCCTCCGGGGAGTACTCCCCCCGGCAGGAGGCGAGCCCGCCCCTGAGCGCCAGCTTGATGTCGCACCTCTTGCCCTTGTTGGGGACCAAGTTCACGAAGTCCCCGAAGGAGTCGATGCCGTCGAGGGACAGGACATAAAAGGAGACCTTGCGCCTGAGGGCGAAACCGCTCCGCAACAGATGGTTGCAGTAGCTGTAGCCGGGCGGTATCTGGAGTACGATCTTCCGGACCTTCCGCCGCCGCGCCTCGCCCAGCAGGTAGGTCACCACCTCGTGCGGGTCGACGTTCGCCGAGACGAAGCCGGGGGTGATCCCGGCCGCGCCGGTCAAGACGCGTTCCTTCTCGTCGAGGTACAGCGGGCAGACGTACTCGCAGCTTCCCTTGTCGTCCATGGAGGCGACGAACAGCGGGGTCAACCGGGGGTTTGCGGCCGCCCAACCCTTGAGCCACCCGTAGCGGTACGCCACAAAGGGGTAGAACGAGCGCGCGGCAGCCTCGTCCCATGCCGCCTGGTCTTCACAGATGCCGATCACGTTTTCTCCGGGGACGCCGCCGAAATGAGAAGGCGCCCTTTGCGTACGGCAGGCAAGGTAGCATCCCAGCATTTTAGTGCGGTTTCATTTGTGTAACGATTTCATTGCAAGGCATTTTTATCCGGGAATATCGCTGTGAAGAGGCGAAGGACGGGCGTCGACCGATTTGACATTCTTTTAAGGAGAGTAAAACGGCCCTGTAACAAAGGGGTGCGATAATGAAACCCTTCGACGAAAAAAGGCCGCCTTCGACGCGGCTGAATCCAAAAGGAGCTTCAGGCATGGACACGACACAAGAACAATCAAGGATGTTCCCGGCGCACAGCACCCACGTATGCATCGTCAACAGGTCGGAGGTAACGGAGGATACCCTGGGAGAGATCCTCGGCGTAACCGCCTTCGAGCAGCACCCGTTGATCAACCGGGAAGACGTGATCAGCGTCTTCTACTTTCACAGCGGCTCGCTTAAGAACTCCGGGACCGTCACCATCTGGCACAACAAGAACCAGGCCGCCATCAAGACCTCGTCGGCCACCCTTTCCGGCGAATGGGTCGAAAACCTCAAGGTTATCGTCTCCGAGGAGCAGGAAGTCGGCTGGACCATGAAGGGGGAACTGGTGACCGGCAGGATCGCCATGGACATCAACGGCTCCCAGGGGATCTACAGTTGCGGCCAGTTTTTCGAGAACTTCCTGGACCGAATGGCGGTGGGCTTTTAAAACCAAGAGGGGAAAAAATGGGACGCAGATGTGAGAAGGCGATTCAGACCCCGGGGAGGGGTTCAAATCGCCTTCTTCTCATTTGCATCACGTCTCTTCGACAGGTTTCAACGTTTCAGCAGTTTGCGTATCTCTTCCTTTTCCCTCGCGCCCGCCAGCAGCTTCCCGTCGGCGAAGGCAAGGGACGGCGTCATGCCGATGCCGAGCCTTCTGCCGATTTTCTTCAGCTCCGGCCCCAACCCGACTACACATGCCGACCTAGGCACTTCCTTTTTCTCATAGCTCCCCTCCAGCATGGCGAGCGCCGCTTTCGGGTCCTTCTTCGAGGTACAGATGATGGCCTCGGACTTCCAGAGCGCATCGGGATGTATGTCCAGCGGTATCAAAAGGATATAGACCTTCAGTTCCGGCTCCTCCTGGATCAGTTCCAGTACGGTCTTGTGCAGCGTGCCGCAGAAGGGGCACTCGGGATCGCTGAACAGATACAGCACCTTGCTTCCCTTGGGATTGCCGGCGATCAGGGCGTGCTCAAGCGGGATGTCGGCGGGGTTGACGGTCGCTGCGTCCTCGATGTTGTCACGGGTCAGGTCCCGCTTGTTCTTGATGTCGATCAGCTGCCCGGCCAGGAGGTAGTTCTTGGAGAAGTCGAGGTAGGCGATGCGCAGCTGCCCCCCCTGCTTCATGGTCACCTGGTACAGGCTCCGCGCCGGCGCGGGTGCGACCTCCAGGACCTCCAGCTGCGGGTCGATGTTCCTGAAGATCTCCTTGACCTCGCTCAACGAGACCTTGTGACAGGCGGTGCAATCGCCGGAGCACCCCTGCGCGCCGGTGCCGAAACCGAAGGCGGGGAGCGCAAACCCCAGCATGGCAAGTACGAGAAAAATCGCTCTCATCGATGTGTCTCCTTCATTCATACCCGTTTTCATTGGCTCTGCCAGCGAGACGACGAGGATCGTTCCCACGGTCCACCGTGGGAAGGTACTGCAGGGGACGCTCCCGCGTCCCGAAACCTGACGCTGGAGCGTCATCCTTCCGTTCCCACGCTGGAGCGTGGGAACGATGAAATCTCTCCCTCGCCCTCCGGGAGAGGNNCGTTCAGGTTCACCTGGAGCACGTCGATGGCCAGCGGCGGCCCGGAGATCTCGTTGGTGGTGAGCCAGCGGGTCGAAACCCAGAGGTTCTTCCCTACGCCGAGGTCCCCCCCGAGGATCCACCCCTTGGCGTTGGTCCCGCCCAGGTGGAAGTCCGACTCGGCGAAGGCGTCCATGACCGCGTCGGCCTCCAGCCGCTTGTAGTTGGCGTACGCACGCCAGAGTCCGGCGCTCCGCGTGTCGGCGTGCCCTAAGCTGATGCCCAACTGGTACCCCTGGGTCTCCTTTTTCACCTCGTGCCCGGTCAGGGCGTTCACCCAGGCGGAGTCGTACCCTATGTTGTTGACGTAGTCGGCGATCAGCACCACGCGTATGGGATCCCAGAAACCGAGATCGAGCGATCCCCCCACGTTGAGTTCGCGGAACTCGGCGGCGTAGGCGGTCTTGATGGTCGAGGTCGGGTCGATGTCGAAGAGGGTGTTCCCCTTCTGCTGGAACTGCGGCGCGGTCCAGTCGGTCGCCCCCGGCTGGGAGGGATCGTTGGCCTTGCCGACCGTGTTTTCGAAATTGTAGAAGGCGACGGCAAGGGTGCCGGTCAGCTTCTCCTCCATCCTGTACTGCATGCCGAGCTGCCCGGCGTAGAGCCACTTGTCGTGCGCGGAAAGCTCCACCTCCTGGATCGGGAAGGCGCCGCCGGTCAGGAACATGCCGAGAGCGGGGGTGAACTGCGGACGGTAGGTAAACGCCACGCCGTCGAAGTTGACATCGGGGTCCCAGACCAGGTCGCTGCCGAACCACGGGTTGGCGAAACGACCGCCCCAGAGGGTGAGTTCCTTGACCGGGCTCCACTTCAGGTACCCCAGGTCGAGAAGGAAGTTCTTCTTGTTGAGCGAGTCCCCCAGCGTGGCGTTGGTGGAAACAGGGTTGGTGGTGTTGCCGGTGGCCAGTCCCAGCCCGACCTCCACCTCGTCGTTCACCTTCGCGGTCAGGTTGAGCCTCGCCCTGATGCGGAGCTGCTGCCGGTCGATGGTGGAGTTGTAGAGTTCGGTGGTCTTGTCCGGCTTGACGAATGTCCCGTTGCCGGTGTCGAAGCCGCCGCCGTTGCCGTCGAAGAAATCGTTCTGGTAACGCAGGCGGAAGTCGCCGCCGAGTTTTATCTTGGTGGTCCAGGCGGGGATCGGCACGATCTTCGCCCCGACCTGCTTGTCCAGTTCCGCGCGCAGATCGGCGCCGATGCCGTCCGTGACGCGCTCCAGGGAGAGTTTCTTCGTCAGGCGCGCCTTGATCCGCTCCGACTCGGCGGGCGTCAGCAGCCCCTGGGACACCAGCAAGTCGATATCGGCCATAAGCCCTTCCCTGGGGAGCGTGGTCTTGTGGTACTCGATCTCGTTCTCGGGTGCGGCTATGACGTCGTCGTCCTCGCCGGGTTTCCAGCTCTTGCCGATCCGCTCGGCTATCTGCTCCGTCTCCTCCTCCCCGAGGATACCCTGTTTCACGAAGATCAGGTTCAGCTTCGCCCTCAGCATGTCCTCGTCGGAGGCCGAGATGCCGACCGTGGGGAAGACTCCGGCGGTCGCAGCGGCACCCTCCGCTTGCGCCTCCTGCAGCGGCTGCGCCGCCGGGGCCTGCAGCATGGCCCCCGCCTCTTCCTCGCTGATCACACCTTTCTTGCGCAAAAGCTCGATGACGGCCTTCGCCTCGCCGCGGGGTGCGGCCCCGCCTGCCTGCNNGGTACGGCTTCGGCGGCCGCCAGGCAGTCGAGGGCGCCGGCCAGAAGCAGGGTAAGCATGCAAGTTACCAGGACAATGTTGCGCATATCGATTCTCGTCTCCGTAATGTTGTTGTGTCGGGGGCGGGCCGGCCTAGGCTAACCCTGCGTCGTTATCCTGATCGTCATGCTGGGCGGCATCCCCTCCGGCGGCGGCTCGCTCAGCCTGAGCCCGTTCAGTGCGGTCCTGAAGGCGGCGTCCAGGCGGTCGATGCCGGAGGAGCCGACGATGGCGTACTTGAGCACCAGGCCGTCCGGCGACAGGGTGAGTTTCAGCAGGGTCTGCTGCTTCCCCTTGGGTCGCCCGCCGTTTTGGTCCAGCACCCTCTTCACGCTCTTCTCGATGTCGCTCTGCATCTTGTGGGAGTAGCCGCTGTACTTGGAGAGGAGCGAAAGCCTGGAAAGTCCTACCGGGCCTCCGCCGCCGGGCCCTCCCAGAGTGATGGAGCGCCCTCCCTTCTTGGCCCCCAGGCCGAAGGCGTTGTCCCCCGCCCCACCCTC
>DNJC01000059.1 GCA_003490025.1 Geobacter sp. | reverse complement strand
CGCCGCGACAAGCTTGACGAGTACCCGTTCCTCGCGCTCCTTTACAACGGCTGGGGGTTCGGTTCGGAATACAAGGAGCCGCGCGGCCACTACTTCATGGTGCAGGACCAGCTCGAAGTGGACCCCGGCAGGGTCAAGGCGGGAGGCGCCTGCCTCACCTGCAAGACCCCCTACGCGCCGAGGCTGCAAAAGCAGATGGGGCCCGCCTATTTCCCCACCCCGTACAAGGAAGTGCTGGCGAGGCTCCCNNCGCGACTTCACCCTGGGGAAGGCGCTGAAGGAGATCGGCGTCGACGAGTCGAAACTCGGCCCACAGGAGAAGCGGACGCTGGTCTGCGCGCAGTGCCACGTGACCTATGTCATTCCCAAGGACAAGGAGATGCACTCGACCGACGTGTTCTTCCCCTGGTCGGGTAGCAGGGTCGGCAGCATCACCATCGAGAACATCATCAAGCAGATCAAGAGTTCACCCGCCAACCTGGAGTGGACCCAGAGTGTCACCGGCTTCAAGCTCGGGTTCATCCGTCATCCCGAGTACGAGCTGTTCTCGAACAACAGCCCGCACTGGGCCAACGGTGTCACCTGCGCCGACTGCCACATGCCGCAGATGATCGAGAACGGCCAGCAGCTCTCCGACCACAGGATCATGAGCCCGCTCAAGGGAACCATGTCCGCCTGCGCCGGGTGCCATAGCGAAAGTCCGCAGCAACTCCGCGAAAACGTCATCCGCATCCAGGACACCACCATGGTCACCTACCTGAAGACCGGTTACCAGACAGCCGCCGACGCGAAGCTCTTCGAGATGGCGAACAAGGCGAGGGCTGCCGGCAAGCAGATCGACAACGGCCTCTACGCCCAGGCGAGGGAGAACTACGAGCAGGCCTTCTACCGGATCGTGTTCGTCGGCGCCGAGAACTCGACCGGGTTCCACAACCCGAAAGAGGCGATGCGCGTCTTGGACGACGCGGCAAGGTACGCGATGAACGCCGAAGTGCAACTGCGGCAGCTTCTTGCCAAGGCAGGGGAGCGGGTGCCGGAGCATGTCGATCTGGAGCTTTCCAAGTACACCACCAACCGCGGCTCGAAGAAGCTCCCGTTCAGGCCCGAGCACGAGATCAAGTCGCCCGAGTTGAAATAGGCTCGAATCTTGACTCCCTCCCGCCTGCTAGGTAGACTTGCCTCGTTCAACGTCGTCACATTAAGAGAAAGAGTTTTCAATACCATGAGAATCAGGAGGGGAACTTGGAAAAAAAGAATTGGACCATCCCGGAACTTCTGGAACTTTCCGGCGGCTACTGGAGCACCTGCGCACTGCACGCCGGCGTCAAGCTCGACGTCTTCACCCACGTTGCCTCGGCGCCCTTGACCGCCGATGAAGTCGCCGCCAGGACAGATTGCGAAAGCCGCGGCACCGCCATGCTTCTGAATGCCCTCGCAGCGCTTTCGCTTCTTGAAAAGCAGGGGGACCGCTACGTCGCCACCCCGTTTGCCGCCACCTACCTCTCCCGCAACTCGCACGAATACCTCGGACACATCATCATGCATCACCACCACCTCATGGCGGGCTGGAGCCAACTGGACCAGGCCGTGCGGACCGGCACGCCGGTGAGGGAGCGCGCCTCGCACGAAGATGTCGAGTCGTCGCGGGAAAGCTTTCTGATGGGGATGTTCAACCTGGCCATGCAGCTTGCCCCGAAGATCGTGCCGCAGATCGATCTCTCCGGCCGTCGCCGCCTGCTGGACGTGGGAGGCGGCCCCGGGACCTACGCCATCCATTTCTGCAAGCACAACCCCGATCTCGATGCCGTCATCTGCGACCTTGCCACCACCCGCCGTTTTGCCGAGAAGATCGTGGCCCATTTCGATCTTTCCGACCGCATCGGCTTCATAGCCGTCGATTTCGAGCAGGAGGACCTTCCGGAGGGATTCGACATAGCATGGCTGTCCCACGTGCTGCACGGGGTGGGACCCGAGGCCTGCGGGTCCATCCTCAAGAAGACAGTCGCCGCCGTCGAGCCGGGAGGCCTGATACTGGTGCAGGAGTTCCTCCTGGAAGACACCAAGGATGCGCCCGTCTTCCCGGCCCTGTTTTCCCTGAACATGCTGCTGGGTACGCCCGAGGGGCAGTCATACAGCGAGGGAGAGCTGATCGAGATGATGCAGGCAGCAGGAGCGAAAGAAGTCCATCGTCTGCCGATACAACTACCCAACGGCGCCGGCATCATAGCGGGTTCCAAACCCTAGCCCCCAGACGTCACCCCCGTAATCCAACCCCTCGCCCTTCGGGTTAATCCCACCCCTCGCCCTCCGGGAGAGGGGCAGGGGTGAGGGCGCTGCCACGAAGGTGAGAAGCTGGCAGATCAAGAAGAGGCAGGTGAGGGCACAAGCCGAGGGTCGGCTGCGGATCGGTCGATAAGTGCAGCGAGGTGCAAAGGAGCAACAAAGCATGGACAACGAACCCCGCCCCAAACGCAGCACGGATCTGGTGCTCCCACTCTTCGCGGCCGCCTGCGGCGTGGGCGCGGTCATCCTGCTTTTGTCCTCAGGCCTTGGCGCGAGGTTAAACATTTGGCACTTCAGGACCGGCTTTACCCTGATAACCGCCTCCGCCTACATCGGCCTCGGCTGCTCGTTGCTGGCACTCGTCTCCGGCGTGCTCTCGTTAAGGCAGCGGCGCCCCCTTGCGGTAGCCGTCTCGCTTGCCGCCCTGCTTCTGGCGCTGTCGGCTTTCGCTGTCCCCGTCTACTGGAGAATCCAGGCCCAGAGCTATCCCCGCATCCACGATATCTCGACCGATCTGCACAACCCTCCGCGCTTCATAGCCATCAGTTCCCTGCGCAAGTCCGGCGTCCGGTACGGTGGAGCCATGGTGGCGGCACAGCAACAGAAGGGCTATCCGGACCTGAAGACCGTCGTCCTCCCGCTTCCGAAGGAACAAGCGTTCCAGCGCGCTTTGGGAGTTGCCAAGAAGATGGGTTGGGAAGTGGTCGCCGCCGTACCCGAAGAGGGGAGAATTGAGGCCGTAGACACGACACGTTGGTTCGGGTTCAAGGATGATATCTCCATCAGGATTTATCCGGCGGGAGACCGATCACTTCTTGACATCAGGTCCGTTTCCAGGGTAGGTATCAGCGACGTTGGGACCAACGCCAAGAGGATCCGCGCTTTCCTGGTGAGGCTAACACCCGCGCCATGACTCCGGGAGGAGCGGGGGAGGGTAGGGTAGGGCGGGAACCGCCCCTCGGCAGGAACTGGAATTAGATCGAGACAAAATACAGGTTGTCGGGATGGTAGATTGAAGAATTTGACAAGAAGAGACTGGATCGTTGTGGCTGGCGTTGCCGTGCTGTTCGGTGTATTGTCACTTGGTTCCGGCAGGGGGAAAGGGAAGAACGTCCCCGTCGATGACAGGCACCGCCCTTTGTACGACGCCCTGAAGAGCGGAAGAACCCAAACCGAGACCGAACTTGTCTGCGCCACCTGTCACGGCAGCAGTTCCATCCCCCTCCCGAAGAACCACCCTCCCAAGGAACAGTGTCTCATCTGCCACCTATTGAGCGTCAAGTAGGGTATTGCTGCATATCAGGCATGAGAGGCACTCCACGTCCATCTTGCCTGTCTTCAGCTCGTAACGGGCTGATCGGCCATGCTAACCACTGGTTCGATCATCTGGGCCTTATGAATAGTGTATGCATACTCTGGCCGACCTTGCCTTTGCAATCAAATGCCGTGGTGGTCGCTTGACCGATTCCATCGTTCCCGATTGCTGTACGTGCATCCATTCCGATCCATGCCCCTTCAGGTTGACGAAAGATCCCGACAGTTAAATCTACCGGTACAAAGGTCCATTTGAGGAGATCGAGCTCTGCACTAATCCCGTTCGCAGAATCGATCATCAGCACGAGAGCCTCCAGCCCATTTATTTCCTGCTTTTCAATCAGCGGAATTCGTGGTCTGGTCCAGACGGTTGCAGGGCCCAAGGTGTCAAATCCTCCCTTGGTAAACCGCCATTCAAGAGCCTCTCCATAAGGGAAGCTGCCGGATCCCGCTAAAAAATTCTGGGGCTGAGGCTCTGGGAGCAACGGCAGTTCAAATGCATCCGGTGTCGCACTGGTCACACCGACCTCGGAAACAATGCGCCAGGCATGGGCAATCAGATACGTTTTACCCTCCGATATGTATTCGCCCCTCAGAAGCTCAATCCTTTTACCGCCCCTGACAACCTCTACTTTGATCACGCACGGCTTGACCGGAATCGCACTCAACAGTTCGATGGTGATCCTCGCGATCACGAAATCTCCGGCTGATCTGTAGGTGCGCAAGGCATGAGTCAGTAGTGCCGATGGCGGGCCTCCGTGCTGGAATTCAGGAGACCACGGGCCTACTGTGGCGATGCTGGGTTCAAATTGGCTTTCTGATATTTGCTTGAAAAATGCGTCTGGCAATTTATTCATGGTCACCTCTTCAGCCACTCTTTATACATCAAAGGCTTTTCAAGCAGTTGCCATCTGGGATCGTCGGGGAAGTGTCGCGAGATCTTAGAGGAGACAGCCCATAGGCCACATAAAGCAATAAAGCAGGGGAGACGAGATGAGACGGGACGAGGGGAGACGGGACGTCAATTCTATCATGCGTTTCTATCTCCTCCGCACGAAGATCGCATCATCGCATGGACGTCCCCTCCAGTTCACTCCAGTTCAGTCCCCTCCAGTTCACAAGCTAGTGAGTAGAGTTTGAACTTCATTTTTTGATTGGTGAGCAGATCATATGAGCCCAGCATCCTCTTGAGATGCCCCACCGGACAAAACAGCTATTTCCACAATCTCCTGCTCGGCTGCTACCAAACGGACAAGTGTCTGACCTGCAAAGAATTTGCACGTCGCTTTCTCAATTTTCAGTCCCAGATTTTCCAGTCCAAGGTTCAGTTCTGCAACAATCGGTTCCAGATATTCATCCATGCCTACTTCCCCTTGCAAGGATAACGATGGCCATACAATATGGGCAGAGCTCTCAACCAGTTGTTTCTTGACTTCCAATGACCGTCGATCCTGATAGCGGACATAATTGTCATATGCCCGTTGCAATGCACTCAGTTCCATGATGTAACCGAGGTTGAGTGACAGGCGGCAGGAATTCAGCCCAGCCCCATTGTCGGGGGAAAATATCTCCATATTGTAGGGCCGATCGAGCAAGTCGTACTGTGGCAATTGGACAATGGTCTGTCCTCGTGATACAAAATCGAACCGGTCACGAACGGTCTTCTCGGGGAGAAAATAGACCACCTTGCCATCGCGAATTGCAAGAGAATTTGCCTGGATCGTGACGCGGATCAGCCCCTTGTAGAGGACTAGGACGCACAGGACCAACAATATCAGTGCCATCCGCCAATGATCGTGCGAAAGCGTATAGATGATACCGATCAGAAGCGGTAGCAGCAGCATCCAAAATATCATCCGTCCTAAAAGCCAGATCAATTTCTGAATCCACATCGGTTCCCCCCGAATCAAGAAAAAAGCGTTTGACCGGCGCAGCCTTGGTCATTGCGGCTGAGAGGGCTGAGAGGGACGTAGCTGAGATGTTGACTATATTCGTCGATGGATATCTGAAGTCAACGGTCAGCTACGTCCCCGTCCCCTAGCTTCCTCTAGCAGGTTGTTGAAATTCA
>DNJC01000146.1:2237-6140 GCA_003490025.1 Geobacter sp. | reverse complement strand
GATCCTCGGCCCGAACGGGTCGTCCAGGTTCACCACGGCGCGCCGCAGCGGCTTCTCCTTGGTGGGGGTCAAAAGGTCGGTGAAGAGCCGCAGCTTGCTGGTGAAGTACGAGGCCATGTCGACGTGGTAGTCGAGGTGGTCGCGGGTCAGGTTGGTGAAGACGGCGACGTCGAAGAGGCAGCCGTCCGCCCGGCGCTGCTCCAGCGAGTGGGACGAGACCTCCATCACCACGCCGCGCGCCCCCTGGTCCTTCAGCCCCCTCAGGATACCCTGCAGGTCGACCGACTCGGGGGTGGTGTTCGGGGCGGGGATGCTGGTCCCGCCGAAGCGGTAGCTGATGGTGCCAAGGACCGCGGCAGGGATCCCTCCCTTCTCCAGTATCCCCTCAACCAGGTAGGTGGTCGTGGTCTTGCCGTTGGTCCCGGTGATCCCTACAACAGGTATGTCCGCGGTCGGATTCCCGTAGAACTCGGCCGCCATGAGCGACATGGCGAGCCTCGCGTCGGGGACCACCACCTGCGTGGCCCCGGCAACGGCGCAGGGGCGGTCCGCAACGATTGCGACCGCCCCCCCCTTTACAGCGGCNNGCAGCCCAGAAGTTGCGCGAGTTTCATGTTTCCCCCGTTATCAGGCCGAAGGTACGAACCGGACCCAGACCTGGTCCTGCGTGGTGATGCGGCTTCCCGGCGCCGGGTTCTGCTCCACCGCCCTGCCGCTTCCCTGCAGCTTGACGTTCAGCCCGCGTTTTTCCATCACCCTCAGCACCTGGCGCATGCTCATGCCGCGGAAGTTGGGCATGCTTCCCGCCTCTACCCCCACGACGCTCCCCCCCTCGGCCGTCTGCGGCTCCGGCTCGGGGGCGTTTTTTTGCTGCGGCTGCGCCACCTTCTCCTTTTCCTTGTCCTTCTTCCTGGCGACGCTCTTTTCCGGCGGCACGTTCAGGTAGCAGAGCGTCTGCTGCGCAATCGCGGAAAAGGCGGGCGCCGCGACCACACCGCCGTAGGAACTGGTGGTCGGTTCGTCAACCACCACCATGATCGCCAGCCGCGGTTTCTCCAGCGGCACGAAGCCGACGAAGGAGGCGGTCCGCTTGCTGGCGGAATAGCCGCGCCCCTCCACCTTCTGCGCCGTGCCGGTCTTGCCGGCCACCCGGTACCCCTCGACGGCGGCGCCGGTCCCGGTCCCGCCTTCGGCGACCACCCCCTCCAGCATCCGGGCCACCGCCTTCGCCGTCTGCTGGGAGACCACCCTTCTCTTCGCCTGGGGACCGAACTGCTGCATCACGACGCCGTTGTCGTCCACGATCCGGTCCACCAGGTACGGCTTCATCAGCGTGCCGCCGTTGGCCACCGCCGAGATGGCGGAGGTTATCTGCAGCGCCGTCGCCGTGACCCCCTGGCCGAAGGAGATGGTGGCGAGATCGATGCCGTACCACTTCGCCTGCGGGCGCAGCATCCCGGGCGCCTCCCCGGGAAGGTCGATGCTGCTCTTCTCCCCGAAGCCGAAACCGGCCAGCGCCGCGTAGAGCCGCTCGGAGCCCAGGCGGCTCCCGATCTTCGCGGCACCGATATTACTGGAATATTTGAGGATCTGCGGCACGGTCAGCGCACCGTAGCGGTGCGTGTCGTGGATGGTCCTGCCGTACATGTTGTAGCTGCCGTTTTCGCAGTTGAAGCTGTCGCCCGGCCTGATCACCCCCGCCTCCAGGGCCGAGGCGACCAGGAAAATCTTGAAGGTCGAGCCGGGCTCGAACATGTCGGAGATCGCGCGGTTTCTCAGGGCCGCCTGGCCGTACTGCGCGTAGCTGTTCGGGTTGAAGGTCGGGTAGTTCGCCATGGCGAGCACCTTGCCGGTGTCCGGCTCCATGACGATGGCGATGCCGTTTTTCGCGCCGTTTTTCTCGACGGCCTTNNGCGTCCCTTTCCGTGACCAGGTAGCCCGTGTTACCCAGGATGGTGGAGTCGTACTTCTTCTCCACCCCTTCGAGCCCCCCCGGATCCACACCGGTGAAGCCTACCACATGGGCCGCGACCTGCGAGTTCGGGTAGAAACGCTTGCTTTCCTTGACGAAGCCGATCCCCTCCAGTCCCAGGGCCCTCACCTTCGCCGCCTGCTCGGGCGGGATCCTGCGGGAGAGCCAGACGAAGTTGCGGGCGGCCTTCAGCTTCGCCTGCAGTTCCTCCCTGGTGTAGCCAAGAAGCGGGGCAAGCTTCGCGGCCGCGTCCGGGATGTCCTCCATGTTGCGGGTCTCGGCGTAGCAGNNCGCGCCGTTTTTCTCGACGGCCTTAGCCAGCTCCTTCTCCGCTATGTACTGCACGTTCTTGTCCAGGGTGAGGACGACGTTGCTCCCTTTGGAGCCGCTCTTCCCCTCGCTCCCCTTCTTGAGCGCTATGTCGCGCCCCAGGGCGTCCCTTTCCGTGACCAGGTAGNNCTTGCTTTCCTTGACGAAGCCGATGCCTTCCAGTCCCAGGGCCCTCACCTTTGCCGCCTGCTCCGGCGGGATCCTGCGGGAGAGCCAGACGAAGTTGCGGGCGGCCTTCAGCTTCGCCTGCAGTTCCTCCCTGGTGTAGCCAAGAAGCGGGGCAAGCTTCGCGGCCGCGTCCGGGATGTCCTCAATGTTGCGGGTCTCGGCGTAGCAGGAGTCCATCTCCAGCGAGACGGCGAACGGCGCGTTGTTCCTGTCGTAGATCGCCCCCCTTCCCGGGGTGAGCGCGACTATCCTCGAGTGCTGCTTCTCCGCCAGCTTGACCAGGCGTTCGTTGCTCAGCACCTGGAGGAAAAAGGCGCGGCCGGCGGTGGCCACGAAGACGACGACGAACAAAAGGGCCACGAAACGCATCCGGACTCTGGCCCATTTCTCCCGCTTCTCTATCACTTTACGAGAACCACCTGCTGGTCGGTGGGGAGCGCCATGCCGAGCTCACCCTTGGCGAGCGCCTCGATCCTGGCCGGCGCCTTCAGCGAGGCGACCTCGACCCGCAGGCGCTTGTTCTCCTGCTGCTGCTCCTTCATCTGGCGGGAGGCCTCGCCGATCCTGAGGTTCAGGTCGATCACCTCCACCCTGGACCAGACGTGGAACACCGAGACCAGCGTCAAGAGGACCATGACTCCCGTCAGATACGGGAAGCTGATCCAGCTTTCCCTGGCGACCGCTCCCGGTCTGGCCGGTGCGGCGACCTTGCCGTAGGCAACCTTGCTTTGTCCCATGATGCAACCCCTGTCTAAATCTTCTCCACTACCCGCAGCTTCGCGCTCCTGGAGCGCGGGTTGGCTGCCACTTCATCGTCCCTCGCGGTAAGGGGCTTTCTCGTCACCAGCTTGAACCCGGGCACCCGGCCGCAGACGCAGAGCGGGAGTTCCTTGGGACAGGTGCATCCCGTCGCCGCTTCCCGGAAGCTCTCCTTGACGATCCGGTCCTCCAGCGAGTGGAAGGAGATCACCGCCCCCCTTCCCCCCTGGCGCAAGACCCCCAGGAGAGCCGCGAGCCCGTCCTTGAGGCTTTCCAGCTCCTGGTTCACCTCGATCCGGAGCGCCTGGAAGGTCCTCGTGGCGGGATGGAGCCGCTCCTCCCACTTGGCCTTGGGTATCGCCCCCTTGATCACGTCGACCAGCTGCAGCGTCGTCTCGATCGGGCTCTTCTCCCTGGCCGCCACGATGAAGGAGGCGACCCGCTTGGCCCAGCGCTCCTCACCGTACTCCGAGATGATCCTGAAAAGCTCCGCCTCGGAGCGGGTGTTCACCAGGTCCGCGGCGCTCTCGCCGCAGCTTCGGTCCATCCGCATGTCCAGCGGCGCGTCGTGCATGAAGCTGAAGCCCCGCTCGTCGCGGTCGAGCTGGTGGCTCGAAACACCTAGGTCGAGGACGAAGCCGTCGATCCCGTCCACCCCGATCTCCGCCAGGGCC
>DNJC01000146.1:236-2092 GCA_003490025.1 Geobacter sp. | reverse complement strand
CCAGACGTCGTGGCTGTAGATGTCGATCTTGGTCTGCATCCCCACGAAATGGATCTCGCGCTCCAGCTGGGCGCTCTTTCTCAGGTCGTTGGGAACCAGGACGCGGCCGAGCTTGTCGGCGGTGCACTCGACGGCGGGGACCAGGATGGTCCTTCTCACCGCGGCGAGTTCCGCAACGCTCAGGCCGAGGCCGGAGCCGTCCTTCAGTTTTTCTTCCAGCGCGAGGAAGTCGCGGTACGGGTAGATGACCAGGCCGTAGCAGACCCGCCCGTCACCGAGCCGGACCGGGCTCGACTTGGTGAGGAAAAAGCGCTCGTCCCCGAAGGTCTCCACCAGAACCTCGCGAAATTTCGCGGGAATGCTGGTGCGCCCCTTGGCGTCGATCGTCGTTTCGAATTTCCCTCTGAACATGGATTCCCCGGCACCAGTTGCCACTTTATACCACAATATACCACTTTCGTGCACGAACTATACGGGAGGGGGATAATGTTGTCAAGGTAAAATTGGCGGCAAATAGGGAATTTTTTGGAGGTTTTCCGGTGGTTTACCGAGAGGTGCAAGGGGAGGCGGATCAGGTGGTAAAAAGGGGAAGGTGAATCCGGTTCAATTAAAACCGGCGCAGGAATCGGCGGCTTTTCCGGAAGGGCGGAGGGCTTCCCCCCCGCCCGGCGAAATCCCGGCTTTCTTTGCTATTTTTTTCTGTCGAAGAGGGAAACCACGTTCCCCCCCTTGCGCGCCGCCCCCTTGCCGACCGAGGTGAGCGGCTTGTTGGGGGGCTCGGGAGACTCCACCTTCTCCAGCATGATCGGGGTCCCTCCCATGGTGAAGGGAGCGCCGTTCACCTGGCTCTCGTCCAGTATCCAGGTGTAGACCTGGAGCGGAACGGTCAGGACCAGGAGCTTCACCTTCCACCACCCCGGCTTCACGTCCGGCGAGATCTCCTCGATCCTCGCGTAGAAGGAGGGCTTGTTGTCGATGTGGACCAGAACCAGGTCGTTTAGCGTCGCCATGTACTTCATCCTCCGAATCAGGAACGAAAGGCGCGGGGGCTCCAGGGGTTTTCCTCCCTACAGGAGGGAACCCGCGACTCCCCCGGACGGGAACAGGGAAGCGATCTCCCCGTAGTTTTTCCTCAACTCCCGTTCCATCTGGTAAAAGCGGGACACCTGGTCCCGCGGCAATTGATCCTCGATGAGATCGCAAATGAAGGTGATGCAGTTGAAGGGGCGGTACCCGGCAGCGATCAGGCAGCGGGCGTCTCCGAGATAGGGGCAGAGACCGTTGTCGAAACGGGGTACGAAGAGATGCTCCCGCGAGACCAGAAAGACCAGGAGGTCGACGCCGGTGAAATGGTACTTCCCCGAGACGCAGCACGCCCCGCCGCAGCCGGCGCAGTGCGTCGCGGCGTCCACCGCCGAGGCCAGCTCCTGCATCTCTTCCTTGCGCCGCCGCATGGCGAGGGCGAGGGGGCGAAGCCGCGCAAGTTCCGCCGGCGGGAGTTTGTCGAAGAGCGCCGCCACCCCGGCCACCCCGTCCTGCCACTTTCGTTCCCACTCCATTTTGCTACCTTCCGCACTGAGACCTCCCCGGGAAGGGGAAGCAAAAAAAAACCATGGAGGCTGTCGCAGCCCACATGGCAGCCTTCCGCCGGGAAGGCTCCCTCCGCGGCTGCCGCCATGGCGGCAGCCGCGAGAGGCGTAAAATTGGCCGAAGCACCCCGTAAGCCGGGTTCTGTTCCCGCAGCCGGTTACCCGGATGCGGACGATGGTCATTCATCTAGGAGCGCCGTTACCGGCGCCCTCAAGCAACCAACCCGGAAGCACGGACGGGCAGTCCTTAACGCTTCCCTATTTGGT
>DNJC01000146.1:0-185 GCA_003490025.1 Geobacter sp. | reverse complement strand
TACCTCACCCTTTCACCCTTACCCCCCTTCCGCCGCAGCCTAAGCTACGGCGGACCCTGTCGCCAGGGGTGTGGGGGGCGGACTTCTCTCTGTGGCACTTTCCCTGGGGTCACCCCCGCTGGACGTTATCCAGCACCATGCCCTGTGGAGCCCGGACTTTCCTCCCTCCGCCTTCGCCAAAGGCT
>DNJC01000116.1 GCA_003490025.1 Geobacter sp. | reverse complement strand
GAACCTAAAGCCTTTATCGCGGAGTACGCCGAGTACCGCCGGGAACGCTGAGAAACCCAAAAGCTTGGTTAGGTTCCCTCGCGTCCTCCGCCTTCCTGCTTTTCCCTTGACGCCTCACCGGAACCATAATAGATTGCCCACATTCTGCTCCGCCCAATGAATCTGAGTTCACCTCGCGAGACTCTTGCCATGCCCAAATCCCGCTCGACTGCCAAACCCGCAGCCGCCGCCATGAAACCGGCGCCTCCCCCCGGATCGAATCGGCCCGACATCCTGACAAACCCCGTCCTGCACCTCGCCCTGCTCGCCCTGGTGGCCCTGGCCGCCTACTCGAACAGTTTCCAGGTCCCCTTCTTCCTGGACGACATCTCCTCCATCGTGGAGAACAAGGTGATCAGGGACCTCTCCGGGTTCCTCTCCGGCGCGGGCTACTCCTTCAACCCCCGCCGCGTCATGGCGTACTTCTCCGTGGCCCTCAACTACAGGTTCGGCGGCCTCGACGTCCGGGGATACCACGCGGTCAACCTGCTGATCCACACGTCGACGGGAGCCCTGGTCTACTGGCTGGCGAGGCTCACCCTGAAGACCCCCTTCGCCGCGTCCGACGCCGGATCGCCCGAGGGGAACTCCCGCCTGTACTGGATGGTCCCGCCGCTGGCGGCGCTCCTCTTCGTCGCGCACCCGGTCCAGACCCAGGCGGTCACCTACATCATCCAGCGCACCGCGTCACTCGCCACGCTTTTCTACCTCCTGGCCGTCGCCTGCTACGTCAGGGCGCGGCTGGCGCAGGAGGAGAAGGGAAGCCTCCTGGCGCCTAAGGCGGTCGTCCTCTACCTCGTCTCCCTCGCCGCCGCCCTCGCCGCCATGAGGACCAAGGAGATCGCCGCCACCCTCCCGGTCGCCGTCCTCCTCTACGAGTTCTCCTTCTTCGGGACCTCGACGCGCAAGAAGCTCGTCGTGCTGGCACCGCTGCTCCTCACCCTCTTCATCATCCCGGTCGGGATGCTCCAGACGGGGAAGCCGCTCGGGGAACTCCTCTCCGACGTGAGCCAGATGACCCGGGAGACGCAGGGCATCTCCAGGGGGGCGTACCTGCTGACCCAGTTCAGCGTCATCGCCACCTATCTGCGGCTCCTCGTCTTCCCGGCGAACCAGAACCTCGACTACGACTACCCGGTCTATCACTCGCTCTTCACCCCCAGGGTGGCCTCCTCCTTCCTGCTCATCCTGGGGCTTTTGGCGCTGGCCGGCTACCTCTACCGCCTATCGGCGCGAGAAAAAAAGAGCCCCTTCGGCTGCCGGGTGATCGGTTTCGGCATACTCTGGTTCTTCCTCACCCTCTCGGTCGAGTCGAGCGTCATCCCGATCAGGGACGTCATCTTCGAGCACCGCCTCTACCTCCCCTCCGTCGGGTTCTTCCTCTCGCTCACCACGGCCGCCGCCATGCTCCTTCAAAAGAGAGAGCGGGTTCTCGCCTTCCTCGCCCTTGCGGCCGTCCTCGCTCTGAGCTTCGCCACCTGGCAGAGAAACGCCGTATGGAGGGACCACCTCACCCTGTGGGGCGACACGGTCGCCAAGAGCCCGCAGAAGTCGAGGCCCAACGACAGCTACGCCAAGGCCCTCTCGGACAGCGGAGACCCCAAGGAGGCGCTCTCCTACGTGCAGCGGGCCATCCAGGCGGAGCCGCGGAACGCCTACGCCCACTACAACGCGGGAAGGATCCTCGACAAGCTGGACCGCAGCGGCGAGGCGATCGGGTGGTACCAGTCGGCAATCGGCCTGAAGCCGGATCTGAAGGAGGCATACAACAACCTGGCGGTGGACTACCTGGTGCAGGGAAACGCGGAGAAGGCTGCGGAGATCTATCGGACGGTGCTGGAGAAGGACCCCTCGTTCGCGGAGGCGCACAACAACCTGGGAACGATACTGAGGGAGCAAAAACGCCTGGAAGAGGCGGCGACGCATTTCAAGCTGGCGCTCTCGAACCGCCCCGGGTACGCCAAGGCGCATCACAGTCTGGGGCTCACCTACGCCGAGCAGGGGCGCCTCGACCTGGCCCTCCCGGAGCTTCAGGCCGCCGTGCGCCTGAAGCCGGACAATCCGGAGTTCAGGGAGGACCTGGGGAGGGCGACGGCAGCCAGGGCGAGATGAAACCTAAAAGCCTTATCGCGGAGGACGCGGAGGTTTCGCGGAGAACGCGGAGAAAACCTCTTTGGATGTAATTTTTGGTTTCCCCGCGTACTCAGCGGCAGTTCCCGGCGTTCTCCGCGTAACCGCTTTAAAGCCTAAAGCCCCTGCGCCAGGCGCAGCTGCCGCGCCCCCTCGGCGTTTCCGGGCTCCAGCTCCAGCACCCGGCGGAAATCTGCCGCGGCTTCTGACTTTTTCCCGACCGCCAGGTACGCCTTGCCCCGGTTCAGGTAGCCGTTCGCGTAGTTGGGGTCGAGCGCCAGGCACTTCCCGTACTCCTCGAAGGCCTGGTCGTAGCGCTTCTGCTCGGCGTGGATCACCGCGACGTTGTTGTGGGTGGGGGCAAGGGAAGGCTTCAGCTTCAGCACCAGGAGGAACTCCTTGAGCGCCTCGTCGTAGCGCCTCTGCATCCCCAGCACCTGGCCCAGGTTGTTGTGCCCCTCCACCAGGAGGGGGTCGATGGCGAGGGCCTGTTCGAAATGCGACTGCGCCTGGTCCAGCTTCCCGTCGCGTATCTCCAAAAGCCCCAGGTTCAGCAGCGGGTCGGTCTGGGTCGGGTCGATTTCGAGGAGGGTTCGGTACACCTGGGCGGCGCGCAGGTACTCCCCCTTGTTCTCCAGGGCGCGGCCGAGGCTCACCAGCACCCTCAGCTTCCCGGGGGACTTCTTCGCGTTGTCCTGCCAGAAGGCGACCTGGTCACCCCAGAGGGTGTTGCGGGCGTGTGTTGCGCCTAAGAGCAGCAGCAAGGCGGCAAGGGACGCGGCGGCGACCGGCCAGCGCGGCCACCCCGGGATGCGGGGGTTGGCGCCGCCGGCCATGGAGACCCCCGCCGCCACCGCGATGAAAAAGCCGACCGAGGGAAGATAGAGACGGTGCTCGAAGATGACGTCCACGATCGGGATCACGCTCGACTCGATGGAAAGGGTGATGAAAAACCAGAAGATCCCCAGGCCGACCAGCCTGAGCAGAACGCCCCTGTCGTCCTCCCTGTCGCGGGAGTGGTACAGGGAGATGGCCGCCGTGACCAGCAGGGCAGAGAGGATCGCGCAGCAGATGAAGACCTTGGGCTGGGCGAACGAGCTGTAGACCGGGTAGTCGTAGTCCAGGCGCTGCCCGACCGGGATGAACAGGAGCCGGAGATAGGTGAGGATGACGCTGCACTGCGTCGCCAGGTAGTCCAGTCGGGGCATGTCCGTCTGCAGCCGGGTCGCCCGGTCCAGGTTTTCCGTCAACTGCGCGAGCGAGCCGCCGCCGGACACCCTGGACACGACCAGCCCGAGGATCGGGACCAGCGAGACGGCGATGACGACGAGCCTCTTCCTGATGTCGCGCGTGAACAGCAGGAACTCGAGAAGGATGATCGCGAACGGGAGCGTGTACGCCATCTGCTTGGTCCAGAGGGCGAGCGTGGCGGCGACGAAGGAGACGACGAACCAGGGGAGCGCCCGGGCCCCGCGCCTTTGTTCCCCGGCGAGAAGAAGCCGACCCTCGATGTAGCTCGTCACGCAGACCAGGTAGAGCAGGGTCGCAAGCGACGCGAAACGCTGCACCACGTAGGTGACCGCCTGGGTCTGGATCGGGTGGGCCACGAAGAGGAGTGCCGCCAGCAAGGCGATGAACGGCGTGCGGCGGTCGATCTCCCCTTCCCCCCTTCCCTTGGCGAAGAAAGGGGTCCTCATGGCGAGGAGGACCAGCCGGTACACCAGCAGCGCTGCGGCGATGTGGATGGCGATGTTCACCAGGTGGAAGCCCGGAAGCGACAGCCCGTGCAGGCGATAGTTCAGGGCGAAGCTGAGGTAGCCGACGTACCTGGAGGTAAAGCCCCCGTACCAGTCGGTCCCCTTGACCGTCGCGGGATGGACGAAGTGGTCCAGGCTCTTTATGATGGGAGAGTCGAGCAGCATGTTGTCGTCCCAGTAGAACGGGACGTTGAGGGTGTGGTAGTAACCGCAAAGGGCGATGGCTACGATGACCGCGACGTGGAAGATGCCGCGGTTCAAAAGGTGCGCGTTTTTCGTCATCCGGGGGCCTTTCTGTTGCAGTTGTGGCACTTTCCGGGAGGGGCCGTTAAGCCCCCGTACCCGGTGCAGGGCGCCCCAATGTACCGCTAAAGAAAAACCAGGACAAGCGGAAAAACTTCCGCTAGCTGAGGGTGAAGCACATGAAAATACTCCTTGTCTCCCTTTTCCTCCCGCAGGAAAAGGCTTCCCACGCGGGCGGGCGCTACGTCTTCGAGCTGTTGCGCCAGCTCTCGGCGCGTCACGAGGTCCACCTGGCGACCAGGTTCGAGGAGGGAGAAAAGGGGGCCCTGGCCGAACTGGCTCCCCTCTGCGCCGCGATCCACGCCTACAAGTACCCCGCCATCGCGAAGCGCGGCGTCCTGGGGTCGCTGCGGCTCATCTACAACTACCTCGGTTTCAGCCGCAGCGCCGACTGGCTGGTGCAGACCGGGGATTACGACCTGGTCCAGGTGGAATGGGTGGAGACGGCGTTCCTGATCGCGAGGGGGAAGACCCCGATGGTGCTGGACGCCCACGACGTGATCACCAAACCGACGCAACGGGCCTTCCTGCGGGCGACCGGTCCCGGCCGGCTCTTCCGGTTCCTGAAGTACGCGCTGGTGAAGAGCGTCGAGAAGGGGATCATGCGGAGATTCGACAGGATCTTCACCATGTCGGAATTCGACAGGAAGTTCCTGCTGGAGCTGCACCCTTTTCTTCCGGTCACCACCGTTCCCATCCCCGCCGGGATGGACCTGAAGCCGACCGCATATGAGCGGGAGAAGAACAGGCTTCTTTTCCTCGCCTCCTTCAAGTACCGGCAGGTGAACGTCGACGGGGCGCTCTACTTCTATCGCGAAGTACTACCGCTGATAAGGCGGGAGGTCCCCGAGGCCCACCTGGTCATCGCCGGGTACGGGCCTCCCGAATCGCTCACGAGCCTCGCGGAGAAGGACGCCGGCGTGACGGTGACCGGGTTCGTCGAGGACACGGACCGGGAGTACAAGACGGCGGCGGTGTTCGTGGCGCCGATACTCATCGGGGGGGGGATCATCGTGAAGGTGCTGGACGCGCTGGCGGCCGGGACTCCGGTTGTGACCACGAGCTTCGGCAACGAGGGGGTTGGGGCAAAGCCGGGGCGGGATCTCCTGGTGGCCGACGATCCGCAGGCGTTCGCCGATGCCGTGGTGGCGCTTCTAAAGGACGAGGCCCTCGCTGAGCGGCTCTCCGGGAGCGGGAGGGAGTTCGTGCGGGAGAACTACAGCCTCGACGCGGTGATGAAGAAGGTCGAGGAGGCGTACGGCGAGCTGACGCGGAAAGGGGAATGGCGCTGAGGGAAGACCAATGAAGGGCTCAACCGTGATCGGCTGAACCCTTCGCGAGAGGGAAGGCTATCCTACTTGGGCTAACAGCTGAAATTGATCGGCTGCAGCTTTTACATATTTTTTCCGACCATGACCATGATGTGGCACGTCAAAGATTTGAATAAGCCCGGCCCCAACTAGAACATCTACATCGCGCTTTACTGCACTTCTATCTCGATGCAGTCGGCGTGCAATATCAGTAATAGAGCCAGGTTCCTGTTTGACCGCTCTGAATAAAGACATCCTTGCATTGGTAATAATCTCTAAGATATCTTCCGGATCTTCAAACATAATTAAAGTACTAGGTTCTACTGCTTCGCCTCTGTCAATTTTTCTTGCCAAAGTTTCACCCCTCGCAAAAAAATCCTCTACACTCCCAGTTGTTATAGTCACTTTCAACATTTTAAATCCTTCTTTGGGCCTTTCTTGGCTGGCATCAATTCCTTCCACTCTTTACAGAAGCGCACTTCCAACTCCTCCATAGACGTGAAGGTGACCGGGAACATCTGCCCCATGAGGTGCCTGTGATGGGATCCGTGATTGTTGTCATACCCAACGACGCGGCCGTTATCGCCGGCGAAGACAGTATGGTTAATGTACGCCAAGTTGTAACGGACCACCTTCCCGTCTTCGCCAGTCCACACCTCACGGCGGATCTGTCCGTTCCCCTTTTTTCGGGAGAGCACACATCTTTCATCTATAATCTTTTTCACAGCCATGACTCACAATATCATGGCTGTAGGAAAACTCAAGTTTTTTGAGCACCCACATGGCCCCTCTCGTTTCGCTTGTTATTTCGTTTGTCACACATCGGAGGCCGTTATTAGCATCGGGAGGATGCGGGATTACTCCCGCGGATATCAGACCACTTCCTGAAGCCTGCCGAGGATCCTCTTGGCATGCTTGCGAGGGATTTTCCAGTTCTTGAACTCCTGCGGCAGACGCTCCAAGGCGGCGCGCACGCGACCGATGTCATCCCGACAGTCCGCACCGTCAATGGAGGCCGCGGCGGCCAGTCCGCGCAGCTGCTCGACCGAGGGATTCCTCCCCTCCCCCTGGTAAGCGGTCCAGTGCTCGCCTCCCGGCCCCTCCGAGTAGGTGAGGTCGTAGGCCGGCGACAACCGCCACGCACCGGTTTCGTCCATCAGGTAGCCGTGGTTCTTGGCGTGGTCGTCGCGGTTCACGGCCAAAAGGTTGAAGACCGCGCGGCGGAATTGCTCGCGCACCTGTCCGATGTCCCTGGTAAGGGACCAAGCGACCGTGAGCAGCTGATCGTAGTCGAGCGAGGGCATCTGGTAGCTTGCATGCAGAAGGCCGAACGCGGTCGCCATGTGCAGCCGCCTGTGGCCATCCGGACGATCGAAGCGGCGCACCGCAATGTGCCGCAGCCCCGCCTCGTCGGTGATGAGCCGGAATTCCGGCACCGCGAGCCCCGCGTCGCGCGCCGTTTGCAAGTAGAGGTATTCCAGCACCCCCTCGTCGGCCCCGAAGGGGCGGTCGCCGCTCGCCCTCGGGGGGGTGAACTTGACCAGCCAGTGGGAATAACCGTCCGGCAGCGAGTCGGCACCGGAGACGAACCGGGTGCCGCAGTCGGAGATCCCGATCAACGCCTTGGGGCGGGCACCGCCCGGTGAGCCGCCGATCTTCGCCAAGAGTCTGCCCGCTTGCTCGATGCGCCCCTCGTGGAGCTGGTGTGCCTCGCGCGCCGCGTGCCCAATGTCAACCGCCTCCACGGCCCGGTCGCCGCTGCCGTCTGCCGGGTGGTAGCACAGGGCCCCCATCGCGCTGTCACCCAGATAGGCCAACCGGTCCAGAGGGGTGATCTCGGAATGCCGCACCCCCCTCCCCTGGAAGAAGCGGTCCATGATCAGCATCCCCCAGCCGTCCGGCAGCGAGTCGGCGCACAGACCGGGGAGGCCGTTTACCAGGCTCCCCGTTTCGAACTGGAAGGTGTTTTGCCCAACCGGCAGTTTGAAGGGGGCGAGTTCGATGCCGCGCCTTTGCCACGCCGCCTCGTACTCGAAGTAGGTCCGCCCCTCGCCGATCGCGACGGTGCCGACCGCCTCCCGCCTCCCGTCCATATCGAAGATCACCTGGAGTTCCTGGAACTTTCTCACCGCGAGGTCCTCCTGGCGCGCATTCTCGCGGGAGCCCGGGTAGCCGCCCGCAACTGCGCGATCGAGGCGGGTGCCGGCGGAGTCAAGGCCTCCATGAGAACGTCCACGCTCCCCAAGGCGACGAGCACCTTGGCGAGGTTCTCCGTGGAGCACACGCCGGTCGACTCCAGGCGGGCGAGCGTAGCGACACCAACGCCCGACTGCCGGGAAAGGGCCTCACGAGTGATGTTGCGCGCGAGACGAATGGTCCTCACGAAGTCGCCCAAGGCCCGCAAAAGATCGCTCGGTTTGTGAAGTGACAGCATGACCGCCTCGCTTATATATCAAATATGGATAGTAATCTTTGAATAGCAAGATTAACGTACCATATATGGTATATAAAAACAAGGGGAGCCGGGCTTGCATTGTTGCAAAGTCCGCTGCCAGACGTCAGAGATTGCAACTTTGCAAGCCTGACCCGGGGTTTCCCGGGTTTCTGACCCGGGGTTTCCCATGGTTGCACCGGAAAACGCTCCGGTATCGAGCGGCATTCCGCGGGAAGCCGCCCTCGCAAGGTTGTTTCGCTATGTACGGTTTCATACATTTTTTTGTATTGATTTATACAATATATTGTACTAAAAGGTACAACATGGAATACAGGTTAAGCAAAGAGCAACTCTTCGAAGCCCTGGAGCAATGGAACCGGCGCCTCAAGCGCAAGGTGCACCTGATCGCCTGCGGAGGGACCGCCATGACCTTGCTGGGGATCAAGGCCTCCACAAAGGACGTGGATTTCATCGCGCCGGTAGTGACCGAGTACAACTACCTCACCAGGAACCTGAGGGAAATGGGGTACGAGAAGGTAACGCAGTCAGGATGGCAGCGCAAAGGGGAGATCTTCCAGTTCGACATCTTTCCCGGCGCCAACATACACACAACCGGACTGCTCGCATCGCCCCTGGAGCCCGGGAGGCATTCCCTGCTCAAGGAATACTCGCACCTGTACATCGGCATCCTGAACTATTACGACCTCATCTGCAGCAAGTTAATGCGCGGAACCAGGGTCGACTTCGAGGACTGCCTTGCCCTTGCCGAGTCCCGGATTTCCGAGATCGACGTGGACCACCTAGTTGAGCAGTACCGGGAAATGATCCGGTACGATATCGCGGAGCTGCGGCTGGCACCGCACATGGACCACTTCCTGGAGCTGCTGCGGGAGAGAGGACTTTATGAACCGCAATGAGCTCATGCACAACCTGTCCACGCTCGGGTTACCGATGTTCCAGCCGAGCGAGACGGTGGACGTCAATGCAACCGTGGCGGAGGTGGTGAAAAGCCGCGACACCCGGCTTTGGGAGCTCTTCCCGACGCTTTTGGCGAACGCCGCGGAGGACTCCCGTTTCGCCCCGCAAGAGGTCGACCGGCTGCTTCCCGACGAGCAGAGCAAGAAGGATCTCCACAAGCTGTTTCTCCTTTGCTCCTCGCTTTACTCCCTGTACCACCTGACCTACCCCTGGTGCGAACAGCTCAAGAAAGGGCTGCCGAACGAGGAAAAGGCGCTGGTAAAGAGGTGGCGGCAGCACCTGGTCGACAACGAGCCGATAGCCTGGGACGACAGGGAGTTCGACCCGCAGCGGCTCAAGAGGTCCTTCGAGCTTTACGTCGAGCAAAACGTCGAAAAGTCGAGGCGACGCAAGGAGAAGCACGAAGAGTTCTCCCTGGCTTATGCGCTGTCCCAGCTCTTCTCGCCAAAGCAGATCGACCTGTTCAAACGAAAGCTGGAGGGGCTTCCCATGACCAAGACCGAGCAGGAATATTACTCCCGTTCGGTAAAGAAAAAGGTGGTGGCCCTGGCCAATTCGGAGCTGCACGGCATGGCGAGAAAATTACTGGAGCAGTAGGAACGCCTCCCGCCGCGGCAGAGCAGCTCCTGCAAGAGTCCCGCCCGGAACCGGCGGGATCGGGGGTGGGTGCAGTAAACTTTGGGGGTGACATTGCTGGAGGTTGCACGGGCCTTCTCAGATAAAAATAAAGGGTTATCCGTTGCCGGATAACCCTTTGATTTTACTGATGGTGCGAGAGAGGGGACTTGAACCCCTATACCCTAAGGTGCCAGATCCTAAGTCTGGTGCGTCTGCCAATTCCGCCACTCTCGCAAAGCTGAAACAGCAAACCCCGCTTTCACGGGGTCTGGTTTTAATTGGGGTGGATAGTGGGGATCGAACCCACGTATGAACGAGTCACAGTCGTTTGTGTTAACCGCTTCACCATATCCACCATATGAAAATTGGTACGCCTGAGAGGGTTCGAACCTCTGACCTACGGCTTAGAAGGCCGTTGCTCTATCCAACTGAGCTACAGGCGCAGAGAGGACTTCCTTGAGTGGTCGGGGTGAGAGGATTCGAACCTCCGGCCCCCTGCTCCCAAGGCAGGTGCGCTAGCCAGGCTGCGCTACACCCCGATTCAAGAAGTCCGTTTATAGCACAGCACTCCGGGCGGCGCAAGCAGATTTTTCCAGCCGGGCTAAATTCCAAACCTGAAAGCGGTTACGCGGAGTACGCAGAGAACCGCCGAGCACGCAGGGAAAGCTCTCTTGGGTTTCGCCTTTCTATCTTTGCGCCTTCGCGCCTTCGCGTGAGCTGAGCGCGGCCTTCAGCTGCCGCATCGCCCTCCCCCGGTGGCTGATGGCGTTCTTGATCTCCATCGGAAGCTCCGAGAAGGTCTGGCCGTACTCCGGCACCAGGAAGAGCGGGTCGTAGCCGAAGCCGCCGCTGCCGCGCGGCGCCTCAAGGATCTCCCCGGGAAGCATCCCGTCGAAGGTCTCGCAGCTCCCGTCAGGCCGGCAGAGCGCGATGACGCAGTGAAACGCCGCCCCCCGTTTCCCGGCCGGCACCCCGTCGAGCTCACGCAGCAGGAGCGCGTTGTTGTCCGCGTCGCCCGCACCCGGTCCGGCGAAGCGGGCCGAGTAGACGCCGGGACGCCCTTCGAGATGGTCGACGCAGAGCCCGGAATCGTCGGCCAGAACCGGTATCCCGGCGAAGAGCGCCGCGGCGCGGGCCTTCTTGACGGCGTTCGCCTCGAAGGTGTCGCCGTCCTCCACCACGTCGGGAAGGCCCGGGAAGTCGGCCGGAGAAAGGACCTTTTCCACCACCCCCTGCAGGAGTTCGGCGAACTCCATAAGCTTCCCCTTGTTTCCCGACGCGACCAGAAGCTCCTTCATCCGTTCAGGGCCTCCTTCTGGATCTCGAAGAGCCTGGAGAGCCCGAGCATCGCGTGGCTCCGCATGGCGTCCATCTGCTCGATGGTGAACGGCTCGGCCTCCGCCGTCCCCTGCACCTCGACAAAGCGCATGGAGGAGGTCATCACGAAGTTCATGTCGACCTCGGCGCTGGAGTCCTCCGGGTAGTCGAGGTCGAGAAACGGCTTGCCGTTCACTATCCCGACGCTCACCGCCGCGACCGCCTCGCGCATCGGGGTGGCCGGCAGCTCGCCGCGCTCGACCAGGGTCCGGAAGGCGTCGGCCAGCGCCACGTAGGCGCCGGTGATGGAGGCGGTGCGGGTGCCGCCGTCGGCCTGGATCACGTCGCAGTCGATGAGTATGGAGCGCTCACCCAGCTGCCCGAGATCCACCACGGCGCGCAGCGACCTCCCGATCAGCCTCTGGATCTCGTGGGTGCGGCCGGAGAGCTTCCCCTTGGACGACTCGCGCTGGTTCCTGGTGTGGGTGGCCCGCGGCAGCATGCAGTACTCCGCCGTCACCCAGCCGCTCCCCTTCCCCTTCAGGAAGGAGGGGACCCTCGCCTCGACCGTCGCGTTGCAGATCACCTTGGTGTCGCCGAATTCAACCAGCACCGACCCTTCGGCATGTTTCAGGTAATTGCGGGTTATCTTTATCTCTCTCAGTGCGTCGTGCGCGCGGCCGTCTCTGCGTGTCATAAACTCCATCCTCTTTTTTCGTAGTCTTTCCCGGCGCTGCCCATCGGCACTTCCGTCCGTCCGCCCGAAAGCGAGTCCACAGCATAAAGGGGACCAGGGGGTTCGACAAGATAAAAAATTCTTATCCTGCCGCGATCCCCCTGCGTCCCCTTTGGAATCCCTTTGCCGTTAGTAGGGGCGAATGATTATTCGCCCCTACTGACCCTCCCCCTCCGGGGGCGGGGACCGCTTTGCCAAAGAGAGACAGGGCTCAAGTTCCTTAACTTGACGGCAGTGAGGGCCGGGGTGGGGATGAGGGGGAGAGGGACTCCGGGGCCCTGGGGAGCTGCGGCGCCGACAGCACCTTGCCGCGCCCGGCGTTGTCGAAGATCTTGGGGCCTGCGGCCCCCCACCAGTTCCCCGGCGCCCGGAACTCCTCCTGGCCGGCGTTGTAAAGGTCGTAGCCGCCGTTGTCGTGGATGGCGTTGTCCCAGGCGACGGAGGCGCCGTCGTAGACCAGGAGGCCGTCGCGGTTCCCCGTTATCTCGTTGCCGGTGACCCGGATGCGGGAGGCGGTGAGGGAGATGCCGAAGTCCCCGTTTCTGGCCAGTTTCGCGCCGGTGACGGCCCCCTCGGATGCGGCGAGGGTGACCCCGCTGCCGTTATCGATGACGGTCCCGCCGACGATCTTCAGCCGGCAATTGTCGCAGGAGAAGGCGGTGCGGTTCACCGACAGGAAGGGCTCCTGCAGGTAGACGGAGCTCTTCCTGGCGAACATCCCCATCCGGTTCGCAGTCAGGCTCAGGTTCCTGAGCGTCGCCTCGCTCTCCAGGAGGACGAGGCCGGTTTCGCAGTCGCTCGCCCCTGCCGACTCCAGCACCACCAGCGCGTCCTGGAACCTCATCCCGGTCCCCGCCCGCTCGCTTCTCACGTTCTTCAGCGTGAGGTTGGAGAAAAGCGCCTCCACCCCGGTCCGCGCCCCCTCGATGCGGCAGTTCTCCAGGAGGTTCTTCTTCTCGCTCCCAAGGAGCATGATCCCCTGCCAGTCGCCCGGCGCAGGCGAGGCGAAGGCGGAGCTGAAGAGGACCGGCGTCTCCCTGGTTCCCGCCGCGACGATCCTTCCCTGCACCACCAGTAGCGCCGCCTGCCCCTCTTTCTCCCTGAAGCGGACCACGGCCCCCGGCTCGACGGTCAGGGTGGCCTGGGGAGCCACGGTCACGGCACCCTGCACCAGCACCTCGCCGCGCCAGACGGTGTCCTCGCTGAGGATCTGGTCGGCGTAGACGAGAGCCGGGTTGAAGCGCGCCTCGGCGCGCGCCGGCACGGGGGCCTCGGCGGGCGCGGCGACAGCGGCGGCGGGCGCCGCGACGGCGAAAGCGGAGAGGGGGAAGTGAAGGGCCCCAAGGAGGAGCCCGGACAGAAATAATCGGGAATATGGCATCATGTCGAGATGATCTGAAGGCTTTCCTTGTGGTAGACCTTGTTCTTGCCGCAGCGCTTGGCGAGGTAGAGGAGCGAGTCGACTATGTGGAAGAGTTCGTCCATCTTGTCGGCGTTCTCGGGGTAGCTCGCCACGCCGATGCTGACGGTCACCCCGCGGGTGACGCCGGAGAGGAGCTTCTTGGCCGTGTTGACCTGCACGCTCTCGCGCAGGCGCTCCGCCGCGAGGATCGCCTTATCCAGCGAGGTCTCCGGCAGCAGGACGATGAACTCCTCCCCGCCGTAGCGGAAGGCGACGTCGACGCCGCGGATGGTCTGCATGATCACCTCCCCCATGTTGGCGAGGAGCTGGTCGCCGGCCGGGTGCCCGAAACTGTCGTTGAAGGACTTGAAGTCGTCGACGTCCATCATGATGATGGAGAAAGGCTTGTGGTAGCGCTTGGCGCGCCCCATCTCCTGGCGGAAGTACTGCTTGAAGTAGCGATGGTTGTGCAGGCCGGTGAGCGCGTCGGTGATCGCCATCAGCTTGGTCCGCTTGTGCAGGGTGGCGTTGTGGATCGCCATGGCGGCAAAGGAGGCGAGTATGGAGAGGAGGTTCAGCTTCTCGCGGTCGAACTCCCTCGGGATGAAGTCGTCCAGGTACAGGATGCCGACGATCCGCCCCTGGAAGACCAGGGGGACGCAGACCAGCGAGCGGATCCCCTCCTTCAGGGCGACCGGGTTGTTGAAGAACGGGGTGGTCTGCGTGTCCTCGATGAAGAAGATCTCCCCCGCCGTCAGCACCCGCTCGGTGAGCCCACCGGGGGTCACCTCCCAGCGCTCCTTCTTGACGAAGTCCGCCGTGAGCCCGGAATGGGCGTGCAGGCTCAGCTCCCTCTTCGCGTCGAAGTAGAGCGCGACGCTCCCGGCGGGGGTCTGGGCGAAGCCCATGGCGCTGTTCAGTATCGCCTGCAGCACCGTGTCCAGATCGAGCGTGGAGACGACCGCCTTGGCAACCTCTATCAGATCCTTGAGCGCCTTGACCTGCGACTCGAGCGACTCCTTCTGGCTATTGCAATCACACTGGGTCATGTCGGCTCCGTGGAAAAATTTTAACGTGCTATTAATAGCACAGCGTCGGCCGAAATGTAAATGCTGTAGGCGCTTTAGCACCGCGATTTCGTTTTTTACGGGACGGCGCAATTTTTAATCTTTAATCTCTTGACTTCACCATACATGTTGTGGTTTATTTCTCGCCGCCCACTAAATGTGGTAGAAAGAGCCATTTCCCATGTGGAATTATAATTTATCCAAGGAGAACGAAGCGTTATGAAAAAAACAGTCGAAAAAGGATCGATCCCCGGCCTGTCCAAAAACGCATTGACCGTGCTTGAAAAGCGCTACCTGAAAAGAGACCAGGCAGGAAAGACCCTTGAGACTGCTAGCGACATGTTCAGGCGGGTGGCCACCGCCATAGCTACGGCCGACGCGGTCTTCGACAAGAAGGCGGACATAGGCGCGCTCTCCGACAGGTTCTATTCGCTCATGACCAACTTCGAGTTCCTCCCCAACTCCCCCACCCTGATGAACGCCGGGCGCGAGCTGGGGCAGCTTTCCGCCTGCTTCGTCCTGCCGGTCGGGGACTCCATGGAGGAGATCTTCGAGGCGGTGAAGTACACGGCGCTGATCCACAAGTCCGGCGGCGGCACCGGCTTCTCCTTCTCCCGCCTGCGGCCGGCCAACGACGTGGTCATGTCCACCACCGGGATCTCCAGCGGCCCGCTCTCCTTCATGAGGGTGTTCGACGTCGCCACCGAGACCATCAAGCAGGGCGGCACCAGGCGCGGCGCGAACATGGCGATCCTGCGCGTCGACCATCCCGACATCATGGACTTCATCATGTGCAAGAACGACCAGCGCCAGCTGAACAACTTCAACATCTCGGTCGGCATCACCGAGGCGTTCATGAAGGCGGTCGACGCCGACGAGGACTACGCGCTGTTCAACCCGCGCGACAAGAAGCCGGCCGGGACGCAGAACGCCCGCAAGGTGTTCAACCGCATCGTGAAGCAGGCGTGGGAGAACGGCGAGCCGGGGATCATCTTCCTGGACCGCCTGAACAAGGACAACCCGACCCCGCACATAGGCGAGATCGAGTCGACCAACCCGTGCGGCGAGCAGCCGCTGCTCCCCTACGAGTCGTGCAACCTGGGCTCCATCAACCTCGGCAAGATGGTCATCCACGGCCGGGTGAACTGGGACAGGCTGAAGGAAGTGGTGCAGCTCGCGGTCCACTTCCTGGACAACGTCATCGAGGTGAACAACTACCCGCTGCCGCAGATCGACGAGATGACCCGCTCCAACCGCAAGATAGGCCTCGGCGTCATGGGATGGGCGGACATGCTGATCCTGCTCGGCATCCCCTACGGCTCCGCCGAATCGGTCACGCTGGGCGAGCAGGTGATGAAGTTCATCAACGACGAAGGGCACGCGGCGTCCCGCAACCTCGCGAAGACCCGCGGCGCCTTCCCGAACTTCAAGGGCTCCACCTACGACCGCCCCGGCGCCGAGCCGATCAGGAACGCGACCGTGACCACCATCGCCCCCACCGGGACCATCTCCATCATCGCCAACGCCTCTTCCGGCGTGGAGCCGCTCTTCGCCGTCTCCTACGTGCGCCAGGTGATGGACAAGAACATCCTGGTCGAGGTGAACCCGCTCTTCGAGAAGATCGCCAAGACCGACGGGTTCTACTCGGAAGAGCTGATGCAGCGGATCGCCGAGCACGGCACCGTGCAGGACATCACGGCGATTCCGGAGAGCGTGCGCGAGGTCTTCGTGACGGCGCACGACATCACCCCCGAGGAGCACATCGCCATGCAGGCCGCCTTCCAGCTCCACACGGACAACGCGGTCTCGAAGACGGTGAACTTCCCGCAGGAGGCGACCATGGAGGACGTGGAGAAGGTGTACCGCCTCGCCTACCAGAGCAACTGCAAGGGGGTCACCATCTACCGCGACGGCTCCCGCGACGAGCAGGTCCTCTCCACCGGCAAGAAGGAGGAGGTCAAGGTCACCGCGCCGACCCACGTCGAGGACAAGCGCACCGCCAAGCGCGAGCGTCCCAAGGCGCTCAAGGGTTGGACCTACCAGATGCAGACCGGCTGCGGTCCGCTCTACATCACCATCAACGAGGACGCCACCGGCCTCTTCGAGGTCTTCACCACCATGGGCAAGGCGGGCGGTTGCGCCGCCTCCCAGTGCGAGGCGATCGGGCGCATGGTGTCGCTCGCCTGGAGAAGCGGCATCCAGGGGAGGCAGGTCGTGAAGCAGCTCCTGGGGATTTCCTGCCACTCCCCTTCCGGTTTCGGCGAGAACAAGGTCCTCTCCTGCTCCGACGCGGTGGGGAAGGCGATCCAGACGCACCTGACGCTTACCGGCCACACCGACCTGGTCGAGGCCCACGCCTTCGACAGGGGCGCCTGCCCCGAGTGCGGCGGCGTGGTCGAGCACGAGGGGGGCTGCGCGGTCTGCCGCGTCTGCGGCTACTCCGAGTGCGCGTAACAGCAATCTGCCGACGGTAGCAAACGATGAAAAGGGGGATTCCCGATGTCCGGGGGATCCCCCTTTCCTTTTGGAACGCAAGGCGCCGAGATGGATTGACAATATTCCCAAAAAAACTAATGCATTGTTCTAGAAAAAGAGGGGGATCTGGATGGATCCCCTTTCTGTTTGGCCGTCCGTCCTGTCGATGTCCGCGTCTTGTCCACTTTAAGCCACTGTACTTTAATGATTAATTGCTGTATACAATAGCCTCGCTTTGGGAATGGCTCTCCCCTTTTCGCCTGCACAAGTCACTCCTTTTAGCCCGCCGGTTTCCACTACCTCATGCAGCTCATATTCGCCCCGGATGGGATAGAGGTTCCATCTATGTAATGGAGGTCCTTTGGAATGAAGCTTCGTCTCCCTCTGCTTTGCACCTGCCTGCTTTTCCTTTCCACAGCCGCCCTTGCTTCCGCCCTGCCGCCCGCGCCGGTCGCACAAACCGGACAGACGAGCTGCCGGGATGCGGAAGGGACTCCCGGGCCCTGCCTCGGGACCGGCCAGGATGGCGAGAGGCGCGCCGGGCTTGCCTGGCCCAACCCGCGGTTTTCGGTCAACGCCGACCAGACGGTGACCGACCAGCTGACCGGGCTCAGCTGGCCCAGGGATTTTTCCGGGCTGCGCAGCGGCAACTGGCAGGATGCCCTCAACGAGGTGCAATCGCTCAACACCCAGAATTGGTTGGGGCACAACGACTGGCGGCTCCCCAACATCAACGAGCTGCGCAGCCTGGTCCACGGCGAAACGACCTTTCTCACCTGGCTGGGCAGGGAAGAATTCACGACCGGCAGCTCCACCACGTCCTACCAGGTCTGGTCCTCGACGTCCTCAACCGGGAACTCGGGTTCTGCCTGGGGCGTCTCCCTGGAGAGCAGCTACTCCATGGAAGGGGGCCTGCTGACCACGGCCGGCAACGCGTGGACCCAGAACAAAACGGACATGTACTCGTGGAACCTGATTTTGCCTGTCCGCGCCAGCGCCAGTTCCATCCCCAGAACCGGCCAGACCACAAGCTACGGCCCCAACGATGACGGCGGACTGCAAAAGGGGGTGGCATGGCCCAAGCCGCGCTTCGTCGACAACGGTGACACGACCATCAGCGACACCCTCACCGGCCTGGTGTGGCCCCAAAACGCCAACATCATGGCGGCGCGGGACCCCTCCTTTGATACGGATTTCCAGGCTGCCAGCGGCACCGAGTCACCCGGAGACGGCGCGGTCACCTGGCAGCACGCGCTGGACTACGTCAGGGAACTCAACGAGGAGATGCACCTGGGGTACAACGACTGGCGCCTACCCAACCGGGCGGAACTCGCCTCGCTGTACGACTTTGGCGAAGCGTCGCAGACCGACTGGCTGGCAGCGCAGGGCTTTTCCACCACGACCCCGAGCTGCTGGTCATCGAGCACGGAGCCGGCCAGCCATGACTACGCCATGGTGGGTGTCGGCGCCTTCAGCAGCCTCGACAAGAAGGGCAAGGCAACGGTCTGGCCGGTGCGCGGGGGGGCCGGCCTCCTGACCGTCTCCAAGACCGGAAGCGGCTCCGGTGCAGTCACCGCATCCAGCGGCGCCATCAGATGGAACGGCTCCACCGGCATCGCCGGCGCCACGGCGGGAGGCAGCGTCACCCTCACAGCTACGCCAAGCAGCGGCAGCGACTTCTCTTTCTGGACCGGGTGCGACAGTGAGAGCGGAAACAGCTGCACCGTCAACCTGACGGGGTCAAAGAGCGTGACCGCCAACTTCAGGGCGACCCCCGTCGCCGGGCTCTGCGGGAGCGCCCATGGCAGCACTGCCGCCACCCCCCCGACCGCCGGCCTTTGCACCAGTGGAACCGCCTCTCCCCTCTCGGGCACCGGTCCCTGGAACTGGACCTGCAGAGGGGCCAACGGAGGGGAGGACGCACCCTGCGGGATGAACCTGTCGGGGCAGAGCTTCGTGGAGCCGCTGGGAACCGGCGTGACTACCTGCCAGGATCCTTCTTACAGCTATGCGACCATCCCCTGTGCCGGTACCGGGCAGGACGGCGAACTGCAGTCGGGGCGTCCCTGGCCTACCCCCCGCTTTACCGACAACAGCATCCTCGCCCCCTCAAACCAGACCATCACCGACAACCTGACCGGCCTCACCTGGGCCAAGAGTCTCAACATAATGGCAACCCGGGACCCCGATTTCGACACGGACGACAACGGCTACTATAACTACGACTATTTGGGACGCGTCTACCGGCAACGCGCCTTCGACTATGTGAAAAAGCTCAATGCTGAAAACTACCTCGGGCACAACGACTGGCGGCTACCCAACGCCAACGAGTTGCGCAGCATGCTCGCCCCCTCGGGCTCCTTCAATGATTGGCTCGGCTCGCAAGGCTTTACGGCCGCCGCAGAGGTATACGAATATAGCTTCTGGTCCAGCACCTTCAACCACAGCACCTATGCGGACACCCGCCACGTCTGGCCGGTCCGGTCGGCTCCCCAGGGTTCGCCGGTACTCTACCGCACCGGGCAGACCGGTTGCTGGGACGACGGCGGGAGCGCGATCCCGTGCGCCGGAACCGGGCAGGATGGCGAACTGCAGCTCGGGGCGGCGTGGCCCACGCCGCGTTTCACCGACAACGGCGACCAGACCATAACCGACAACCTGACCGGCCTGTTCTGGAGTTCCACCACCCCCTCCGGCGTACCTGTGCTGGGGCTTTCGGATATCAAGGAGCTGAACAGCCGCAACTGGCTGGGACACGACGACTGGAGGCTTCCCAACGGCAACGAAAGGGCAAGCCTCTACAACTTCCAGGACGCCAACCCGGTCCGGTGGCTCTCCGGCCATGGCTTCGTCAACATAGACGCGGCGCTGGGCCAGGGGCTGGGCTACGACTCCATATCGTATCCGGTGCGATCCCAGTCGGGGCCCGTTGCCCTGAGTGTCACGTCGTACACCTTCCCGGCGACCTTCTACGGCTCCACATCGGATCCGGTGGAGGTACGGGTCACCAACAACGGGACGACCGCTGCAACGGTTACAGTCACCCTGGCCGGAACAGGCGCGGCTGCATTCAGCGTCGCGCCCGGCGGCACAGCGGCATGTCTCTCACCGGCGCCGACGCTTGCGGCAGGGGAGAGTTGCAGCCTGCAGTTGCGCTTCCGTCCGACCGGCACCGGTTCCAGCAAAGCGACCCTCAGCATAGGGGGAGTGCCCACCGCTTACGGCACCGTGGCGCTCCTCTCGGGTTTCGGCAAGGCAGTGCCGGTGACGCCTGCCTGCGGTGCTGCGGATGGGGGGATATTCACCGGCAAACCGGCCCAAGACCTCTGCTTGAGCGGCACCGCATCCGGGGTAAGCGGATCCGGTCCCTGGCACTGGAGCTGCGGCAGCGGCACGACGCCCCCTGTCGCCTGCACAGGCTATCTGTCCGGCACGCCGGTAGCGCCGATCCCACACAACGAACGGCTTTCCTGCTGGGACAGGTTCGGCATACCGGTCGACTGCAGCGGTACCGGCCAGGAGGGGGAGTTCGGGGGGGGGAAATACACTAGCACGCGTTTCACCGACAACAGCGTTACCAATCCCTCGGACCTGACCGTCACCGACAACCTGACAGGTCTCGTATGGGCCAAGGACGCCAACCTGGCACTGGCCCGGGACCCCGGTTACAGCGGCATGACCGAGGACGGCAGGATGCGCTGGATGGACGCGCAGGGCTACGTGGCGAAACTGAACAGGGAGAACTACCTTGGTCACGGCGATTGGAGACTTCCCAACCGCAACGAATTCGCCAGCCTCTCCTTCGATGAGGGGCAGACATCGAACCAGTGGTTAGGCAGTGTCCTGCAAAGTGCAGGGTTCATCAACATCGGTTACTCATACTACTGGAGCTCCACCACCGTAGAACCGGCAACCCCCTCAACCAGCGAGGCGTGGACCGGAGCCTGGTCCTTTTACTATGGCGGATCCATGGAGGTGTCGGACAAGCCGTCTTATTACGAACACGTATGGCCTGTGCGCGGCCCTCATTCGGGCCCGATGCCGCTGATGAAGACCGGCCAGACCAGCTGCTACAACGAAACTTCGGAGATTCCCTGCAGCGGCACCGGCCAGGACGGCGAGCTGCAGCTTGGCGGGGCATGGCCGACCCCCCGCTTCACCGAGTACGACAACCAGACCATGAGGGACAACCTGACCGGCCTCATCTGGAGCAAGGACCCGGCACTCTCGGTAGCGACCGGGCCGCAGGCCCTGGGTGGCGCACAGAGCTGGCAGGAGGCGCTCGATGCCATCCAGAGGCTGAACCGGGAGAGATACCTGGGGTACGGCGACTGGCGGCTTCCGTCGGCGAGCGAACTCAGAAGTCTCAACGGGGCAGCCACCATCCTGGGACGTCTGGGACTTCTAAAGCAGTACTGGTCCTCAAGCTCCGACGCAGGCGCCCCCTTCAAGGCCTGGTACTACTCTGCCGCCGCCGGGGTTGTCAGCACCGAGAGCAAAACCAGTGGCTACGCAATTCTACCGGTGCGCTCCGGATGGTACGGGGAGGCGGGGGAACCGACCCTCTTCCCGCAGAGTGCTGATTTTCCCGCCACCGGCGCCGGCATGGCCTCGGCTTTTGTCTCCTTCAGCATCGGAAACGGCGGAACAGCCGACCTGGCGGTCCCGGCTGTGCTGCTGGCCGGCGGCGATGCCGCAGACTTCAGCCTGGCACCGGGCGGGGCGACGCCGTGCCCTTCGCTGGCGCCCACCCTGCGGCCCGGCGAGGTCTGTACGGTGGCGGTCAGGTTCAACCCGGCGGGCGCCGGCTCCAAATCGGCATTGCTGCAGGTGGATACCGGGGGGGTGATCCTGCAAAGCGCCCTGACAGGGAGCGCGGTCGCTGCTGTGGACGGCAGTTGCGGTCTAGCCAACAAAGGCTTGTTCACCGATGCGCCGAGCACCGCGCTTTGCTCCCCGGGCGCCCCCACCGCCGTCACCGGCAACGGCCCCTGGCAGTGGAACTGCACCGGAGTGAGCGGCGGCAAGGATGCATCCTGCAGCGCCTTTGCCCTCGGCAAACCGGCGCTGCAGCTCCCTAAGACGGGGCAGACCTCCTGCTGGGTGAACATGAACCCGAGCCTGCCGGTTGCCTGCGCCGGAACCGGGCAGGACGGAGAGCTGCAGACGGGGCTCGAGTGGCCCCAGCCGCGCTTTACCGGCAACGGCGACGGGACGCTCACCGACCGCCTCACCGGCCTGGTGTGGACCAAGGACGCCAACGCGATGAGCAGCCGGGATCCCTCGTACGCTACCAACAGCGGCGGGAGTGTGAGCTGGTCCCAGGCTCTGGACTACATAAAGAAGCTCAACAGCGAAGGGTATCTCGGCCACAGCGACTGGAGGCTTCCCAACGCCAACGAACTGCGCACCCTCATCGGCACGCAGTCCGACCAGGCCGCCTGGCTCACGGCCCAAGGCTTCACCATCTTTTCGGATCCCAGCTCCATCTGGTGGTACGGCTCATACTGGTCCTCCACCACCATGGGCCAGGACCCCGCTGCGGCCGTGTCGGTCGGTCTGAACTTTGCCAACACATGGGCCGGTATCGGCGTTTCAATGGCGCAGGATAAGAAATGGGGATCCGCCCTGGTCTGGCCGGTTCGCGCCGGCGGGCAGGGGGCCGGAGGCTACCAGGTGGTGGCGAGTACCGGCCAGACCCAGTGCTGGGACGAGCAAGGGATCGGGGTGGCGTGCGCCGGCACCGGACAGGACGGGGAGCTGCAAGCCGGCGCGGCGTGGCCCGCACCCCGTTTCTCCACCAATGCCGACGGGACGCTCACGGACCATCTGACCAGCCTGGTGTGGCCCAGGGACCTGGACCTGGTGGCAACGCGCGACCCGAGTTCTCAAAACAGCTATGGCCAGATGGGCTGGGACCAGGCGCCGGGCTATGTCAGGAAGCTGAACCAGGAGAAGTACCTGGGGCATGACGACTGGCGTCTGCCCAACCTGAACGAGCTGTCGAGCCTTGCCAACGAGCAGGCGAACCTGCCATGGTTCAGCGACCAGGGCTTCAGCAACATCGTGGAATCGCGGGTGTACTGGACCTCGACACAGATCGCCCCTGCCTACTCCTATGCCAACGCGCAAGTCTTTTCGGTGCGGCTCTTCCCGAAGAGACCCCCAGGCGACATGGATCATGCCACGGTGTTGCCGGTGCGTGGCGGGCAGAACGCGCTGGACGTGAGAAAAAGCGGCAACGGAGCGGTGACGGTTTCCAAAGGCTCCCTCCACTGGAACGGCGCCATCGGGTCCGCCCGTTACTCCACGGGGGAAACCGTCTCCATCACCGCGGTACCGGATCCCGGCTACAAGCTCTCCGCCTGGGAAAACGACTGCGCCGGCAGCGCCCTCACCTGCACGGTTACCATGGCAGCGGCGCGGTCGGTCACGGCGCTCTTCGTGGAGGCCACCCCCCCCCGGGTTACCATCACCTCGCCGCAGGACACTGCATCCCTGAACTACATCGACACCTTCTCAGGCGAGGTCACCGACAACTTTTCCCTCAACAAGGTCAGTCTGAGCGTAAGGGACCTCGCCACAGGGAAGTATCTCCAGCAGCTGAGCGGCTACTTCGCAGATGCGCCGGCAAATCTCCCTGTGCCGTTTGGCGGCGGCACCTGGAGCCTGTCCATCCTGAACGGGTTGTTCAACGCACAGACGAGGTACCAACTAACGGTTACCACAACCGACAATGCGGGAAACAGCGCCACGGCGACCTCCTCGTTCCTGAAGGTCCCCTATTACGAGCCAACGGGGACGGCCATAACAAGCCTGCTGCCGTCGCGCAGCAAGTTGGCGGTAGCGGAATCGGTGGACGTGACGGGTGTCGTCAGGAGGAACTCCTCGGTGAACGACGGGTTCATCGGGAAGAGCGTCCGGCTTGAGCTCTACCCGCCGGGAAGCGGCACGCCGCTGCCCAACGCCGCCAGTTTCATCTTCACCGAGAATAACGACACCGACGGCAACAGTTTCACCTTCACGGGCGTCAGCGGGTTCAACGCGCCGGGGACCTGGACCCTCAAGGCCGTTTTCGACAAGTCCGGCTACCTGAACGGATCCTCCTATACGACAACGATTCAGGTGGGGCCCAAGGCCGGGTATGCCATCGTGGTCCAAGGGCGGGTTTTCACCGATGCTGAAGGGGCCAGGGACTATGCCAAAACCACGGGAAGGATCATCGACCGCCTCGCCTCACAGGGGTTCAACGTAACCTATGCCGGGAACGACCTGGGCCAGCCTAACGATGTCAGGTACTTCAGCTTCGACGAGACCAGGAGAACGCACGAGACGCCCAGCAAGGCGGAGATCGGCAAGGCCGTAACCGAGTGGGCCTACGCAAAGCTCGCCTCCGCGGACCCCGCCCCCCTGTACGTCGTCCTGGTCGACCACGGAAACCAGGACAGCCAGATCTACCTGGAAGCGAGCGACACGGTAAAGGAGACCATATCGGCCGCCGATCTGGCGGGATGGCTCAACACCCTGGAAGGGAGGTTCTCCGCGCAGCAGCTGGCAGCGCTGCCACCGCGCGTGGTCGTGGTGGGATCATGCTACTCCGGGACCTTCATCCAGCCCATCTCGCGCAGCGGCCGCATCATCATCGCCTCGGCGGCGCCGGACCAGGAATCTTCACGAGGACTCCCCGAAGGCACCGACAGGGTGATAACCGGGGAGTACTTCATCGAGCAGCTGTTCACGCACCTGGACCGGGGGATCACTCTGAAGGAGGCATTCAACAGCGCCGCTGTCGATACCTTGGTCTACACCCGGGCCGGTGACGCCGCCGTTGATTTCCTCCCCACCAAGTCGAACCAGACGGCCAGGCAGCATCCCCAGTTGGACGACAACGGCGACGGCAAGGGTATCACGATCCTCCCCGACGCCGGCACCACGGAAGGGGCGCTGGCGGCCAGCATGACCCTGGGAGTGGGGAGGCACAACGGCGAAAACGCAGCCATCCTGGACCGCTCGGGAAGCATCACACTGGCCTTCGACCAGTCCAGCCTCCCGACGGGGAGCTACCTCTGGGCGACGGTCGGCAATCCCGGCCGGATGCAGGGCCCGCCGTTGGCGCTGATCCGCTCCTCGACGACCAGCACCACGGGAAGCGGCAGCCAATTCGCGTACCAGTTCACCTCCGTGCCGCTCGGCACCCAGGGAAGCTGCACCAGCAGCAGCGGCCTTACAACGACCTGCTACCGGTCCGCCGCGGGTGCTGGAGAACTGGCGGGAATTTTCCAGAATCCTGGCACCTATGACGTGTTTTACTATGTCATCGACAACCAAAATGGCGCGCTTTCACAGGTGCACCATTCCGTCATTCTCAAGAACAAAAGCCCCATGGTCTATCCGGACGCACCCGGCCTGATCTCCCCGGGAATAGCCGCGCCTGGCAGCACGCAGGAAACGTCGTTTGTCACCTTCAGCTGGCGTCCGGTGACCCCGAAGTTCCAGGGACAGGCCGTCACCTACACCGTGGAGGTCGGGCGCAACGGCAGTTTCAATCCACCGGTTTTCCGCGTGGAAGGGCTGGCGGAACCGTTCTACAGCCATCAGCTCAGCGACAGGGTGACCGACTACTGCTGGAGGGTGAAGGCGGTGGACCAATTCGGGGCGAGCGCGGACAGCGCCACGTGGAATTTCAGCACCTACGACCAGAACGGGCTCCCGGGCGTCATCTCCGGTTATGTGTACGACGCCACAACGGGGCTTCCGGTTGCCGGGGCGCGAATAAGTGCGCTAAACTTCACCGGCACGCTGGCGACCACCTTGGACAACGGCGGCTACCTCATGGTTCGCAGTACGGGGAGCTACCAGTTGAACGTGACCGCGAGCGGTTTCACGCCAGCGAGTGCGTCCGTTATCGCCACTGCCGGAAAGGTCTCCACCGTATCGTTTGCGCTGACACCGGCCTCTTCGGGCAGACCTGCGGACTGCGACGGTTCCGGCTCAGTTTCCATCGCCGAAGTGCAGACAGCCATCAACATGTACCTCGGGATGATAACGCCCCTGGCCTGTGTGGATACGGACGGCAACCAAGCGGTAAGCATCGCCGAAGTGCAAAAAGCGATCAACGCGTATTTGGGCATGTAGGCTTGAGAGGGGCCGCGGAGTACGCGAGGAAGGCTGAAGGAAGCGCCCTCCGCGATACGGCTTTCAGCACCTTGAGTCGATATCAAGGAAACGCCGGACATCCCGCTCCGGTACGCCCGCACCGGCGAATTCGGCTTTCCAGTCGCTTACCGCGGCAATCACCTGGGCGACTACTTCTTCCGCACCACGTATCCCCCAGTTCTTGCCCAGCGCCTCTATCTTTTTGCGTCCCGGATAGTAGGCGCCGAGATCGAAGAAAAGGACGTGCTCCCCTCTCCTTCCCACATCGGGAATCAGGTCGAAAGCGGGCGACAACCTCCAGCCGAGACCGTGCTGATGCAACATCCAGAAATTCTTCAGGTGGTCGTCGGTATTGCCGATCACACCATTGAAGACCATCTGGCGATACAGCAGTTCCGCATCCGTCTGCGGATCGCTGCTGTATTTGCGAACCACACCCAGAAGGTCCGGATAGCGCATCTGGTAGAACCCTTCCGCCTGCAGCAGGGTCTGAAAACTGATCATGTGCCGCCGCCCCCCCTGTCATCGATGTCGCAGACCATCTCACCGACCAGACGGGACTCTTTCTTTGTCCTGTCCCAGACCAGGATTTTATAGATCACGATACCTTCCTTGAAGCCCTCTTACGGGCGCCACCAGCCTGCTTTTCATACAGATCGAAAAGGTCTGTTTCGGAGAGGAGCGCATCGATGTCCTCGGTGCGGTCCAGGATGTCCAATGCGGCCATCCAGTGCCCTACCTGGACCGTTGCGTCTCCGGATTCCATCTTGTGGAGGGTCGGTATGCTGACGCCTATGCGGGATGCGAAGACTGCCTGCGACTCGTTCCGCTTCAGCCGCTGCCTCCGCAGTCTTAAACCAAGTGCTTCCAGTTTTGGGGCTGCAATCATTTTCCCTCCTAATACAAACTGCAGTTGGCATAATAACCCACAGCAGCGGTTATTACCAATTATATTTTGGTTTATTCCCTGGCCTCAGCTTTCAAACCTAAAGCTGTTACGCGCAGTACGCGGAGAACCGCGGAGGACGCAGGGAAGGCTTCGGGAGGTTGAACTATGACTACACTTGCGGATGCGCATTCTGGTATAATGTGTCACAGGCAGTATTTGACGGTCTTTGACAAAAGGGGGTAACACCATGAACGTTTTCGATTGCGCTATTAAAATAGAGGAAGAAACCAAGTCATACTATGAAGGTCTGGAAGCGGAAGCCACTAATCCCGAGATGAAGAATCTCTTTTCGATGCTGGTGGCGGCGGAAGACGAGCACGAAGAGAACCTGAGGAGGCTGAGAGACAGGGCCGCGGCGGATCAGAGACTGGACGGGCTCAACGGCGCCGTGTGCAGCTTCAAACCGCATCTCACCCAACGCGAACTCCTGGAGGAAACGGAGAAAGACCCGGACCTCTACATCTTCGCCGTGAAAAAGGAGGAAGAGGACATCAGGTTCTACGAGGAACTGGCGGGGCTGGCGGTGAACGACGCGACAAGAAGCTGCCTGATGATGCTGGCGGATGAGGAACGGCGCCACCTGGAAACGGTGGAGAACATCTACTCCTTCGTGGAGGCGCCGAAAAACTACCTCGAGTCGGGCGAGTTCAGCAACCTGAAAACCCTCTGACCTCCGGGGAACCGGAGCGAGAAATGAAAAAGCCCGCGTAGAGCGGGCTTTTTTTCGTCCAGGGGAGACCTTCCGCCAGGGCGAGCGGTCAGGAGTTTTCGGTCCTGGCGTCGTCGTAGGCGCTGTCAGGGTCGACGCCGGGACGCAGGTAGCGCTCAAGGTCGTCGTACAGGCGGTCGACGGTGAGCTTCACGGCGCCGACCACGTCCATCTGCGAGGTGTCCCCCCGCAGGTAGGCTGCGTGCAGCCGCTCCACCAACGCCTTCAGCTCCCGAACCGACTGGTAGCTCTCCTTGAGCACCAGGTAGCTCTCCTCGCCAAGTTCCCGCACCCGCTCCTCTCTCAGTTCGAACGTCATGTCACCCTCCCCTTTCGCGCCCCTAGCGCCAGTGTATGCAGTTCACCGGGCAGCTGTCTATCGCCTCCTGCACCTTCGCTTGCGCGGCTCCTTCCTGGTTGTGCACCTCCGATACTCCGGCATCGTTCAACCGGAACACCTCCGGGACGATGCTGACACAAAGCCCGCACCCGATGCATATCTCTTGATCAACGTATACCTCCGATGCCATCTGCGCTCCTCCTTCCCTTCAGTGCCGCAAGCCACGGGAACCAAAGTTGAAAGGATACACAACAATCGCCAAAAGTCGAATTACGGATGTGAGGCCGAACATGCCGGAATGTTTGAAGGATGCGTGAAGGGGGCAAGTTTTGAGGGAACCCGGCCGGCCCGGGAAATTACCTGGGCTTAAAGGTGAAGCAATCGGGGTGCGACTCGTGCATGCCGACATCGACGCTGGGCGCGTTGCACTCGAAGGCCTGGTTGTAGCTGCACTTTTCCACCTTGCAGGCGCCGATGCCCCCCTGGACGTCGGCGAGACCACCCTTCTGGCTCCCCTGCATGAAGGTGTCGCAATTGGGACAGGGATCACTCGGGCCGCCGACCGTGATGGCGAGCGTGTGGCAGGAGTTGTGTTTGTTATAGGCACATTGCGTGACGTTGCACGAACTGATTTTAACCATCTGCTTCTCCATATATCGTCTCCTTATTGTGGCCCCTTCGCGCATTAGGAGTTTTTAACAGCTTTGCACCGGTAGTCAAGCAACGCGAGGCGACCCAAAAAGCAGTAGCGCAGAGGACGCCGAGAACGGCCGCAGAGAACGGGGAGAAAACCTTTTCAGGGGAAAACCAGATTCAAAGTGGTTGTCGTCTTTCGCTCCTTTCGTTTTCCCTGCGTCCTCAGCGGTTCTCAGCGTTCTCTGCGTAACTGCCTTTGTAGCGGGAATGGTTGCAGCCGGGAGAGGTTTCCTTTAAACTGGCGCTGCGCCGCGAGGTCCGCCCTCACCGGCAGTATAGTGCCACCCATGAACCGGAGTAGCGATGCCCAAGGAACTCACCCACTGGATGCTGGCCGAACGCGTCCTCGCCTCCCTGCCTGAGGGGGGGAGGGTGCAAAGAAGCATAGCGCAGCACCGTGCCGCCTACCTTGGGGGAGCGGTCCTGCCGGACACGCTGGCGCACATCTTCCGTGGGCCATATCACCCAACGGCCCGCCGACTCGGTCACCGGTTCCACGACGCGGCCGGAAACAGCTACGCGCCGCTGATCCGCGCCGAGCGCGACCACCCCGCCGGGATACCGGACCCGCTTTTCGCCTGTTTCCTGGGGGTGATCTGCCACATGAAGGCGGACATCGTCCTCCACCCCTACGTCTACGCCGCGGCGGGGAGCTGCATCGGCGAACACTACCGGCTGGAGACGGCGATCGACCTCCATTTCCTGAGGCAGGGGAGGGCCCCGCAGGAGCGGAGGCTGGACAGGCTCCTTGGCCCGGCAGGCAGGGAGGTGATGCTGAAGGCGGCGAGGCATCTCTTCGATCCGGAGGAGGAACTGCCGCTAAGGGCCCTGGAGCACTCCCTGGCGCTCCACTGCCGTTTCCAGGGGATGTACGACAAGAGCTTCTGGAAGATCGCGGTGAGGGTGTTGGGGAGGGCCTGCGGTTCGCCGTTCAGGGAGCAGCGGCACCTGTTCTACCCGCTGCGGCCGGCGGCGCACCAGGGGATCGGTGTGACGGCGAGCTGGCGTCATCCGGAGAGCAGGGAGTTCAACAGTTCGTCGCTGGACGATCTGGCGGGCGAGGCGGTGGAGCGGACCGTGGCGGTTTTCCGGCGGGTGGAGGAGAGCGGGGGATTTGCCGCGGCCCTGAGCAACCCTCCCGGCGCGAACCTCCTCACCGGGCTGCACGGCGTGGTGAAACCTTCCGATTCCCCTTAGTCTTAATCTTAATCTTTGTCTGTCTTATTAATCGCAGCACCCGCCGCCCGCGCCGCGGATGTTCCTCTCCCTCAGCCACTCGCTGATCATCCCGCTGGCGCATCCCACCCCGGCGTCGACCCTGATCGCCGCCACCGGGCAGTTCCTGGCGCAGGCGCCGCACTCCATGCAGGCGTCCCTGTCGCAGAGGCGCGCCCTCTTTTGTTCCATCTCGAACACCTGGTGCGGGCAGACCTCCAAACACCTGCCGCAGCCGACACAAAGCGCCCGGTCCAGCTCCAGCGTGGCCACCCCTTCCAGATACCTGAACCCTTTCATAGCTCCACCTCCATCAGGAAAGCACCTTTCCCGCGACCAGCAGGATCAGTGCGGCAAATAGCGCAACGCCCATCACCGGCAGCCCGAGGTGCATCTCCTTCTTCACCCCGGACCGGGAGGTGTAGGTGGTGCAGCCGGTGAAGTTGAGGGTGAAAAAGGAGCTTACGGCGGGAAGGGCCAGGAAGGCGGCGGCCGTCGTCGGGATCCCCCACCGGTCACCCGCCGCGGCAAAGAGAAGCAGGGTGTAGACGATCCCCGCGAAAGCGCCCTTGATGGCGAAGCTCCTGCCGGGCAGGAGCGGCAAAAACAGGGGCGCCACCGCCGTCCCGGTGAAAACCGCCCCCACGTATGCCGACAGGAGCGTGGCGGCGTCCCCCGCACCCGCCGAGAGAAGCGCGGCAAGGTAAAGCACTCCCCCGATGAGAGCCGTCGACTTCAGCACCAGGACCAGCTCCACCGGAACCAGGACCAGCCGCTCGTACCAGTTGAAGGTCAGCTCCCTCATCGCCTGGGTGGTCACCCCGCCGTTGTCGAGGTACTCGGGGAGGTCGGCGGCCCGGATGGTGGCGTAGGCGACGTCGAACCCGGAGTGCTTCTTGACCAGGTGCGCCGAAACACCCGGCCCGCCTAGGATCGGGAGGATCAGCCTCCGGTGGGACACCACACCGGAAAGCCGGCTCTTCGCCACACGGCGCACCAGCTCGTCGGTCCCGAAGCTCCCCTTCCCGGCCGCGCACCAGACGTTGATCCCGAAGGTCTCCAGCACCAGGAGCCAGACGCTCCGCCCCTTCAGCGCGCTCCGCACCAGGTCGAAGCTCATCTTGTAGTTCGCCGTCACCACGACGGGGGAAGCGCCGCCCGGTTCCCCGATGGCGTAGAGCCCCGCCGGCACCAGGTAGTTCATCCGGTTGATCCCCCAGCGGGCCTTGCAGGCTCCCAGGTGATCACCGAAGGAAAGCGCCGTGGCTATCTGCGGCACCTGTCCGCCGCCGGCCGGGTACCAGCGCAGGAAGCCGGGGACCCGGTCCGTGACCTCTCCGCCGCCGGCGGAGGTGCGCGGCCCTCAGCAGGGGGGCGCATCGGGGTCGGCTGCGGCGCCGGGGGCGCACCCCCCGTTCAGCTTCGTCCCCTTCGGCTGCGCCACGGTTATTTTCTTGAACTGTCGTGATTTCATCGCTGCTCCCTCCCGCCGGAGACGACCGGTTCACCCGCATCCTTGCCCAGGTAGGCCACGATCTCCTTCCTGATCCGGTCCCTCACCCTCCTGTACTCCGGCAACACGGCCTCCGGTTCCCCCGGGAGCTGCGAAGGGTCGTCGAACCCGATATGGACCCGCCGCACGCCGCCGAAGAAAAGCGGGCACTCCTCGTTGGCCGAACCGCACAGGGTGATCACGTAGTCGAAGCTCTCGCCGGCGAACCTCTCCAGGGCCTTGGACTCGTGCCCCGAGATGTCTATGCCGATCTCCGACAGCACCTTTACCGCCAGCGGGTTCACCCTGGTCGCAACGGTCCCTGCGGAAAAGGCCTCGAAAGCTTCGCCCAGTTCCTCGTTGACTATCCCCTCCGCCATCTGGGACCGGCAGGAGTTATGCGTGCAGAGAAACAGCACCCTTTTCTTTTTCACGTCTTTCTCCGGTATCAGTTGTTGAGATCGGGGAGCGAACTGCTCGCTTCCTTGCTCCGGGGACAAACATATCCGCTTTGGCGGATACAGTCAAATGGAATCCTGCACTGTGAGAATCTTCCGGAAACCCATCCCCCTCCTGGCCTCCCCCTTGAAGGGGGAGGGACGCGTGGGCCGAATTCATACTGAGTGGAGGGACAAATGGGCCGAATTCATACTGAAGGGGGAGAAAGGGGGAGGGACGGGGTGGGGATGGGTGAAAACCAGCTACACGTCCGGGCTCTCCAGACGGTGCACCTTCATCAGGTTGGTGGTACCGGGCGAGGAGACCGGGCTCCCCATGGTGATCACCACCAGCTCTCCCGCGTGAAGCCAGCTGGTCGCCACCACCGCCTCGTCCACCGAACGGATCTGCGACTCGGTATCCCCCTCGATGTCGACCCTGAGCGACTGGACGCCCGAGTAGAGGGCGAGCCTGCGGCGCACCTGCTGCGACGGGGTCACCGCGATGATCGGGAGCGTGGGGCGGCACTTGGAGACCAGGGCGGCCGTGCTCCCGGTCTGGGTGAAGGCGAGTATGGCGGCGGCCTTGACGCTCTCCGCGGCCCTGCAGGCGGCAAGCCCGATCACCTCGGAGACGCTGGGCACTCCCCCCTGCTCCGCCGCGACAAAGTGGAACACCTGGGGCATCAGCTGGGGATCCCCTTCCACGTCGTGCGCCACCTGCACCATCATGGAGACCGCTTCTATCGGGTACTTGCCGGAGGCGGTCTCGGCGGAGAGCATTATCGCGTCGGTCCCGTCGAGGATGGCGTTGGCGACGTCCGAGGTCTCGGCGCGGGTGGGTCGCGGGTTGTTGATCATGCTCTCCAGCATCTGGGTGGCCGTGATCACCGGTTTCCCCGCCTCGTTGCAGCTCCTGATGATCCGCTTCTGGATCAGCGGCACCTTCTCGGGGCTGATCTCCACCCCCAGGTCGCCGCGCGCCACCATGATCCCGTCGCTCACCTTAAGGATCTCGGCGAAGTTGACCACCGCCTCGGGTTTCTCGATCTTGGCGATCACCCTCAAGGGCGATCCGCTTCCGTCCAGGATCTCCTTCAGCTCCAGCACGTCCGAGGCCTCGCGCACGAAGGAAAGGGCGACGTAGTCGAGTTCCTCCCTGATGCAGAACTGCAGGTCCTCCCGGTCCTTGTCGGTCAGGGCCGGGGCGGAAACCTTGGCGCCGGGGAGGTTGATCCCCTTGCGGTCCTTAAGCCAGCCGCCGCTCACCACCTGGCAGCGGACGTCGTCCCCCTCCACCCCGAGCACCCTCAGCTCCATCAGCCCGTCGTCCAGAAGTATCCGGTCCGCCGGCCGCACGTCCCGCGGCAGCCCCTTGTAGATGGTGGGGATCACGTTCCCCTCCCCCATCACCTCCCTGGTGGTCACGGTCACCTCGCTCCCGGCGAGAAGCTGCATCCCCCCCCCCTGCATCAGGCCGGTCCGGATCTTGGGTCCCTGCAGGTCTCCCAGGATGGCGACCACGTGCCCGTGCCGGAGCGAGAGGTCCCTGATGCTGCGGATCACGGCGCTCTTCCCGGCGTGGTCGCCGTGGGAGAAGTTGAGCCGGAAGACGTCCACGCCGGCCCGCATCAGGTCGTTGAGCTTTTCGCTTGAGTCGCAGGCGGGTCCTACGGTGGCGACGATCTTGGTGCGACGGAACATGTGCTCTCCTCGGGGGGCGGACGCGAGACGTTGGCGCTTCGGTCAGGCGATCCCCCGCTCTCTTTTTGCTTGCGTCCCTCCTCCAGACGGGCGCGTGCGGCGGAAACCGAACTGCCGACACTACAAATTACCTGAAATTATTGCGGGATGCAATCGGGGGCGATTTTTTCCGGCGGCGGGGGATCCCCTCAGCGGAGTTCCTTCCAGCGGAAGCAGTCGACGGCGTGGTCGTTGACCATGCCGACCGCCTGCATGAAGGCGTAGCAGATGGTGCTCCCGACGAAGCGGAAGCCGCGGCGCTTGAGGTCGCGGCTGAGGAGATCGGAGAGCGGGGTGGAGGCGGGAATCTCGCCCGTGCCGGGCCAGGCGTTCTGGATCGGGGCGCCGTCGACGAAGCGCCAGAGGTAGGCGTCGAAGGAGCCGAACTCCTCCCGCAGCGACAGCAGGGCGCGGGCGTTGCCGACGGTGGACTCGATCTTCAGGCGGTTGCGCACGATGGACGGGTCGCCCATCAGCTGCAGCAGCCGCTCGGGGGAGAAGCGCGCCACCTGTTCCGGGTCGAACCCGTCGAAGGCGCGCCGGTACCCCTCGCGTTTTCTCAGGATGGTGATCCAGGAAAGCCCGGCCTGCGCCCCTTCCAGTGTCAGGAACTCGAAGAGGAGCCGGTCGTCGTGCACCGGCACCCCCCACTCGCGGTCGTGGTAGGAGAGGTAGAGCGGGTCGCTCCCGGCCCAGCTGCAACGGCTGACGGCTCTTTCTTCCATTGGTTCTCCTGTTTTGTCCTTTACGAAGCGGTCCCCGCCCCCGGAGGGGAGGGTAGGGGGAAGTGGGAGCGAGGGCCGGAAGGTCGTCCGATCAGGAAAACGGGCGGCTAGTCGCGGCCGCGCTCGCGCCGATGCTCCTTCTCGAAACGTTTTTCCTCGTGCCGCTGCTCCTTCTCGAAACGCTTTTCCTCGCGGCGCTCTTGCTTCTCCGCCCTGTGCTCCTCTCGGCGGGCGGCCTTCCAGTACCCCTTGTCGGCGCGGTGCCTGCCGCGGTAGTGCTCGCGGTCGTGCCGGTAGACGTCGTACTCCCTGGCCCGGTACTCCCTGATCCGCTCCAGCCTGTGCCTCCTCAAGGGGGGAGGGAGTTCACGGTACCTGACCGGCGCCCAGCCGCCGCGGCTGCTCGGCGACCGGAACCAGCGCCCGTCGCGGACCATGTAGTAGCGGCTGTTCATGAAGAAGAGGTCGTACGGAACCCCGACGGCGACGTAGAAACCGAGCGGCTCCGGGTAGATGAATTCGACCTCTTCCTCCACCTCGTCGACGTACTCCGGCGCCGGAGCGTATGCCGGGGGGGGCTGCGTGACGATGACCGGGCGGGGCTCCCCGCCAATCCGTATGTTGAGGTCGACGCCGACGTTGCCGGCGTTCGCGTTCAGGACCGGCAGCGCCGCGACCTGCAGCAGGACCGCCAGAACCAGATTTTTCCGAACCATCATGGTCGTCTCCTTGCACCGGCTCGGCCGGTGCCCTTTTTCGCTGCGCCCCTCATCGGGGCCGCGAGCTACCCTTCGCGAGCTGCCCCCCAGGGGGCCTCGCACCTTCCCCGACGCGCTCGCGCAGGAAGGCCTTGAAATCCGGGGCCGGCATCGGCCTGGCGAAGTAGTACCCCTGCGCCTCGTCGCATCTCCTCTCCGACAGGAAGTCGAGCTGGGCGGCATTTTCGACCCCTTCCGCCACCACCCTGAGCTTCAGGCTGTGCGCCATGGAGATGATCGCGTCGGCGATGGCCGCGTCGTCGCCGTTGGTCACCTCCGCGATGAAGGAGCGGTCGATCTTGATGGCGTCGATCGGGAAGTGCTTCAGGTAGTTGAGCGAGGAGTAGCCCGTCCCGAAGTCGTCGATGCTGAGCCTCACCCCCATCCTCTTCAGCGCCTGCAGCGAGTCGATGTTATTATCCGCCCTCTCCATGATGACGCTCTCGGTGAACTCCAGCTCCAGCGACGAGGGACGGACCCCGGTCTCGGCCACGATGCGCGCCACCGTCTGCAGGAAGTCCGGCTGCCTGAACTGCCGGCCGGAGATGTTCACCGCCACCTTCAGGTCGCGGCACGCCTCGCCCCACCCGGCGGCCATGAGGCACGCCTCGCGCAGCACCATCTCCCCCAGCTCGAAGATGAACCCCGACGATTCGGCGATCGGGATGAACTCGTCGGGGCAAACGGTCCCGAACTCGGCGCTCTCCCAGCGCAGGAGCGCCTCCGCCCCGGTGGTCGTCGAGTTCTCCAGCTCCCACTGGGGCTGGTAGTGCAGGAAGAACTCCCCGCGGGCGAGCCCCTGGCGCATGCCGTTCTCCAGCGCCACGCGGCGCATGTTGCTCTGGTTCATCTCGCGGGAGAAGAACTGGTACCCCCCCTTCCCATGGCTCTTGGCCTGGTACATGGCGGCGTCGGCGCAGCGAAAGAGCGTCTCCACGTCGCAGCCGTCCCCCGGGTAGAGGGCGATGCCGATACTGGTGCTCCCGTAGATCTCCTCCCCGTCGATCAGAAACGGCTCCCCGAAGAGCGCCTGCAGCCGCTCGGCCACCGCCGCGGCCGCTTTCTCCTCGCTGTTGACCACGACGACGAACTCGTCCCCGCCCAGCCTCGCCAGCGTGTCGGAGCCGCAGACGGCGCCGGAAAGGCGCCTCGCCACCTCCTGCAGGAACTTGTCCCCCACCTCGTGGCCGCGCGTGTTGTTCAGGTCCTTGAAGTTGTCCAGGTCGAGAAAGAGCAACGCCAGCGTGCGCCTCTCGCGCCTGGCCAGGGCGAGCGCCTGGTGCAGCCGGTCCATGAGGAGCGTCCGGTTCGGCAGGTGCGTGGTGGTGTCGTAGTAGGCGAGATGCTCGATCCGCCTCTCGCAGTCCTTCCGGTGGGTGATGTCCTCGCTGGCGGTGATCACCCCGAGGCAGCGCCCGCCGGCGCTTCTGATCGGCGTCGAGGTGAGCTGCACCGGGAACTCGGCGCCGTCCTTGCGGACGTTCAGGCATTCGCGCTTCCAAAGGCCGATGCGGGCGGGGTCCAGGCGGGGCGCGGGGGGGCCGCCCGGAGGGGGCGCCAGGATGCGGGCGTCCCGCCCCAGGAGTTCCCCGGGCTGGTAGCCGTGCATCTCGCACTCGGCGTCGTTGGCGTAGACGATCTTGCCGTCGAGGTTGCTGATGGTGATCCCGGCGGAAATGGGGAGGGAGTCGATGGCCTCCTTCAGCATCCGGAGGCGGTCCTCGTCCTGCTGAAGCTCGGTCATGCCCGGTTCGAGTCCTTCTTTTAGCTGCAGCGCCCTTTCTATCGCGGCGGCCGTCGTGTGCATAGGGAAAACTCCTGCCCAAGCCTCAAGGACCCCGGCATGATACTGGATTCGCGTTGACGGTTGCGCCCCTTTTGCGGCGGCGCGGGGGGGAAGGATACGGGAGGCGGGCAAAAAAAAACGGGCTGCCGGTATCTCTCCAAGGGAAGATATTTCGGCAACCCGGCTGTCTCGGTGAGACCCTGTAGGCTTTCCGCCCCATCCTCGCGGATGGTTTAGTATTATCGTCTATCGTATGTTCCGGGCGCCGCCGCCGCGCGCCATGCGCGCCACGCGCCGTCCCCGGCGGCCGGCGCTCTTGCCGCCTGCCGTCGATAGACGTTTAACCAGAAGCTGCGACGAAAGTCAAACGAAATCGCCCTTTCGCCGCCTCAGGCCGGCGCGCTCCCCTGTTTTTCGGGCTGCCTGACCGGGAGCGTCACGACCACCTCGGTCCCCTTGCCGACCGTGCTCCTGACGTCGATGTCGCCGCCGTGACGCTTGATGATGCCGTAGCTCACCGTGAGCCCGAGCCCCGGCCCCTTCCCGACCGGCTTGGTGGTGAAGAAGGGGTCGAAGATCTTGGAGAGGTTCGGCGACGGGATGCCGCACCCGGTGTCCCTGATGCTGACGATCACCTGCTGCGTCTCCCCGTACTTCTTCAGGTGCCTGGTGCTCACCTCCACGAGCCCCTGGTCCGGGAGCGCGTTCTTGGAATTCTGCAGGATGTTGGTGAAGACCTCGAGGAGCTTGACGAAGTCCCCCTCTATGGCCGGGAGCTCGGGGTCGATGCGCCACTCCACCCTGATCTGGGCGCGGACGAACTCCTCCGCCATCACCTCGAGGGAGTCCCTCAAAAGCTCGTTCAGGTCCATCTGGGCGAAGTTGCACCTGGTCTGCGTGGAGAAGCGGATCAGGTCCTCCACGATGCTCTGGCAGCGTATCGCCGCGCTCTCGATGCTCTCCAGGACGTCGATGCCGTCCATGAGCTCCGGCAGTATCGGCTGGTTCAGCGCCGAGCTGCGCAGGAGCTGGATGGCGGAGAGTATGCCGGCCAGCGGGTTGTTCAGCTCGTGCGAAGCCCCCGAGACCACCTCGCCCAGGGTCACCATCTTCTCCGACTGGATCAGCTTCGCCTGGGCCTCCTTCAGGTGCCGGGTCTTCTCCTCCACCTTCAGTTCGAGCTTCTTTTGCCACTGCTCCCGCTCCGCCTCCAGGAGCTTTCTCTGGGTGGTGTCGCGCACCACCACCTGGATCGCCGGCTCTCCGTTCAGGGAGATGCTGGTCCCCACGCTCTCCACGTCGATGACGCCGCCGTCCAGGCGCATCACCTTCATCTCCATCGTGGGCACCACCGTGTTCGGGGTCTCCAGCTCCCGCATCCTCCCCCGGACCATGTCGCGGTAGTCGGGGTGGATCACGTTGACGATCGGGGTCCCCAGGAGCTGGTCGCGGCTCTCGGCGCCGAAGAGGCGGACCGCCTCGTTGTTCACGTACAGGAACTTCCCCTGGCTGTGCACCACGATAGCCTCGGGCGCGTGCTCGACCAGCTGCCGGTAGCGCTCCTCGCTTTGCGAAAGCTCCCGCTCCATCCGGTTCCTCTCGGTCATGTCCCTGAAGATGCCGCGGGTGACGGAGGGGGTTCCGTCCACGAAACTGCAGTTGATGCTCCCCTCCAGCACCACGGTCCGTCCGTCGCGCGCCAGGAACTGCACCTCGACCCGGGGAACCACCACCCCCTTCATGATCTGCTGGAACAGGAGGCCGCAGTGGTCCCGGCAGGCCGGCGTGATGATGTCGAACACCTTCATCGAGGCGATCTCCTGGTCGCTGTACCCCAGGGTCGACTTCCAGGCCCGGTTCACGTAGATGAACGAGCCGTTCACGTCGACGCTCTGGATCAGGTCGTTGGCGTTGTCCAGGATGTCGCGGCAGCGCTCCTCGCTCTCCCTGAGCGCCTCCTCGGTCCTTTTGCGATCCGAGATGTCGAGGAAGCTCTCCACGAGGTGCGGGCGCCCCTTGATGGTTATCTGGGCCACCGTCTTCACCACGGTGACGTAATCCCCCCGGGCCGTGATCAGCTGCCGCTCCCCGCAGTCGATGCACTGCCCAAGGTCGGTGATCGGACATTGCCCGATCTGCGAGACGCAGATGAAGCGGTGGCAGACCGAGCCGAGGATCTCGTCCCTGGTGACGCCGATCACCTCGACCGCCTTGGGGTTCGCCTCCACGATGACGTGGCTCTCGGCGTCGATGACGAGGATGCCGACCTGCGCGGTCGCCAGGATGGCGGCCAGGCACTGGCGGCTCTCGGCGTCGTCCCCCTGGAACAGGTCGCCGTCGAAGCTCCGCCCGGCGAGCGGGAGGCAGGAGTGCTGCTCCTGGTTTGTCTGGTAATTGGACATGTAGTTCTACCCTTCCTGCTCCAGCTTCTTGAGCATCTTCTGCGCCTCGCGGTACCCCTGGTCAGCCGACTTCCTGAGCCACTTCTCCCCCTGGGCGCGGTCCTCGGCGACCCCCACCCCCATGAGGTACATCATCCCCAGGTCGTACTCGGCGGCGGCCATCCCCTTCTCCGCCGCGGCGCGCATCAGCTTCTGCGCCTTGGCGTAATCCTCGCCGACCCCCTCCCCCCGCAGGTACATGAAGGCCAGGTTGTACTGCCCGACCGGGTACCCCTGCTGCGCCGACTTCGAGTACCAGCGTACCGCCGCCTCCTTGTCCATCGCGGTGCCGAGGCCGGAGGCGTAGAGGACGCCGAGCCTCGACTGGGCCTCCGGGTCCCCCGTCTCCGCCTGTTTCCTGATCGCCTCGAAATCGACGCCGTTGAAGCCCCACGCGGGAAGCGCGAGCGCGAGGAGAACGGCCCCCGTTGCCGCCAACATATCTATCTTCTTCATCGATCCTCCGGATAAGCTCATGCGTTGCGAGACCCCTTTCGCCTAGCAAGTACCTTGCCAGACCGGGGGCGCAAAAGCGGGGGGCGCGCAGCCCCGGACACGGGAGGGTTGCGGCACGCATCGTGCTACACCCTTTGCGCCCCCGGTGCGCCGCCGGCAGCGCCCGTCAGTGCGGGTTTTCACCCCTGACGGGGCCGGGGCGGGGTCGACGCCGCCCCGGAAACCGCGCCGTGTCTGCGAATCACCGGTATACAGTGCGGGAATTTCCGGCTCATCAGGGGCCGGTTCCGCGGGGAAATGGCGCCTTCCCGGAGGGGGTGCCCGGCAAAAGTGGGTCATTTCACCCACAGGCGCTGCGCGATATGACCCTTACCTGCAGTCAAACCGCTTACCGTTCTCGCGGGACGAAGCGGGAGCACCCACGAAGATCTTCTCAAAACGAACGCTGGCGAAGGGACAACAAATGGTGAACAAGAACCGCATCCTGGTCGTTGATGATGAAAAGCTGATCTCCTGGTCGCTCGCCACCATGTTGAAGAAGGAGGGGTACGATGTGGAGACGGCGGCCTCCGGCAGCGAGGCGATCCAGAAGTTCGAGGAGTTCCGCCCCAAGCTGGTGCTCCTGGACGTCTGCCTCCCGGACGTGAACGGCCTGGAGCTTCTGAAGCGGTTCAAGGCGGCCAACGAGGATCTCTACGTGATCATGATCACCGCCTACGCCCACGCCGACTCCGCCGTGCTGGCGCTGCAGGAGGGGGCCGAGGACTACTTCGGCAAGCCGTTCAACCTCGACGCGGTGAAGCACGTGGTGAACAAGGCCTTCGAGAAGACCCAGCTCAAGAAGGAGGTGGACTACTTCCGCGGGGAACTGAGGAAGAAGTCGGACCAGGACAAGCTGGTGGGGAACTCCCAGAAGATGATCGAGGTCTTCAAGATGATCAAGATCTGCGCCGACGCCGACGCGAAGACGGTGCTGGTCACCGGGGAGAGCGGCACCGGTAAGGAGCTGGTGGCCCGCGCGCTGCACATGCACTCCGCCCGCGCCGAGGCCCCGTTCATCGAGGTGAACTGCGCCGCGATCCCGGAGAACCTCTTGGAGAACGAGCTCTTCGGCCACGAGAAGGGGGCCTACACGGACGCCTCCAAGAGGCACAAGGGGGTCTTCGAGATGGCCGAGGGGGGATCGGTCTTCCTGGACGAGATCGGCGACATGCCCTTCCTGATGCAGGCGAAGATCCTCAAGGTGATCGAGAGCAAGCGCTTCAGGCGCCTGGGGGGGCAGGACGACGTGGAGGCGAACGTGAGGATCATCACGGCGACGCACCAGAACCTCCCCAAGATGGTCAAGGAGGGGAAATTCCGCTCCGACCTCTTCTTCCGCCTGAACGTGATGAACATCGCCCTTCCGCCGCTCAGGGAGCGCAAGGAGGATATCCCGGCGCTGGTGCAGTACTTCATCAAGACGTTGAACGACGAGTACGGCAGGAGCGTGGAGGACACCTCTCCCGAGGCGCTCGAGTACCTGATGACGTACGACTGGCCGGGGAACGTGCGGGAGCTGAGAAACTGCATCGAGAGGCTGATGATGCTGGAGCAGGAGAAGACGCTCGGGTCGCAGCACCTCTCCGCCGAGATCACCCAGTCCCGCGGCGAGGTGAGCCGGACGCTGCATCAAAACGGCTCCTCGGACCTCTCCGGCGAGCACATCCTGCTCCCCCCGGAGGGGATCTCCCTGGAGGAGCTGGAGAAGCTGATCATCCAGCTCGCCCTGAAGAAGTCGGGGAACAACCAGACCAAGGCGGCCAAGTACCTGAAGACCAGCCGCGACACGCTCCGCTACCGGATGAAGAAGTTCGGACTGGGAGAAAACGGCAGGGAAGAGGGGGAGGAGGAAACCGGCGCAGCCGAGCCTCCCCTCTCCGCCGGGGACGGCTACCGCTTCGCCTGACCTCCCCCGGCGCAGCCGGCAAAACCGAAGCCGGTCGCCAACAAAGAAAGGCCCTGCAGGCATTCAGCCGGCGGGGCCTTTTCCTTTCCCCGGAGCGCCCAGTGTTGCGGTTTTTACCCCAAGCCCGGGGAGCGGCTGGGTGATATCCCCCTTTTCGCCCCCCCCGCCCCCAGCCCCCCTCCCCTCCCCCCGCCTTATTGCGTAGTCATTTCAGCTACTTCGCTTTGACGCCGGCTCGGGCACCAAGATTGCAAGTCGGTAAGGCGTACGGACGAAGCCTCTGGGGGGAGGCCCGACCGGTCCAGGTGCAGCGGAAGAGAGCCGCAGCATTTAATGTTGTTCCATGAACCACAAAACATTCCATCAATCGGAGGAAAACTCTCAATGAAGAAGATGACCATCATGACCGCACTGCTCGGTCTGACCATCGGCGCCTCGACCGCCCTGGCAACCACCTACGCCCTTCCCGGGAAAGGGGTCGTACTTTCCAAGCACGACATGAACCAGCTTCCCGAAGCAGGGACCATGACCGGCAGGGACAGCCAGGGCCGCGTCTGCGCCTTCTGCCACACGCCGCACCACAAGCTCGAGTCCAACGCGCTCGACTACAACCCGCTCTGGTCGCACCAGATCAACATCGACACCAACTTCATCGCCTACGACTCCGTCACCTTTGACAGCAACCTGGCAAGCGGCGACCCGCTGGTAGGCCCGAGCCGCCTCTGCATGAGCTGCCACGACGGCTCCATCGCCGTCGACCAGCACTACGGCATGGCCGGCAACGCCACCAGGAGCGGAGACACCTGGAACGAGATCGCGATCGGCAAGAACAGCGACCTCTCCAACGACCACCCGATCGGGTTCTCGCTGGTAGGCATCAACGACCGCGACAAAGGCATCAGGGCCACCCTGCAATCCGCCAACAACCCCCTGCTGATGAACGCCGTTCCGATCACCTACCTCGGCTACAAGGACGTCAACGGCGATAGCATCATGACCTGCGCCTCCTGCCACGACGTCCACAACAAGGACAACGTGGACACCGCGTTCCTGTACGAGCAGCAGTCGGGGTCGCAGTTCTGCCTCATGTGCCACGACAAGTAACATGGCCGGAGCTTTCCCCGGGGGGTACCCCCCCGGGGGAAACCGGATGCAACGCCACCGTTTCACTAGCACTACAGGAGCAAAAGACATGCACGCTCGCCCCCTACGCACGGCCGCGGCCGTTGTCGCCGGGGCGCTCCTCGCCATCCTGGCGGGGTGCGCCGGCGCCCAGAAGACCTCCTCCGCAACCGTTTTCTTCCCACCCCCTCCGAACCTGCCTAGACTTCAGTACCTGACCGGATTCAGCAACTCCGCCGAGGTGAAGGCGGAACCCGACACCATGGACCTGCTTTCCCTGGGAAAAAAGAACCAAACGCGGTCGGTGAGCATCGTCAAGCCTGCGGGGATCGCCAGCAGGGGGGGGAAGCTCTACGTGGCCGACATTTCGGGGCAGATCCTGGTCGTCGACCTCCCGAACAAGAAGATGGAGCAGTTGAAGGGGAACGACGGCGCCGGCAAGGCGAAGAAGCCGGTAGGGATCGCCGTAGACGACACAGGGCTCGTCTTCGTGGGTGACGTGATGAGGAAAGAGGTCCTCATCTACGACAGCAACGGGGAGTTCCTGAAGGCGGTCGCGGGCGACAGCGACATGACCCCGACCGACGTTGCGGTCTACGGGAGCGAACTCTACGTACTGGACACGAGAAGGGCGCTCATCAAGGTGTTCGATCCGGTGACCGGCGCCGCCCTGAGGGACATCGGGAAGCTTCCCGACCCGGCCCAGTCGCTCTCCCTCCCCACCAAGATGTCCATCGACGGGCAGGGGACGATCCGGGTCAGCAACGCCGGCCGCGGCGACATCACCGCCTACGACCGCGACGGGCACTTCCTGAGTTCCTTCGGCAAGTTCGGCGACGGCCTGGGGCAGTTCTCGCGTCCCAAGGGGCTGAGCGCCGACGCCAACGGCTACATCTACGTGGTGGACTCCGCCTTCCAGAACGTCCAGGTGTTCAACCAGGCGGGAAGGCTCCTCACCTACTTCGGCTCGTCCAAGCTCCCGGTGGGGGGGATGAACCTGCCGTGCGACATCGCCATCAGCGCCGACCAGCTTCCCTACTTCCAGTCCCTCGCGGACAAGAGCTTCGAGGTGAACGAGGTGATCTTCGTGGCGAACCAGTTCGGAGATCCCAAGATCAGCGTCTACGGCCTCGGGAAAAGAAAAGGGGTCGACTACGACAAGGTGTACCAGCAGGCGGCCGAGGAGAGGGAGAGAAAGGCGCGGGAGAGGCTGCAGAGGATGAAGAAGGAAGGGGAGCCGGAAGAGAAGAAATAGCGTCCCCGGCCAAAGAGCTGAAGAAAAAGGGAGGAACCCTGAAGAGGTTCCTCCCTTTTTCTTTGCCGCGTTGCGGTTTTCCCGCTACTTCCACTGCTCCAGGTCGATCACCCCGAGCCTCGCCGCGTAGCGGACCAGCTCCATCTTGCTGTGCACGTCGAGCTTTTTCATCAGGTTGGTGCAGTGGTTTTCCACCGTCTTGGTACTCAGGCCGAGGGTGGCGGCGATCTGCCTGGAGGGGATCCCCTCCGCCACCATCCGCATCACCTGCTGCTCGCGCGGCGACAGGAGCGCGTAGCGCTCGTCCTGCGCGTCCCCATCCCCGGCCTGCCGGCAGGAGAGCCTGGCCGCGACGTCCTGGGAGACCTGGCCGTCCAGGAAATACTCGCCGCTTCTGATGGCGTCCATCGCCGCCACGAGCCTCGTGCTGGTCGCCTCCTTCATCACGTAGCCGCGCGCCCCGGCCCGCAGCGCCTCCGCGGCGAAGTCGAGGTTCGGGTGCATGCTGAGCATGAGGATCCGGATCGAGGGGAACTCCCGCAGGATCTGCCGCACCGCCTCGATGCCGCTCATGTCCGGGAGGGAGACGTCCATGGTCATCAGTTCCGGGACCAGCTTCCTCGCCTGGAGGAGCGCCTCCCCGCCGCTGCCCGCTTCGCCGACGCAGCGGTAGTTCTCCGTCCGCTCCACAAGCCCCTTCACCCCGTCCCGAAAGAGCGGGTGGTCGTCCACTATGACGACCCCTATCTTGTTCCCCATGACTCAGACTCCTTTAAGCAGATAAAGATAAAGATAAAGATAAAGATAAAGATCAGTCCGCCTCCGCGTCCGCGATCGGGATCTCGACGGCGACCCGGGTCCCCTCCCCCGGGCGCGATACCAGCTCCAGCGTGCCGTTCAGAAGCTCCACCCGCTCCGACATCCCGACAAGCCCCAGGTGCCCGTTCCGGACCCGCAGGGCGGCGTCGAACCCCCTGCCGTCGTCCGTGATGCGCATCCTCAGGACCGGGTAGGAGGCGACCAGGCGCACCTCGACCCGGTTCGCCGCGGCGTGCTTCACCACGTTGTGCAGCGCCTCCTGGAAGACGCGGTAGAAGGTGATCTCCGCCTCCTTGGGGAGCCTCACCCCCTCCATCCCGTGGGCGGAGAACTCCACCTTCAGGGCGTGGTGCGCCGCCACCGTCTCGCAGTCGGAGCGGACGGCCCCCACCAGCCCGTACCTCTCCAGCGCCGAGGGCCTCAGCCCCGCGCAGATGTGGCGGATCGACTCAACGCTCCCGCGCAGCACCTCCGAGAGGTGGCCGAGCCTCGCCGTGATGTCCCCCGGCGCCCGGGCCAGGTCGGTTCCCAGCAGGTCGCAGATGATCTTGGCCGCGTTCAGCCGCTGCCCCAGGTCGTCGTGGAGTTCGCGGGAGAGGTGCTTTCTCTCGTACTCCTGGACCTTCAGCAGGCGCTGCGACAGGAGGCGGATCTTCTTCTCCGCCTCCTTCCGGACCGTGATGTCGCGGGCCACGGCGAGCTTGGTGCGGCGGTCCATCCCCGGCATCAGGACCGGTATCTCGATGACCGAGTACCAGAGCTTGGTCACTTCGTTGAAGAACTCCTTGTGGAGAGGCTTCTCAGAGTTGAAGACCTCCTCCACCGAGCAGTCGTCGCAGCGGGAGTCGAGCCCGCGGCAGACCTTGTAGCAGTAATCGGTTTCCAGGTCGCCGCAGAGCCCCTCGCGCATCTTGCGGTTGGCGTAGACGATCCGGTAATCGTCCGTGACCACGTAGACCCGGTCCTCCATGGCGTCCAAGAGGAGCCTGAGCGTCTCCTGGGAAGCGTGCATCGCCTCCCCGATCAGCTTGCAGTCGGTGCGGTCGAGGAAGGTGCCGAAGACGGCGGGCTTCCCCTCCACCTCGATCAGGCGCGCCTCCACCTCGATCCAGAAGGGGAGGCCGTCCACCCTGGCCGAGGGCTGTCCCCAGGAGACCGGGGAGCGTGTCCCGGAGAGGACCTGCTCGTTGATCTCCTGGAACAGGTCGACGCTGGCGCGGTCGGGGTACACCTGCGCGTACATGTCGCGCCCGATCAGCCCCTCCACCTCCTCGTAGCCGAACATCTGGCCGAAGCGGTCGTTCAAAAAGATCGCCTTCCCCTCCTGGATCACGTAGATCCCGTCGGTGAGGTTCAGGACTATGCTTGCGAAAAGGCTCGTTCTCATTTGTACCCCGATACGCGGCGCCCCCGGAGAAAACGCCCCGAGAGTTCTACGTGAAATGGCCTGCACCCTCTCCCCTTTCCCCCCGTTCCCCGGGGAGAAAGCCGCCTTTTTGCGGGAAACGCCGGAGAACCGGGCGGAATAGCGATAAAGAGCAAGAGCCATGCCGAAGGGGCTTCCCGCGCCGATATACCGTCCCTTCCCCTTCAAGGGGGAGGCCCCCACCCCGCCCCTCACTGCCATCAAGTTAAGGAACTTGAGCCCCTATCTGTCTTGACAAAGCGGTCCCCGCCCCCGGAGGGGGAGGGTCAGGGAGGGGGAACTCTGCCGGTTCTGAAGCTGAAGCCGCTAGTCTTCCCCCCTCCCAACCTCCCCCCGCTGGGGGGAGGAGTAAGTAGTAAAGGACGGGAGGGGGCCGGGGGGTCGGATGGGTGATATCCCCCTGAAAAGCCCCACAGTCGTGGGGGATATCACCCAAGACCCGGGCGGAAAAGGTGAGGGCGCGCGGGGCGAAGCCGCGCTCCTGGCCGCGTCGCGGTTCCACGAGCCGGTGGCATCCTATTTGCTGGAGTCAGTGCGGGAAACAGCGCTCACCGCCCGTCGGCGGCGGCTCAAAGCAACCGGCCCGGGGAACTGAAGGGCCGGCAGTGGGAGAAAACGCATGAAACGTGGCAGCACGCGGAAATTCATCAGGGGGACGGCGCTTTCGCTCCTCCTTTGCACGGGAAGCTGGCTTCTCCCCGGCGCGGCATCCTGCGCCCTCACCGGCGACTGCGACGGCGACAACACGGTCGGCATAGCGGAGGTGCAAAGCGCCGTCAACATGTACCTGGGGATCAAGCCCGCCTCCTCCTGCGTCGACGTCGACGGCAGCGGCACGGTCGCCATAGCCGAGGTGCAGCAGACGGTGAACGCCTTCCTCGGGCTGGTGGCGCCGGTGTACGCCAAGAGGGTCACCGGCCAGGTGAAGGACCCGGTGAACGGCGACCTCCCGCTCCAGGGGGGGACGGTGACCGCCTACCGGACCGGGAGCGGCACGGCAGTGGCGACTGCCACCGTGCAAAGCGACGGGAGCTACAGCCTGAACACCCTGAGCGGCGGGAATAGCTATACGCTTCTCTTCAGCCGGACCGGCTACGGCAACGTGAACTACTACGGCGTCACTCCGACTCTCTCCGCCGAGACGGTGCTTGAGCCGGTACTGCTCCTTCCGGACACGACGGTGGGCCAGACCGCCCAGGTGAACGGGTTCGTGACCGACGCGGCGAACAACAAGGGGGTCCCCTACCTGCAGCTGCGGTTCCGCGCCGGGCTCGGGGCGACCACCGGCGACCTGGTGCCGCAAACCACATCGACCAAGGACGGCACCTCCGGCACCATGCCCGGCAACTGGTACAGGAACTACTTCCCGGCCGGCAGCTACACGGCCGAAGTGGTGAGCCCCGACGGCGGCACCACCCTCGGCTACTTCACCGTCCACTCGGTCCCCGGCGTGCCGGCCTGCAACAACAGCCAGGGCGCCGCCGTGGCCACCGGGAGCGGCCAGGCCGACTCCTACCGCGCCGTCCTCTCCTGGGGAAGCACGCCTGCGGACCTCGACCTGCACCTGACCGGGCCGCTCGCCCCGGGGGACACCATGACCACCATAGGCGACAACGACACCGCGAGGTTCCACATCGACAGCACGCACACCGTCTACCCCTACGAAAGCGGCGTCGTCGGGAGCTACCCGACGCTGACCACCGCCGGCACCGACGCCTACCTCGACATGGACCAGGCGGACCACGGCAAGGACAACGGCAACGAGACGGTCACCATACTGGCCCAAAGAAGCGGGCTCTACCGTTTCTACGTCTACAACAACTCGGCCACCGGCACCCTCGCCGGCTCCGGCGGGCAGTTGAAACTCTACAAGGGGACCACCCTGGTGAGAAGCTTCCCGGTCCCGGCGCTCTCCGGCAACACCTGGCACGTCTTCGACCTGGATGGCTCCACCGTAACTGCCGTGAACACGGTGACCACCGTCACCCCGGACCAGACCTACAACCTGGCGAGGATGGTCCCCGGCTCCGCCGCGGAGGAGATGAGCCAGTTCAAGCCGCTCGTAAAGACGATAAGGACGCACTGAAGCACTGCAAAGGAAGGATGTATGGAGAAGCTCAGTAGGAAATGTCAGGCGATATGCCTGTCCGCCGTCGCCTGCCTGGCCACTGCGATAGTGCTGGCGCCGGCGAGCCCGAGCATACCGCAGGTCCCGAGCTGCCAGGAGGTGGAACGGGAGCTGGCCGGCCCGGCGGCGACGCGCGGCGGGAACGGGAGCAGGGCCGAGACGAGGGGCCCCGGTTACCAGCCGATGCAAAACTGCACCGGCGGTTACTCGGTCAACTGCCACAGCACCGGCAACCAGGCAGGACTGTAAGGCGACACCAAACCCAAGAGAAGGCTTGAGAGGCGACGAAAGGAGAAACGATGAAAAGGGCTTATCTGCTGATGTTTACCGCGCTCCTGGGAGGGTGCCTGCATGCGTCCCCCCAGGGAGCCAAGAATGAGGCGGCGCCGGCGTCCGTTGCCGCCGCCGAGAAGAAGCCGGAACTGACCGCCGCGCTGGTCCAGAAAAGCGTCGTCAAGGGGAAAACCACGGCCAAGGAACTCCTGGCCGCCCTGGGGACCCCGGTCCTGGTACAGAAGAACGAGAAGCAGCTCCCCAAGGAGATCCTCGCCAAGGTCACGATCCCCCTCCCCCCCATAGCCAGGACCAAGGAGTTCTGGCGCTACCGCTCCACCCCGTACAAAACCAACGGGAACGAGGAGCAGAGGGTCTTCAGCGCGATGATCTTCATGGACGACGACGGCGTGGCGGTGGATTACCTGACCGACGACCAGGCGCTGGCGCCGCAGTAGCCAGGCGGGCCTTCGTCACGGCAGCAATGGAGCCGCTCCCCCTGACCCGGGGGGAGCGGCTTTTTTGCGTCCGGAGTTTTTTATTGTTCCTACGCTCCAGCGTTGGAACACATGCAACCGGAGTAGGGGCGAATGATTATTCGCCGCTACCCTCCCCCTCCGGGGGGTGGGGGTGAAGGGGATGGGTGAAGGGAGATGGGGTTCAGTGAGGATGCGGCATTTGAACCACTGCGGGGGATATCCCCCGCCCCTTTCCCACGATCAGGCGTTCTCATGAAGCGGCATAGGGGTAAACGGGGCGGGAGACCGGACGGGAGCAGCGGAAAACCCCTGGGGTAAACACCCCAGGGGGCAAAAGACGCAGCAAACCGCATAGGACTTTCAATATATTTAATTACAGAGGTTTACGGCACCGCGGCTGCCGGGAGCGAACCGGGAGTTTTTCCCGATTGGCTAACCAGGCGAAAAAAAAGGGATGTCACCGGACCAAAGCGCCGGGATAGGTACGGCTATTGCTATAGATGAATGTGCTCTCTTCATAGCACCGGCGCACCAATGCCGGGTCCACCCTTTCGCACCGTGCCCCCAATTCACGGCGAACCGGCGAAACCCAGGACAAGAAGGCGCCAAAGAACAGCAGGCAGGACCATGCAATCCAAATTCATTCAAGAGACTGAGAGGAAATCATGAAAAAACCAGGATTGAAGATCTCGCTCCTGGCCGGGGCATCGGCGCTAGCCGGCCTGGCCATGGGCGGGGGGGTCGCCAACTCGGCGACACACCCACCGATCCCGCTACTAACGTACGAGGAGATCGCCCAGCAGTACAACGGGCCGACGGCCAGGATAATGCCGGTCATGATCGACCCGGTCAGCAAGCAGGGGATGCCGTACTCTCCGAAGCAGACCTGCATGGGGATGCCCGGAGAAAACGGCACCAACAACTGCCACTCCACCGGCAACACCGCCGGGCTCAAGAGCTACGCCGACCTTGCCGAGCACGCCTTCCACTCCACGCTCGGCATCAACGAGTGGATGGACAACTCGACCAGCGGCCTCTTCATCGAGGACGGCATTCAGACCGGCCTGAACCCGCAAAAGCCGTGGCTGCAATCCCACGGCCACAACGGCAAGTGGTGAACCCCCTCGCTCCGCCAGGTGGCGGACTTACAGAAAAAAACAGACGGCAAAGGCATCTCCTACCCGGGGACTCCCAATACCGGTGACGCAGTAGCTGATTCGCAGAACCCCGGCAGCAAGCTCTACATCTTCCTCAACGGCGGCACGGTCGGCGGCAAAACATACCCGAAAGTCGACATGTCCCTTTGGGACCAGGCGACCATGTGCGGTACCTGCCACGTCGGCGGCAAGACCTACGAAACGGACCGCGAAGGGAACCGGCTCCCGATGAAGACCCTGATGGACATGGGCTCCGGCGAAGTCAACCCCTTCACCACGACCGTATGGGAGAGCTTCACACCGGAAGGGCTCCAGAACTCCTTCGCAACCATAGCTCCCTGGATCTACCCGCAGTACAAGGGTAACAACCCGGCCAACGGCCCGGTCATGGCCAACCCGGCCAACGCCTGGGTCACCATGAACCAGAGTGGCCCCGTCGCGACCGGCGAACTGGTCATGAACATGAAAAACCCGAACACCGGCACCGACATGCCGGTCGTCTCCGGGCAGCTCATGATGCCGAACGTGAAGGAGATGGACTGCCTCTTCTGCCACCTCTCCGGCTACGACAACGTGATGTCCTCGGTCATGACCCAGGCAGGCTCCCTGAACGCCGCACCTGGCGCAGGCGCAGGGATGTTCGACATCTCGCCGATGAGCCCGACCTACATGGGGTACACCGAGCAGTTGGGCGCCGTCACCTTCACCCCGTACTCCAGCCTAGAGACCGGCCGGGTGCAGACTGTCTCCATGAGCGCCTCGGCGATCTCGAGGATCAAGCCGCAGCCGGAAGCGAACAACTGCATGCAGTGCCATGCAACTAAGACGCTGAAGAACCTCCCCGAGATGTTCGGAGTCACCGGCGGAAGCTCCGGGTTCCTCTCCTCCGCGCCTATGGTCTACGACCCGGTCAACGGCGTCGGCCCCCTGGGCAAGCGTATGGTGAGCTACGACCTCAACGCCATGTGGCTGTTCTCCGGGTCTTCCCCTGCAATCAACGGCAACAACTACCAGAACTACATGATGGCTCCGGGGATGGCCTATCTGCAGGCGATGGACACCTTCAAGAGCGCGACCCTGGGCTTCATGGGCGGCAACAAGCCCGCCGGCTCCGGCCCGCTCTACTACGACACCCCCGATGGCTCCATGCCGGACCAGAACGTGCTGAAGCGCTCCACCATGCCGTTCCCCCGCGCAGAGTGGTTCAAGCGCGGCGATGCATGGCAGCCGGGCCAGGACGTCCACGGCAGCTTCGGCTGCGGCGGCTGCCACTACACCGGCGACAAGACCCACAAGAACCAGTGCGACCCGGGCCGCGGCCATGACATGTCCAGCACCACCCAGGACGGCGTACCGCCGATCTCCCAGAAGCAGATCGTGACCGGCTACGACGTCGACGGCAAGCCGATCACCACCACCGACCCCACCGAGATGGCGGCCGCCATCAAGGCGCATGACACGCGCAACACGGTCAAGCGTTGCGAGTTCTGCCACGTCACCGGCAAGGACTACTACGGCCAGACGATCGACACCTACGGCGCACCGAACCCCAACGCGGCCCACGAGCGTTTCGGCCTGACCGCGAACACCGTCCAGATCGTCGACAAGATGGACGTCCACGGCGGCTACGGCGGCCAGGGCGTTTCCGAACACACCAACTTCACCACCCCGAACACCATGCTCGGCAAGGGCAACCACCTCGACGTCATGGACTGCACCGTCTGCCACGTGCAGAAGGTGAGCATGGCGGTACGCGCCCTCGACGCCACCTCCGGCATGCGCTTCCCGGCCATCGTCGGCACCGACCCCGCCAAAGGGATGGTCGGCCTGTTCGAGGATCCGGCTCCGAGTTCCTTCAACGAAGGCGTAATCTACCAGTACAACCAGATGTACGCCGGACTCAACGCCTACTTCGGCCTGACGGCGGGGATGGACGGCTACATGCCGCCGATCCCGTCGGGGACCCACGTCATGGGCGGCGCGCTCCAGGCGTGGAAACCGCTGCACATGTGGCAGAAACAGGGCAACATGGAAGGCCCGCTCAGCACCGATATGGTGCTCCCAGGCGCCGGCAACGGCGGCAACAGCCAGCTCCAGTTCCGCCGCAAGCTCTACCTTTCCAACGCCATCTCGGCGATCATCTGGAACAACACCGACCCCAACGTCGACGCCAACGGCGACAGCGTCAAGGGCGGTCTCCTGGTCGGCGACGACGACGAACTCGACCGTCCGGCCAAGGCGTCCCTCGTCGGCTACACCGACATCTTCGACGGCACCGCTCCGAACAAGAACAACACCCAGGGTTACGGCGAACCGATCTACGACCCGTGGATCATGCGCGACCTGAAGGAAGGGATGAACTTCGCCCCCTCCGCCCTCTCCGTCATCTCGGTCGGCTTCGACAACATGATGACCACCCCCTCCGGCAGCGCCTACGACCAAACCGGGCTCTTCGCACCGGCGATGCACACCCGCGCGGGTTCTCCGGATAACTACTGGAAATACGCCAGCGTCTGGAGCGGCGCGGTCGTGTTCACCGAGCCGGACCAGATCGCGGATTACAAGGCGTACCGCAACACGCTCGAGGACGCTAAGCCTGCGGACGAGCGCAAAGACTGGACGAAGACCGAGCTTGCCTACGTCGGCGCTCCGTTCATGGTCACCCACGGCGTGAAGCCGACCGCAACCTACGTAAAAGGCACGAGCTGCGCCGACTGCCACGCACCGGGCAAAGGGTTCTTCACCGGCGGCTACACCATGACCGGCACCGCCATCCCGGCCGACCGCACCTTCAACCCGACCTCGACGCTGAGCATCGACGATGCAACCGGCGTAGTCACCCGCACCCCCGGCGTCCCCGGGTTCGGAACCGCAAGCAACCTGATGCAGCGTCCGCTTGAACCGATCCGCGTCAAAGCGCTGAAAGGCGAACTGCGCACCGTGTTCGAAGGGTTCAACAAGCTGGGCCAGCCGCGCTCCAGCAAGTTCGAGGCAACCGACGGGACCTACGTCTGGACCAAGGACCTCGAGCGTTCCGAAGTCCTCTACCCCGAGGAAGACGGCGCGATCTACTACAAGATCTCCCAGACCAACGCTGACGGCAGCATCAAGCCGAATGAAGTTCCGATGAACGGCGCGCAGTACGCGGCGTACATGGAGACCATCGCAGCCAACACCGCCGCCTTCGGCATCGGCGTGGCGCCTGTCGCGGCCTTCACCGTGAACGGCGGGGCAACCTCCGACTACACCACCGTCGGACTTGTCAAGGGTGCTCAGGTCGATCTCGTGGTACCCGACGCGAAGGTCTACACCACATACAGCTGGGACACCAATGCCGGTACCGGTGCAACCCTGACCGCAACCACCGGGTCCAGCTCCAAGGTAACCTTCACCAAAGCGGGCACCTGGAGGATCACCCTCACCGCAACCAACCCCGCCGACGGCAAGACCGTGACCAAACTGCAGAGGGTGAACGTCACCGAGCCGCAGTACGTCAACCTCGGCACCATCAACACCGCACCGTCGACCACCACCATCACCCCGACGGTCGGCGCGCCTTACCAGATCACCAAGATCATGACCACCGTACCGGTTACCATCGACACCCTCATAGCGGGTACGGATTATGACTCGGCGAAGTTCAACTGGGGCGACGGCAGCAAGGCGACTACGATGGCCGTAGCGGTAGGGGCCACCCAGCCCCTCAGCCAGGCCCACCAGTACGCGCGTTACGCGAAGTACCTGAACGACAACGGTACTCCCGCCGATCTTACTGACGACGTGTACAAGTACAAGACCACGATCCAGCTCTTCAAAGGGACCACCCTGGTAAGCTCGAAGGCGGTTATCGTGACCATCCCCAAGTAATGGGAAACAGTCCTACCATGTGATGCAGTAACCTTAGGCCCGGAGCGAAAGCTCCGGGCCCTTTTAGGTAGAGGGGGCGCGCCCCCGAGAGAACCGTACCGGGTTAAAAGACGATAGCGGGGCCAAAGAGGCCCCACCGAAAAAGGAGACGCCAGATGTCACAGCTGAAAAGGATCGCATCGTCAACGCTTACCGCATTAGTACTGGGTGCACTTTGCGCCGGGGCCTCCCTGGCTGACCAGGCCGTGGAAAAGGGGCAGAGCGCCGCGCAGGCGAAGAGTTCGCCGGCGGACGCGGTGGTCCGGGTGAACGGCAAGCCGATCACCCGGCTGGAGTTGGACCGCTCCATGAAGATCATGCTGACCCAGTCCCGCGCCCAGATCCTCCCGACCGAGCTGAAAAAGGCGCAGGAGGGCGTGCTGGAGCAGCTCACCAACTCGGAACTCCTGTACCAGGCGGCGCAGGAGGTCGAAATGAAGGAACTGGACCAGCAGGTAAAGCGGCAGATAGAGGAAAACCGCAAGCGCTATGCGAGCGAGGTGGAGTTCGAGGCGGCGCTGGCCGCAGTCGACATGACCAGGAAGGAACTGGAGGAATTCACCCGCCGCGACGTCGCCATCAACAACATGCTGGAGAAGCGGCTGGGGGAGAAGATCGAGATAGGCGACAACGAGGCGAAAAATTTCTACGACGACAACAAGTCGAAGTATTTCGATAAGAAGGAGAGCGTCAGGGCGAGCCACATCCTGATCGGCCTGGCAAGCGGCGCCACCGAGGAAGCCAAGAAAGAGGCGCGGGAAAAGGCGCAGGCGCTGCAGAAACGGGCCCAGGCGGGAGAGGATTTCGCCAAGCTGGCCCAGGAGGCGTCGACCTGCCCCAGCAAGGCCAAGGGAGGGGACCTGGGGGTGTTCGGAAAGGGCGACATGGTCGTCACCTTCGAGAAGGCCGCCTGGGCGCTCAAGCCTGGCGAGATAAGCGAGGTGGTGGAGACCCAGTTCGGCTTCCACGTGATCAAGCTGACCGACAGGATCGCCCCGAAAACGGAGAAATACGACGAGGTGAAGGAGAAGATCGTCGACTACCTGAAGAAGGAAAAGATCCGGAGCCAGGTCCCTGCGTTAATCAAGGAACTGCGCGAAAAGGCCAAGATAGAGAAGGTGTAGGGGCGAATAATCATTCGCCCCTACCGGCGATCGAAGAAGCGGGACGGATGTGCAGACATCCGTCCCGTTTTTTTTTGCCCATCCCCCGGCGCCTACTGGGGTAAAAACCCCGGATTGCCGAAACCTCTGGGGTAAATACCCCAGCTTTCCGCCCCACCCTCCCCAGCCGCCGCGGCGCAAGGAAATGTGCATCAAATAATGTGACGCTATTCAGGGCACTTACGGAATTGTGCGCAAAAACCCGCGCCCGGGCACGCTGCGTGCTAAAGAGAGAACGGCTCTCTTAAAGCTGATGCATGGCAGCACCCGACCGGTACCCCCATGCCGGCCGCGGCATCATGACGGACTACTATCGAATTGAAAAAAGGAGACCATGATGAAACGTAAGTCAACCAGGAGAGCGGCAGCCGTCGTTTCCTGCGCCGCCCTTTTAGGGATCGGAGCGGGAATGGCGTTCGCCTCTCCCGCAGACCACGACGCGATCGTGCTGAGGGACCCGGACGGAGCCGCCATCGTCAAGAACACGAACGGCTCGGCCAAGGCCTTCAGCATGAAGACGACCTGCTTTACCAGCGGCTGCCACGGCAGCGGCTCCGGCAAGGCGGCGTACAGCTACAACCAGATCGAGCAGCACTCGTACCACGCCCAGCTGGGCGCCAACGAGATCCGCGGCTTCAACCCGTTCAACATCGACGCCTGGAACCCGGTCATCAACGCTAGCGGCGGCGGTGACAAGTGGCGCGCCGGCGCCGGCCCCCAGGCCAAGAACTGGGTCCAGAGCCCGGGCCACGTGGGGTCCTGGTGACCGCCTTCCGCTCGCCAGTTGGCGAGAATGTACCAGGACGGTAACGGCAGCACCTACGACGGCACCAATGCGAAATTCACCAGCACCCCGTTCGGCAAGAATCTCCCTGACGGGCAAACCGCAGCTAGCGCCCTCGTAACTACGCCGGCGTACACCCCGTTCGACTTCACCGACGCCGCCGGCTTCGCCAAGAGGGCGGACAACTCGGTCGCAGGCGAGATGCGCGACTGCGGCGAGTGCCATGTCGGCGGCGGCATGATGGAGTACATGATCACTCCGGGCGTCAGCGCCACCTACTCTCCGGCCAACCGCACCTCGCTGCGCGACTACGTCTTCGGCTCCGCGGTCACCGCCTTCAACGCGCTGATCGACATCTTCAACCCGACCCCCGCCAGCCGGGGTAACGTCGTGGTCCAGAACTACGCGGAGACCGGCGTCCTCGAGATGGACTGCCTCATCTGCCACCAGAAGGACTACGACTGGGCCAAGCGCAAGGAAGCGATCCGCGAGGGCCACTTCGACGCATCCCGCGCCCTGGGCGCCAACTTCGCCCTCAGCGCTGTGAACGGCACCACCGTCTTCTACAACAGCACCTCGGTCAAGCCCAACCTGGCCGGAGAACTTACAGTCGACCTGAGCGTAAAGCTCAACAAACAGCCGGCATCCAACCAGTGCACCTCCTGCCACCTCGGCACCAGCGAAGAGAAGTACCAGGTCGACTGGAAGAAGCGCGGCGAGATGTGGAGCGTCGACGGCGTCCAGAAGGACGTTCACGGCGCCCTCGGCTGCATGGGGTGCCACGAGCGGATGGACAAGGACACCAACGTCGGGACCGACGGCCTGGTGACCACCGCGAAGCTCGGGATGTGCGATCCGGCCAAGGGCGGCGCATCTCCGTTTGACGCCCTCTGGAACCAGATGGACAAGAAGGAGTTCAAGGACTGCGCCGGCTGCCACGAGCCCGCCGCCGTCCCGACCTACCTCACCTACGGCGCACCCGACTCCCGCGCAGCCCATACCAGGGCAGGTCTTGACGCCAAGGTCGTCTTCAAAAACTTCACCGGTACCACCACCAAGGTCAGCCACATCGACCTGATCGACTGCACCGCCTGCCACATCAAGAAGTCCGGCTTCACCGGCGGCGCCTTCGTCGACGGCACCGGCGCGGACGAGGAAGGGCGCGTGGCGCTGCACGACAGCGAATACGTCGCCAAGGACATGGCCAACGGCACCGCCATCCACTGGCAGGGCGGCAAAATTTACGCCGCCAACCTCCTGACCTCCTTCTTCTGGCGCGACATGAACGGCCTGAAGTTCGCAAACGGCGGTCTCGACATCAACAATGACGGTCGCGAGGCGGGGATGGATCCGCTGCTGCAGACCCACGTCAACAACGTCAACATCGCCAACGGCCTGCATGCACTTGCCCATGACGGCAATATCGACGCTACCGAGATCAACACTCAGAAGTCGAAACTGGTCGCAGGGATCAAGGCCCAGCTCGGCCTGGACGCCGCGGTTGACGTCAAGCCGAACCTTGCTGACGGCAGTGCGAACGGTGCAGTCACCAACGCCTTCCTGCCGAAGCTCTCCTTCCTGATGGTTCCGTTCAAGGCGAGCCACGACATCGCGGGCGCCGACAAGGCCTGGGGCGTCAAGGGTTGCAAGGAGTGCCACAGCGCAGCCGGCACCACCGTCGCGGCCAACGATCCGGACAACACGACCGGCGCGGCATACACCGCCGGCGGCTTCTACAACGGCACCTACCCGATCAACGGCAACCTCGAGGGCAAGTTCTCCTTCGACTCCGACCAGGTCACCGCCTACACCAAGGTCAACGGCCTGGTGGACGCCACCGACTCGCACCCGAACGTCTTCACCAAGGACGGCAAGCGCTCCGTGCCGGTCAAGCTCCTCTCCAAGTTCGACACGCCGAACGTGAAGGCTAAGACTGCAGGCCAGACCCTCCTGAACATCGATCGCAGCGAGGTGATGTACGAGCAGACCTTCCAGACCCTCGACGATCAGTGGTATGACCTTAACACGCCTATCCAGGGCGGCACCATCGCCACGGCCTGCGGGACGGACGCCAACGGCAACTTCTCTCCGTTCTACTGCGAGGATGCAACCGTCCTCGGCAACGCAGCCAAGAAAGGCGCCACCTCCACCCTCGGCTGGACCCTCAAGGTCGAGGTACTCGACGGCGCGACCGTTACCACCCGCACCAAGTCGGTAGGCGACGACAAGGTCACCAGCATCGACGGCCTGATCACCGCACTGGGCGCAGCGTTCACCGACAACCCCGACTTCGCCGTCGCGGCTAACAACGGCGGCCTGAAGCTGACCGCGAAAGGCACCAAGAAGATCCGCATCAGCTCGCAGTCCGACGTAGGTCCGTTCGGCCTCAAAGGGAAGCTCTGGAAGTCCGCTTCCATCGTGCGTCCGTCCGGCACTTACACCACCCGTGCCGCATACGTCACCTACCTGAACGGCATCAGCAAGGACAGCGTCGGCATGACCGCCGCAACCGCACCGGTGGCAGCCTTCACCATCAACGGCGCAACCTCCTCCGACTTCAGCACCATTGCGCTGACCAGAGGGGCCGCCTACCCGCTGGTGGTAACCTCCGCCGTCAACAGCTACACCAAGTACAGCTGGGACCAGAACGCAGGAACCGGCGCGACCGTGACGGTAACTGACGGGACCCACGCCAGCATCACCTTCAACAAGGCGGGCACCTGGAGGATCACCCTCACCGCGGTCAACCCGGACGGGCAGATCGTGACCAAGCTGCAGAGGGTGAACGTCACCGAGCCGCAGTACGTCACCGTAACCCCCACCGACGTCATCACGGCACCGGTGACCACCACCATCACCCCGACGGTCGGCGCACAGTACACCATCACCAAGAGCATGACCACCGTACCGGTTACCATCGACACCCTCGTCCCCGGCACGGAATACGACTCGGTGAAGTACAACTGGGGCGACGGCAGCAAGGCGGTTGTGATATCCGCTACAGGGACCACCGCTCCGCAGACCTACAGCCAGCAGCACCAGTACGCGCGTTACGCGAAGTACCTGAACGACAATGGTACTCCCGCAGTTCTTACTGACGACGTGTACAAGTACAAGACCACGATCCAGCTCTTCAAAGGGACCACCCTGGTAAGCTCGAAGGCGGTTATCGTGACCATTCCCAAGTAATGGGAAACAGTCCTACCATGTGATGCAGTAACCTTAGGCCCGGAGCGAAAGCTCCGGGCCTTTTTCTTGTGTAGGGGCGAATGATTATTCGCCCCTACATTAGATAAGGCTTGAGCACGGGGGGGAAACTATGATAAACGCTTTAGCGACCCATGTCGCCTTCGCACCGCGGCGGCCGACAGGTTGAGGAGGGAGCACGTGCGCAAGGCGATCTGCATCTTGATGCTGTTACAGGCACCTTTTCTTCTGGGTGCGCGGACTCCCGACGAGGAACTCGAGGTCTGCAAGGCGAAGTGCGCCACCGAGTTCGCCGCGTGCAGGGCTGAAGTCCCGACCGAGGCGTCGAAGGCGAAAGACGCCGAGGAAACCAGGTGCGGCATGGAGCTTGATGCCTGCAACTCCGATTGCGACGAGGCAAGGACCCTCGCCGGCATGATCAGGAAGATGATGGAGTGACCAGCTCCTCCCGGGTTATCGGCACCGACACCGAGGCCCCCACCGTTTCTCATCCAGTCCAGTAGATCCTCCCCCCGCGCTTTTCCTTGATGAACTCCACCGGCCGGATCGTACAGTTTCTTCATTGCCTTTAAAGCATGCCGCTGGCATGAAACACTGTCTCAGCATTGACAACACTCCGTCACGCTACTCACAAGGAGGCGTTGTGGCACAGTAGCCAAATATATAGTACGTACATGGAGGACGCGGTTTACACGAAGTATTACACTGTGATACCACTACTTGCTTAATAAGGAATAATGGAAAAACCTTTGACAGAAATGCCGCAAACTGGTAGGACAATTACTTGTATTTTCCGGCTATATTCCCTGTTTTTCATGCAGAAACTTGTATTTTTTGTTGCTTATAGGCACCATTTTTGGCCACAAGATCTATCCACATACAGTTCCCGATTGCCGCCGCGCTCCTGCTGGCGCTCTTCGCCGTCCCGGCCCTCGGGGAGGATCGGGACGAGGTCACCCGTTCCCTCGGCCTCTCCAGCTACGAGGAGGGGGCCGTTTCGCGCTTCCCCCGCCCCGCGTCGACCATCGCCGAAAACGTCACCGTAGTCACCTCCGAAGAGATAGCCCGCCTCAACGCCCACACGGTCGCCGACGTCCTCAACACGGTGCCCGGGGTACAGGTGGACGCTTTGCAGACCCCGGGCGGCATAGTGCTGTACAACGTGCTGGGGGCCAACAACCGGCACATCCTGGTGCAGATAGACGGGGTGCCGCAGAACTTCCTCGGCGCGGACAACCTGGCGCACATCGGGAGCATCCCGGCGCAGATGGTCGAGCGGATCGAGGTGATCAAGGGTGCGGCCTCCGCCGCCTGGGGCTCCGCGCTGGGGGGGGTGATCAACATCATCACCAAGAGCCCCTCCCCCGACAGGCGGGCGACCGGCCTCGTCTCGGCCTCCACCGGCAAGGACTCGACCAGCGACCTGCGCGCCGAAGCGAGCGGCACGGTGGAACGCCTGGGCTACTACCTCACCGGTGGAGCCCTCCGCTCCGACGGTCTGGTCCGCGGCAACGACGTCTACCTGAGACACGGTTTCGGCAAGCTCACCTACGACCTCCCCAACGGCGGCAAGATCGCCCTCGGCATCGACACGAGGCACAACGACGCGGGGATCCAGGAGTCGACCGCCTTCAACTTCTCCCAGACCGCCACGGTCCGGTACCTCAACGGCTCGCTCTCGGTGCAATACCCACTCGCGGAGCGTCTCGGACTGGAGCTGAACGGCCGGGGGGGGACCAGGGACGCCCTGGACAAGCGTTACCTGCTGGCGCAGCAGCAGCTCTTCATGGACTACGTCTTGCGGGAGGCATACCAGGGGGGGGGCGCCGCGCTCAACTGGGGGGACGCGCAAAACGGGGTGAAGGGAGGTGTGGAGTTCGAGCACACCGACCTCCGGCAGCGCGAGTTCGTCCGCAGGTTGCCGCAGACCAACACCGACATCTCACTGGAACGCCGCTGCGCCTACCTGAACGGCACCTGGACCCTCGGCAGGCTCTCCATCCTCCCCGGCATCCGGCTGGACGACCTGAACCTCCTGGAGGACCCTGCCAGCTACACGCTGGGAGCGACCTTCCGCCTCACCGGCAGCACCCTTTTGCGGGGCTATGCCGCCCGAGGCTACAGCATGCCGATGATCACCTATTTCGGGTCGCAAAACGGGGAGGTGCAGCGCGAACTGCAGCAGGTGCGGACCGTGCAGGGGGGATTCGAGAGCACCGGGATCCCCTACCTCTGGCTCAAGGGGACGCTGTACTACAACAACATATGGGACGTCCAGAACCTGGACTACCAGACCGGGATGATCTACAAGGCGCAAGAGACCAGGCACGGCTTCGACTTCGAGGTCCGCACCTCCCCGATCTACCGCTTCTCACTGACCGGCGCCTTCACCTTCACCGACTCTCGCGACAGGCGCACCCACGAGAAGCTCTCCAGCAGCGAGAGCGGCCCCCGGCAGGCGGTGAAGGTCGGCCTCAACTACGACAACCCCGATCTCGGCCTCACCGCACTCGTAACCGGGAACTACTCCGACTGGTACCTGACCACTCCCGGCGCCAAGGGACAGGCGATGCTCTGGGACCTCCATGTCACCCAGAAGCTTCTCCCCCGCTCGGATAATGCGCCGGAACTCTTCTTCTCGGTCCGCAACATCTTCGACGGCAAGCTCTACCAGTACGACTTCCGCCCCAACGCACCGCGCTGGGTCGAGCTGGGCGGGAGGTTCCGCTTCTGATGCGCTACCTCTCCCTGCTCATAATGGCCGTTATCATGGCCCTGCAGGCCCCCGCCTGGGGAGCCGAGATACTGGTCCTGCAGTCGAGCCGCAGTCAGGCCTACGAAAAGGCGCTGCGGGGTTTCCGGTCGACCTGCAAGCTCACCGAGCAGACCCTGGTGATGACCGATTTCGCCGAGATCGACGTACAGCGGATGGTCAGGGAGGAGCGTCCCCGCCTGGTCCTGGCGGTGGGGGACAAGGCGCTGGAGGCGTGCAGGAAGGTGCGCGAGGTACCGGTCGTCTCCATGCTGGCGCTCTCCCTGAACCTCGGGAAGCACTCCCCGGGCAACGTGGGAGGGGTGGCCATGACGGTCGCGCCGGAGCAGTACTTCAGGCTGTTCGATGCGCTGGGGGCGGGGCGGGTGGGCGTTCTCTACAACCCGAAGAAGACGGGGCTTTACCTGAAGAGGGCGCTGGCCGAGTCGAGGCAGCGGGGGTTGAAGCTCGTGGCCGAGCCGGTGCACGACCCGCGCGAGCTTCAGTCGAAGCTGGAAATGATGAAGGAGAGCGTGGACGCCCTCTGGATGCTGCCGGACAGCACCGTGGTCACCACGGTGAACCTGGAGGCGTTTTTGCTCTTCTCTATGGCGCACAACGTCCCGACGGTCACCTTCACCTGCGAGTACCTGAGAGAGGGGGCGGCCGCCGCCCTCGACATCGACCCCCTCGACATGGGGGTGCAGGCGGGCGAACTGGCGCTCTCCCTGCTCAGGGGGGGAACCTCGCGCAAGGTCCCGGTGCTGGATCCCAGGAAGGTGCAGCAGCACAACAACGAAAGCGTGCTGCGGTCGCTGGGGCTGAAGCTGCCCTAAGCCCGCCCTCCCCCTTTTTCCTCCGAAAGACGCAGCACCATCCAGTACACCGCCATCGGGAGGGCCAGGAGCACCCCCGTCCCGGTCCCCTGGTACAGCGCCGCCCTCTCCGCGTGCCTCAGGCAGTTAGTCCCCAGTATCGCGATGAACTCCGCGTAGGTGACCACCAGAAGCAGCAGCCCCACCAGGGCGGCGCAGCGCATCTTCCCCCCTTCCCCCATCCTCGGGAGCACGAGCCCCAGGTAGACCGCCAGATTGGCGAGTTCGAAGTAGTTCCCTATCTTCACCTTCATTCCCCCCTGGCTGAACTGCAGCATCCCGTTCCAGGTCACCTGCGCCTCGGGATCTGCCAGAAGGAGTTGGAAAAGCGGCGTGGCGAGCGCCGCCAGCGCCCGGTAGTGGAAATCCTTGCAGGCGAAGAGGAGCATGAAGACCAGGCCGCTGCAGGCGAGCACCTGGCCGCTCCTAAGCCACGCCTTTCTCCCCACCCTGAACCTGCCGTCGGCCCAGACCTTCCAGATGCCGAAGACCAGCAGGGCGAAGAGGGCCACCCAGAGGTATTCGTGCACGAAGTGGAAGCCCGCTTCCGAGACGGAGCCGATCATTCCGGTGACGATCAGGCGCAGCGCGTTGGCGGCGAGGATGGCGACGCAGGCGACGACCACCCCGAAGAGCCGGTAGCCGATGCCGTGACCGGTGTAGAGGAGCATGGCGAGGGCGAGGATCAGGACGTACTGCAGCGCGGTGCACTCGAAGATGATCCGCATGGCGAAGCCGTTCACGCTCAGGATATCGCCGCTTCCCCCCAGGGTGAGCCCGAGGAGGCGGCCGAGCGCCCGCGTGTCCGCCAGGGTGACCTTCAGCGCGAGATCGGAGACGACGACGCTCCACCGGGCGCAGATTCCCGCCACCAGCGTCGCCGCGAGGAGGAACTGCACCGCGTAGGAAAGCCCCGGCGTCGTCGGCGCCCGGGGGGCGCTACTTGCGGGATTTCCAGATGCCATAGAGGGCTATCGCCAGCGTCGTCGCAACGGTAACGCCGGGGCCCCCTACCGGCACGGAAGGGGTGGCGCCGTAGCCGGGGGGGTTCGGCGGGTTGGCCCAGCCGGCATCCGACAGGCACAGGATGGGGAGTGCGGCGAGGATGAGTGCCACTGCTCCGCGTTTCAATCCGCTTTTCATTTCTTTCTCCTGATATTCATGGTTGTTCCAACGTTATGAAGATCGTGGTCGTGGTCCCGGGGCCGGGGGCGGGGAGGGTGTAGGCTCCTTTCCCCGAAAGCTCCGTTTCCTTCCTGTCTCGGCTGAGCAGCAGCCGCGCCCCGCCCGGAAGGGTGCTCTCCTCCCCCGCCAGGGCGACTTTCAAGGGGGTTCCCTTGGGGAGGCTCGAAGTCACAGCCACCCGCCACTGCTCCCTTTTTCCCGGAAGCCGCACGTCGCCGCGCAGCTCCCTCATCGCCGGCTTCCAATCCGGGTGTGCGACGACGACGCTTATGAAAGGCTCCCCCATGGCGGCGTTCAGGTTGCCGGGGGAGATGGTGTCGTAGGCGTTGTCGAAGCCTTCGGTCGCCTTGGGGTGCTCGCCCAGCACCACGTAGTCGTACAGGCTCCCGCTGGAGACCCGGACGGTGGCGCAGAGCGGTGCGAAGCCGAACACCGCGCTCCCGGAAAACGCCCCCAGAAGGGCTGCGAGCGCCAGGTACCGTTTCATCGGCGCCGCCACTACTGGATGGTCAGCGTATGGTCGTTGACATCCAGGTTGATCAACCAGTACCCCTTCCACGGCTCGATGTGGGGATCGTTGTTGATGATGGACCACGAGTCGTAGGTGGTCCCGTTCCACCAGTAGATGCCGCCGCCGATCGTGCTGGCGGTGACGGCGTCGGCGAGCTGCTCGCCGTCGATGAGCCAGTTGGTGGCGATGTTGCTCTTCACCGTCCCCGTCGGGTTGGAGATCATGGTCCACCCCGGCTTCAGCACCACGGTGGTGCCGGCCGGCGCCGGGGTCCCCTCGTAGGAGATCATGGTGCTGGCGTTGGTGGTCTTCACGAAGTAGCCGAGGCCGGAGGCGAGGCCGGTCACGGTGACGTAGCTTCCCTTGGGCGTATTGCTCCCCTCCGTCGTCGTCCCGCTCGGCACCCACTGGTACACGGGGCCGACCGGGGAGGCGAAGAAGGTCGCGGGCGCCACGCCGGAGACGCTGTACGGAACGGCGACGATGTTCCAGCCGTTGTAGAGAGGTGTCCTGGTGGACATGAACAGCGTGCGGGTCGGGTCGGCGTCGGAGGTGACCGCGTACTGGTAGGTGGTGTTGGGCTTCAGCGCCGAGGCGTCGGTGTAGCTGGTGCCGGTGGTGCTCGCCACCACGGTGGAGAAGGCCTTGCCCCCTTCCGATCTCAGGATCGAGAAGGTGGAGCCGCTCTTGGTTCCCGCGAAGCTGCCGCTTGGCTGCGTGGCGGAGGTGATGCTGTACGCGGAACTCTTCACCTGCTCCGTGTTGTTGCTCGCGTCCTTGGCGAAGTACTTCAGCGTCACGTTGCCGGAAAGCGAGACTGGCGCGCCGTAGACGGCCGAGGAGGCGGTCGGGGTGGAGCCGTCGGTCGTGTAGTAGATGACCGCGTTGTTGGTGGTGGCGAGGGTCACCTGCAGCCCGTTACCCGAGTAGCTGCCGGCGGCCGGGGAGGCGGTGGTCACCGGCGGCTCCAGGTAGGCGAGCTTCAGCGCCGAGCAGGAAGCGGGGTTGCCGCCGTTTGTCCCGGCGCAGCTCCAGCTCCAGGGGCCGGTCCCGGAGACGGCGGAGGGGGTACCACCGGGGGCGCAGAGGAAGTCGAGCGGGATGGAGGCGAAGGTCCCGCCGCCGGAGGTGCCGCAGACGCCGTCCGTCGCGGTGACCGTCTCGCCGGTCATGAAGGGCGAGAAGGAGTCGGTGTGGCCGCAGACCCTCCCGGTGTCGTTGTCGAGGTCGTAGGTCCTGCTGGTGGTGATGTCCTGCCAGGCGCCCTCCGCGTAGTGCAGGATCTTCATGTTGTCCGGGTTGGAGACGGCGCTGGGGCGGAAGGCGAGGCAGACCTGGGCCGAGCCGCCGAAGGTGATACCCGGGATCTGGATCTCGTACACCTGGCTGTTGTACACCTTGAGATCCTGCGGCGGAGCGGGAGGCGTCAGGGCCGCGGTGACCTGTACGCCGGAGTTCCCGGTGGCGGAGATCACCGACTGGAAGGTCACCTGCATCGAGGCGTCGGCCGTAGGTGTCACGCTCACCGGCGTGTAGCTGTCCACCGGGGCGGTCACCACGGTGAAGAGTTCGTACTTCAGCATGATGGAGCACTTGATCGTCTTGGAGATGGTCCCGTAGGAGTTGCGGAGCTGGATGTAGACGTAGTTGGTCCCCTCGCGGTCCGGGAGCTGCCAGCCGTTCTTGGTGGCGGCGTACGGCTCCCACGCGCTCCAGGCGATGTTGTCGTTGCTAAAGCGCATCGACTGCAGGACCCCCACGTTGCTCTGGGCTGCGATGGTGAGGTCGACGACGCGGCTCATCGTGGTGGAGGAGCCGGAGTTGATGGTCGCGCTGCCGTTGGGTATCGCGGCCGGGATGAACCTCTGCACCCGGTTGTTGTAGGAATCGGCCACGAAGACGGTCCCGTAGGAGTCGACGGCGAGCCCCAGGGCGTTTCTCATGCTCCCGTTCAGGACCGCCGCCTTCTTGCCCCAGACGGTGACCAGGTTCCCCTGCGGGTCGAACTTGTTGATGGCCCCTACCGAGCTGTCGAAAAGGTAGAGGTAGCCGCCGTTGTCCACGCCGAGCGACTGCATGTTGCTCAGCATCCCTTCGGCGACGGAGCCCAGGTAGTTGCCGCTCGTGTCGTACTTGACGATGCGGCGGTAGGAGAAGTCCATGACGCAGACGACGTCCGTGGCGCCGTGGCTGTCCACCACGATGTCGCCGGCCCTGAAGTAGTTGTTGGTGGCGGCGATGTAGTTGCTCCAGGTGGCGATGAAGGCGCCGTTGGCATCGTACTTGGTGATCTGCGTGTACTGCGCGACGTAGACGTTGCCGCTGCGGTCCAGGGCGAGCCTGCGTGGGGAGGAGAGTTCGCTCCCGAAGCTGGCCAGGACGGCCCCGGTGGCGACGGAGACCTTCTGCACCCGGTTGTTGCCGCCGTCGAGTATGTAGAGGTTGCCGCGGCCGTCGGGGACCGCGCCCAGCGGTACCCGCAGCTCCGTGCTGCCGGTCCCCGTGCTCCCGAACTGCTTCACGAAGGTCCCGGCGGCGGTGAACTGCTGGACCCGGTCGTTTTGCATGTCGGCGACGAAGACGCTGCCGCCGGCGGGGTCGACGGAGACGGAAACGGGGATGTTGAACCCTCCCGTCGTGGTGTCGGCCGCTCCGACGCTGATCGGGGTGCCGTTGTAGGGGGGGGCCAGCTTCAGCACCCTCTGGTTCCCGGTGTCCGCGATGAACATGTTCCCCTGGTCGTCGAAGGCCACGTACTGCGGGCGGTTCAACTGGCCTGCACCCGGGCCGTACCCGCCGTAGGTGGCGGTCTGGGTCGGTGCGTCCCCCGACTCGGTATCGGGAGGCGAGTAGAAGCGGATCAGGTGCGCCTGGGCGTCGGCCACCACCATGGAGCTGTCGTACGGGTTGAAGGCGAAGCCGGACGGGTTGCCGAGCCCGGCGGCGCTGTAGCCGTAGGGGATCGACCAGCTAAGGACGAACCTCCCGGCGTTGTCGTACTGCCAGACGCTGTTGGAACTCCGGACGTAGACGTTCTTGGAGGCGTCGACGGCGAGGCCGCTTCCCGCCTGGTACACGGACCACTGTCTGATGAACTGGCCGTTCCTGTCGAAGACCTGCACGTAGCCGTTGCCGGTGGTGTAAACCGTGTCGTCCTGGTCGATGGCCACCATGGAGACGGCGGTGCCGGTCCCGGACCACTTGGTGATGAACGAGCCGTCCGCGGCGAACTTCTGGATCCTGTTCTTGGCGTCGGAGACGTAGACGTTGCCGAGGCTGTCGGTCGCGACGCCGTTTAGCCCCAGGAACTGGCCGTCCCCCGGGCCGCACCCGCCCCACTTGGCGACGAAGTTGAGCTGGGAGTCGAACTTCTGGATCCGGCAGTTCTGTCCGTCGGCCACGTAGACCGCTCCGTCGCTTTTCGACCAGGCCACGGCGCCGGGAAGGAGGAACTTCCCGTCGGCGTTCGACTCGTTGCCCCACTTGCCGTCGAAGAGGTAGGAACCGGTATCGGAGGTGGAGCCCAGGAGGATGATGCCGCTGAAGTAGGTGTTGCTCGGATTTCCCGCCGCGTCGAGGAACTTCACGTAGACGGTCTTCAGGCCGTCCTCCGACGGGACCATCCAGCTCTTCGTGGTGGCGAAGGGCTCCGGCGCGGTCCAGATCAGGTCGTCGTTGGAGAACTGCATCTGGCTGCACTTATCCCCCAGGCTGCAGCCGAGGCTCAGGGCCACGCTGTTGCCGGTGGCGCTGGAGGCCCCGCCGTTGATGGCGACGAAGGTGGTGGCGCTCCCGAGAGCCGCCGCCGTGACGGTGATGGAGAACTCCGGCAGCTGCGCGGTGAGCCCGTTGGCGACGGCCGAGATCACGATGCCGCCGTAGGTGCCGACCTGGGACGCGGTCGGGGTGCCGGTGAGGGCGCCGGTCCCGGCGTTGAAGCTGGCCCAGACCGGCTTGTTGACGATGGTGTAGGCTATGGCGCCCGAGGGGACGCTCCCCTGCGGGGTGAAGGCGTAGGGGGTTCCGCTCAGCGCCACCTTCGTCGGAAGGCCTGAGATCGAGGGGGCCAGGTTGAAGCTGTAGAGCTGCGAGGAGGGCTGGCTCGGGTTCGAGCCGCCGTCGACCGCGTAGTAGCGGAGCGTGCAGGAGGTGGAGATCGGGATCGAGACGGTCGAGACCCCGGAGGCGACCTTCCTGGTCGCCGAGT
>DNJC01000145.1 GCA_003490025.1 Geobacter sp. | reverse complement strand
CGATTCTAGTTTGAAACAACTGACATTTTTGTTACAAAACCCACAAGGCTGTTTCGTCTACTATTTAGTTTTCAAAGACCAAGCCGCTCGCTGCGACAGACTCGGCAATCTACCTGAACCGGAGCCGCCTGTCAATCATTCTTTTCAGAATTATTTTCGGTGGCTTTTGCAGAGGGCCGATCCAGCGGATCGCCCCGGACCGAGAGCAGCAGCACCGCAAGGTACTCCTGTCCCAATCTTTTCTGCCGGTACATATTCGGTTGCAAAGAACGTTCGTGCTGCGGAGTCCAGCTTTATAACAAAGCGATACCCGGCCGTCAACGATTTAATGAGTAGAAATATCTAACCAAAAACGCAACAGGCAAGGCGGTCGTGAACATCCTGCTTCAGAAGAAGTTGCTACGCCAGGTCGGTATTGGGTAGGGGAGGCGATTCCGGGCAACGAACGAAATGATCGTGGAAGGTTTTGGACAAGGTAAGATATTAAGCGCGGGAAATGGAGTTGTCAAATAAAAAAATGAGCATAACTCCTTCCGCCGCAACGAAAAAGCACGGCGGCGGAAGGAGGTCATGATTTGCGAAAAGCCTGCACCGGAGGGGACGGGAGCTATCCCTTGGTATAAAGGACGGCGACCGCGCGGGCCGGGACCTCGCCCACCGAGACATAGCCGTGAGGCTCGGACGACTCATAGTAGATGCTGTCGCCCGGGGCCAGCCGCATCACCTCGTCGGCATAGTGGAATTCGAGTTCCCCGTCCAGGAGATAGACGAACTCGACACCCTCGTGGCTGTAGAAAAGGCTGTCGTCCCACGCGCGCTGTTCGAACTCGATCAGGAACGGCTCGACCTTCTTCTGGCGCATCCCGGGAGCAAGCGGCTTATACATATAGCCATGCTCGACCTTGTCCTTGCCGGGACGTCGCTGGCTCCCGAGAGGGGACTGCTCGCCGCGGGTCAGCATGAACTTCTGACGGTCCCCCGCTTCCTCGAAGAAGTAGTGGATGCCGACCTTCAGCCCCTTCGCGATCTTCAGCAGCGTCGCGATGGGCGGCGTCACCTGGTCGTTCTCGATCTGCGACAGCAGCGGCTTGGAGAGCCCGGTGATGTCCGCCAGGGCCTGCAGCGTGAGCCGCTGCTCCTGGCGCAGACTGCGCACCTTCTCCCCCAGCTTCATCTCCTTAATTTCCTGCTTGATTCGCTCTTGCACGTGGCACCCCCGTTCAGCCATATATATGCAAATCCTTAATCCGCGTCAAGGGGTATTTACAACTGGGGTCGAGCCCCCCCGGAACAGCCGAAAGGGTTGACATCAATCCATTTTTTGGCTAGGCTTTCCACTTCCGTTAGCGCACCCATCCCTAGGAGCGTCAAATGAAAATCGCCAGAGTCCTCGTTGCCTGCCTGATCGTCTTCAGCGTCCTTTTCGGCTGCAAGAAAAAAGAAGGGGCGATGCTGTACGAATCGGGACGCAAGGAGACCGTGCCGGCGCCGGTGCAGGAAGTCCCCAAGGACATGCTGGCCACCCAGCAGGCGTTCACCAACCTGGTAAAAAGCGTCACCCCTTCCGTAGTCAACATCTCCACCGTAGGCAGGAAAAAGCTGGTCCGCCCCTTCTTCGAGTCGTCGCCGTTCTTCGAGGAGTTCTTCGGCGAGGGGGGACGTCCGCAGTACCGCAGGGAGAGTTCACTCGGTTCCGGGTTCATCGTCAACAAGGAAGGGTACATCGTAACCAACGACCACGTGGTCAGGGACGCGGAGACCATCCAGGTGAAACTCTCCAACGAGAGCGTCTACACCGGAAAGGTGATCGGCTCCGACCCGAAGACGGACATCGCGGTGATAAAGATAAACGCCAAGGAGCCGTTGCCGGCCGCCGTCCTTGGCGACTCCAACAAGCTGCAGGTCGGCCAGTGGGCCATAGCCATCGGGAACCCCTTCGGCCTGGACCGCACCGTGACGGTGGGCGTCATCTCCGCCACCGGCCGCTCCAACATGGGGATCGAGACCTACGAGGACTTCATCCAGACCGACGCCTCCATCAACCCGGGTAATTCCGGAGGGCCCCTCCTCAACGTGTACGGCGAGGTGATCGGGATCAATACCGCGATCGTCGCCGCCGGACAGGGGATCGGCTTCGCCATCCCGGTGAACATGGCCAAGCAGGTGGTCACGCAGCTGATCAGCAAGGGGAACGTGAGCCGCGGCTGGCTCGGCGTCTCCATCCAGTCGGTCACCCAGGAGATGGCGAATTCGTTCGGCCTCCCCAAGGCCTACGGAGCCCTGGTGAACGACGTGGTCCCCGGCGGCCCGGCCGCCAAGGCGGGGATCATGCAGGGGGACGTCATCACCGGCTTTGCCGGCACCACCGTGAAGGACGTGCGCCAGCTGCAGCGGCTGGTGGGGGACACGCCCATCGGCAAGAAGGTGGAGGTCGAGCTGTACCGCGACGGCAAGCAGCTCAAGGTCTTCGTCATCACCACATCCGCAGAGAGCACGCCGGCGCAGTCGCAGCGGCCCACCGAGCGCGAGGCGGGGGTCCTCGGCCTGTCGGTGGAGGAACTCGGGGCCGAGATGCGGGCGCGCGGCATCAGCGGCGTGGTGGTGAGCGACCTGGAGCCGGGGGGGATCGCCGAGGAGAGCGGCATCCAGCGCGGCGACATCATCGTGTCGGTGAACCAGAGGAAGGTGCGCAACCTGGCCGAGTACCAAAGGGCGATGAAGGGCGCCGGCAACCGCGGCGCCGTGGCGCTCCTCGTGAAGAGGGGAAGCGCCAGCATCTACTTCGCCCTAAAATTAAGATAGTATCTTGGGCGAAAACTGCGTATAGTATTGCCGATATCAGCAGCCGGGGGAATTCATGAGCCTCATAGAAAACCGCGATCAGGCCAGAAGGCTTGCGAGGGCGATAATCTCGGATGTTGCCCTGTACAACAAGGAGAAGGTTGAGCAGGGTATCAAGGACGACAACATATTCGAGGTTTTGCAAGACCAGTTGACCGAGGGGAGGGAGCATTTCCAGTCCCGCGTCACCAAGGAGCTGGCGGATTCGAACATCTTCGACATAGCCGTGGTCGACGTACTGATAAAGCGGGCAGGGAAGATCGAATCGACCATCTGGTAGGCAGTACCACTTCCTCTTTGGACAACAATGCCCGGGCGCGCTTCCAACCGAAACGCGCCCTCGCTTTTTTTACGGGAGCCTTTGCGCTCCCCGGAGCAGTCAGAACATGGAACCGATCCAGCTCACCTTTCCCGTCGACGCCGAACCCGAGCGTCTGGACAGCTTCATCTCGCGCAGCGTCCCCGAGATCACACGCTCCGCCGCGCTGAGGCTGATAGAAACCGGCTTCGCCACGGTGAACGGTCAAAAGCAGAAACCCGCCCTGAAGCTCAAGGGTGGCGAGGGGATATCGATCATCGTCCCGCCGCCGGTCCCCGCCGAGCCGCAGCCCGAGGAGATCCCGATCGAGGTGCTCTACGAGGACCCGGAGGTCGTGGTGGTCAACAAGGGGGCGGGGATGGTGGTGCACCCGGGCGCGGGGAACCCCGAGGGGACGCTGGTCAACGCGCTCCTCGCCCATTGCAAGGACCTCTCCGGCATAGGGGGGGAACTCCGCCCGGGGATCGTGCACAGGATCGACAAGGACACCTCCGGGACCCTGGTGGTAGCCAAGAGCGACCGGGCGCACAACGCGCTCGCCGAGCAGTTCAAGGAGCACACCATAAAGCGGGTCTACCTCGCGCTGGTGTACGGCAGCCCCAAGGAAGACAAGGGGCGGATCGAGTCGATCATCGGCCGTCACCCCACCGACCGGAAGAAGATGTCCGGGAAGGCGCGCCACGGCAAGGAGGCGGTCACCCACTGGCGGGTGCTGGCTCGCTACCCGGGCATCACGCTGATCCGCCTGAAGCTCGAGACCGGGCGCACCCACCAGATCAGGGTGCACATGTCGGAGGCGGGGCACCCGCTTGTGGCCGACGAGGTCTACGGCGGAGGCGGGAGGCTTTCGGGGGTGCAGGACCCGGTACTGAAGCAGATGATCAAGTCGATGGGACGGCAGGCGCTGCACGCGAAGACGCTCGGCTTCCTGCACCCGGTCTCCGGGAAGTACCTTGAGTTCGACACCGAACTCCCGCCCGACATGGCCGGGATCGTGGCATATCTGGAAAGTAAAAACAGGGACTAGGAAATGGGGCGCCCCCAGTCCCTAGCCCCTAACCCCTATAAAGAGGTGCCGTTCATGGAAATGTGTAAAGCAGGAAAGATCCAGTACCTGAAGCCGAGACTCGGCGCGCAGGGGGCCGTAGCCGGCTTCACCACGCGCCACGAGGGGGTTTCCCGCCCCCCCTACAACTCCCTCAACCTGGGAAGCAACACGCTCGACTCCTCGCACAACGTGGAAGGAAACCGCAGCCTCCTCGCCCGGAGCGTCGGCGCCACGCTGGACCACTTCCTCACCGTGACCCAGGTGCACGGCACGGACCTCCTGGTGATCGACGCCCCCAACTCGGAGCTTTCGCACTTCCTGAAGCTGGAATGCGACGGCATCGTCACCAACCAGCCGGGGATCTGCATCGCCGTCTGCATCGCAGACTGCGTACCGGTCCTGCTGCACGACCCGGTGCAGCGGGTGGTTGCCGCCCTGCACGCCGGGTGGCAGGGGACGGCCGCCAACATCGCAGGGAAAGGCGTCGAGGCGATGGTGACCCTCTTTGGCTGCGACAAGAAGGACATCCTCGCCGCCATCGGCCCCTCCATCTCCGGCTGCTGCTACGAGGTGGACCGCCCGGTGCGGGACGCATTCAAGAAAGCGGGCATGGCCTGGGATCTTGTCGCTAAGGAGCATGCCGAGGGGAAATGGATGCTCGACTTAGCCGCCGCGAACCGGCTGCTCCTCTCCGACGCCGGGCTTTCGGCCTCGCAGGTCCAGGGAACGGAGTTCTGCGTCAGCTGCAACCAGGAACTCTTCTTCTCCTACCGCCGCGACGGCGGCGACACCGGACGGCAGGTAGGGTTCATCATGCTGGAGGAACAGCAATAAGCTGTGGCGCTTCAGGTGAGCTTCTGCTATAAGACGGCAATGTACGTTGGAATTCCTTTACAGGAGGCGTTAACCCCATGCGGACCGTTTTGAAATCAGCACTGCTACTCTTGGCAACCTGCAGCATGTTCGGCTGCGCGCACAATTACTACAGCATCCCGCAGGAGACCCTGGAGAAGAAGGTGAAGACCATCGGGGTCGCCCCCATCTTCACCGACGCCGAATCCGACATCAGGCACCCGGAGAAGGGGGCCATAGTCGCGCTGGTCCGCGCCTACAACGCGAAGAACGAGAAGGAGCTGATCGCTCGCCTCAGGGCGACCGGCACCTTCTACGCCGTCAGGCAGGTGGAAGGGGATCCGGCCCGCCTCTTCTCGACCCTGGTCTCCAGCAAGGAGCGGCGCGACGACGCCGGCGTCATCTACAACAAGTACTTCTACAAGAAGGACGAGTTGAAGCAGCTCATGACGGAAAACGGCCTGGACGCCCTCCTCTTCGTGACGGTGAGCGGCCTCACCAGGCCGGGCAAGGTCTTCTCCAGCAACTTCCTCTCCTTCCTGGAGACCAACTTCAACTACCTGATCATGACGGCCCAGATGATCGACCGGGAAGGGAACACGATCTGGGAGTACCCGAACTTCCGGCAGTCAACCCTCTCCTATCCGCTCTTCTTCGCGCTGCAGTACCCCGACTTCGACGAGGCGGCGGCGAACCTGAGCGAGAAGGTGGACGTGAAATTCAAGACCGTCGCCGGCGTGACGGCCGCCTTCGCCAAGACCGAGCCCTCCAGCATCGCCAACGCACCGCAGGTGTCGACCATCTACGCCAAGCAGTACGAGGAGATGCTTACCCTGCTGAAGACCTACAAGCCGCTGTTCTGGAAGGAGAAGGAGAAAGAGACGCTCCCCCCGACCCCGGCCCCGGTCGTCATTCCGGCTCCGGCTCCCGCAGCCGCACCGACCCCGGCAGCGCCGACGGCCGCACCCGCGGCTCCCGCACCCGCAGCCGCACCGACTGCACCGGCCGCCGCACCGGCCGCACCGGCTCCCGCGCCGCAGCCGGCGCCGGTTGCCGTCCCCTCCGGGGATATCGTGCCGGAGACTCCCCCCGCGAAGTAGCGGCAACAAGGAGCGAGACACAATAAAACCAAAAAGGGCGGCGCCGGGGATTTTCCCGGTGCCGCCCTTTTCATTTCCGCGGGAGCCGCTTGGCCCCCTTCTCAAAGTTCCTCGAAATCCTCAGCCGACTCGGGCTCGTCTTCCGGCTCTGCCTCGTCCTCGCCTTCCTCATCGTAATCCTCGTCGCTGACCCGCTCCAGGAATGCCTTGTTGCTTTCGATGAGTCTGCGGATCTCGCTGGTCAGCTCGTCCAGGTCGTCGATCTCTACCGTCACGCTTCACCTCCCTTGCGCGCCAACGCCCTCCGGTAAAGCTCCAGGTACTTGTTCACCGAGTTCTGCCAGGAATAGTCGCTGCTCATGCCGCGTCGCATGAGCTTTTTCCAGAACACCTTGTCCTGGTACGCCGTCATGGCCCGGCTCATCGCCTCCCAGAGCGCCTCCGGGGTGTACTCCTCGAACAGGAAACCGTTGGGGGTCTTGTCGGCGTCCTGCGGATCGAACACGCTGTCGGCAAGCCCGCCGGTCCTGCGCGCCACCGGGACGGTGCCGTAGCGCATCGCGATCAACTGCCCGAGCCCGCACGGCTCGAAGAAGGAGGGCATCAGGAACATGTCGCTCCCGGCGTAGATCTTCGGGGCCAGGGAATGGTCGAAGCCGCTATTGAAGGAGATGTTGCGTGCGCCCGCGGCCTTTATCTCCTTGAACGCCTTCAGGTAGCGCTCCTCGCCGTTGCCCAGGAGCACGAACTGCATCGGCGCCTTGGCCATGGTCGGGAGAACCTCCGCGATCAGGTCGAACCCCTTCTGCGCCACCATGCGCGACACCATGCCGAAGAGCGGGATCTCGGGTGCGCTGACAAGACCCATCAGCCTCTGCAGGCCGATCTTGTCCACCATCTTGCCGGACAGGGAGGCATGGCTGTAGTTCTTCATGATCTCCTTGTCCATGGCCGGGTTCCATTCGTCGTAATCGAGCCCGTTCAGTATGCCGACGAGGTCGTCCTTCCTGTTCTGCAGTACCCCGTGCAGTCCGCACCCCATCTCCGGCGTCTGGATCTCGCGGCAGTACGCCTCGGAGACGGTGGTGACCAGGTCGGCGGTCACTATCCCCCCCTTGAGCAGGTTGACCTTGCCGTAGAACTCCAGACCGTCGATGGTGAAGCACTCCTTGGAGAGCCCCATGGTCGCCAGCGCCTCGGGCGGGAAGAGCCCCTGGTAGGCGAGGTTATGGATGGTGAAGATGACGCCGGTCTTAGCGAAGAAGGGATCGTGCTTTCTCTCGTGCTTCAGGTAGTGCGGGATCAGCGCCGTCTGCCAGTCGTGGCAGTGGATGATGTCGGGGCGGAAGTCCATCTTCTTCAGGAGTTCCAGCACGCAGCGGCAGAAAAAGGAAAAACGCTGGGCGTTGTCCGGATAGTCGCCGCTCGGGGTGCCGTAGAGTTCCTCCCTGGCGAAGTACTCCTTGTTCTCGATGAGGTAAACCGGGATCTCCCCGAGCGAAGCCTGGCGCAGGAACCCCTTCTTCTCGACGCCGTCGATGATGACCGAGGCGCTCTTGCGCCCCTTCCTGACGGCCATGCCCCCCTTCTCAACCACCGAGTAGAAGGGCATCATGATCCTCACGTCGTGACCGTGGGCCTTGAGCGTCTTGGGGAGCGCGCCGGCCACGTCCGCCAGACCTCCGGTCTTGGCAAAGGGGGTGACCTCGGACGCTACGAACAAAATCTTCATGTAAAACCTCTAAGACCTCGGAATTATAAGCTATTTTAGATTAATTAGAGAAATAGGTAAAGGTATTTCTACAATAAATTATTCATGAGATTCCGAACCCGGGACCATCGAGGCCGGCGGCGGCTCCAGCCCCAGTTCCAGCCCCAGCTCGGGGCCCGCATAGGAGAGCGTGAGCGTCGCGTCAAAGGGCCAGCGCCCGAGTTGCGTGCCGCCGCGGGTGATGGTGAAATACGCCTCGACCTGGTCCCCGGCGCAAAGCCCCAGGGGAGAGAGCGGCACGCGCGCCTCGGCGATCCGGCCGATGCTGTAGCGCGCCGCGATCCCGGTCTCCTGCCACCCCAGGTCCGTCCTCGACTGCAGCCGGCGCTCGCCGGAGCCAAGCTCCATCTCCAGCCTCAGCTCGCCGCGGTGCGAAAGGTGCAGCCAGAGCCGGTCTTCCTGTTGCAGGGTTTTATCCAGCGAATGCACGCCGTCGATCCGGAAGTAGAAGAAGTTCAGGTCGAAGCCGTAGAAGAACGACTGCAAAAGCCCCTCCGCCGCATGCATGGCGGAGGAAAGCTTGGTGAGGTCGTAGAGCCCCGCGGCGAGCCACTCGAAGTAGTCGCTCGCCACCCCCGTCATGGCCGGCGTTATGAAGGCGGCGGGAGCCCGGACGAAACCTGCCGGGAACTGTTTCTTGATCGGCGCCTTGAGCTCGCTCGGGATCTCCAGCGCGAGGAGCTGGTAGACGTTCATGAGATGGCTTCTGAAGAGGAGGTCGAAGCTCCCGGAGTGGGGGGAGTAGTGGTCGTCCCCGTACCACCAGAACCAGTCGCTCCCCTGGGCCGCATAGAGCGCCTTGCAGGCCAGCCTGGCCGTCTCGTCGCGGCTTTCGCCGCCGGACAAAAGGCTCGCCACCTCCGGGTTTCCACGCACGGCCGCCGCCCGCGCCTTGGCGATGTACTCCCAGCCGAGGTTCTCCTCGGGGTGCCCGATCCAGATGCCGTAATTGGCGTTGATCCAGGAGCCGGGGTGCACGTGCCCCAGGGGGTGCCTCTCCGGGACGAGTTCCAGCACCTCGGAGAAGGTGGCCGCCGCGAGCCCGGGGGTCTGCTCGATCGCCGCGTAGAGCTTGGAAAGAAAGGGAAGGCCGTTCTCCGGGTAGTACTCCCAGGCGTTCTCCCCGTCGAGGATCACCGGGACCACGCAGGCCGTGCGGCAGCGCTGCCGCACCTCCCTCAGCTTCCCGACGAAGTCCGCCACGGCCCGCTCCGTCTCCCACTGGGAATAGGTGAAGCCGATCAGGTCGGAAAGCCCCTGGTCCCGGAAGAACAGGGCGATGTCGCGCTCACCGCGCCGGAAGCTGTACGGGTGGTAGAGCGCCTCGCGCTCGCGCCCCAGCCCCCCCGGGAGGGTCTGCGACAGCACCCACTCGTCCGAGGCGGTCCAGGAGATCCCCTTCTCCGCCATGATGGCGAGCGCCTCGTCGCTCACCGACCCCTCCGAGGGCCACATCCCTTTCGGGGTGAAGCCGAAGAGCTTCTCGAAGGTCTCGATGCCGTAGGCCACCTGCCCCCGGGCGTCCTCCGGGTAGCGGTAGGGGATGCTCGGGAGGTTCGCCTTGGGCATGGCGACCCGGGCGATGCGAGTGTCGCACAAAAGGGGGAGGATCGGGTGGAAGTACGGCGTGACGGAGAGTTCCACCTTCCCCTCCTCGTGCAGCCGCTTGTAGAGCGGGATGATCTCCCCGATCAGCTCGCGCTGGGTCTCCAGAAGGAGGAGCTTGTCCGCCGCGGTGAACCCCTCTCCCTTGCGAATCAGCTCCAGGAAGAGCGGGAAGCGCCGGCGGGCCGCCTCGCCGGTCCAGGAGAGGTAGAACCAGACCTGCAGGTCCAGAAAGTCCTGGTCGCTCAGGCGGGCGATCCTCTCGGACGGGCTCCCCGGGGCGCCGTCTCCGGCAAGCGCGTAGAGCTCGCGGTAGCGCCTGTGCGGCTCGATCATCCGCTGCCGGTTGGCGGAGAAGAAGTTCTCCAGGATGAAGAGCTTGTCCATCTCCCCCATCTCCGCCGGCGACATGCGGGCCCGCAGCAGGAAGGGATCGACCGCCTCGCCGGAGGCGTAGTCGATGATCTGCTCCAAAAGCGAGGGGACCAGGTTGAAGACGACCCTCGCGCCCGGCGCCGCGTCGACTATGGCCGGCATGTCGTAGTAGTCCTTCACCGCATGCAGGTAGACCCAGGGGAGGACGTACTCCCCCCGGACCGGATCCTTGTAGAAGGGCTGGTGCATGTGCCACAGGAAGGAGACGTACAACGGCTCGGTCATGTTACCTCTTTGGGTGCGGCGAGCCTGGCGCCTGCCGCCGCACTGTTCCCGCCGCGGGCGGATCGCCTTACGGCAGCTCCTTCTTCCACTTCTCGACCTTCTGCATGTACTCCTCCAGGAGCCTTTGCGCCGTCTTTTGCTCCTTCGCCTCGGCCACGACGTGGATCACCGGCTGGTACTGGTCCGGGAGCACCAGCACCCAGTCGTGCCCGAACGAGACCTTGATGCCGTCGATGAAGCTCGCCTCCTTCTCCAGGCTGTCCTCGCTCATCTTGCGCATGATCCCACCCTTCTTCTCCCAGACGCAGGGGACCTTCCCCTGCAGGAAGCATCTGCGCGGGGCGTCCCTCATCACGCGGGAAAGCGGGATGCCGGCGGCGGCGGAGAGTTCGATGGTCTTGGCGATGGTGAACATGCCGTCGAAGGCGGCCTGGAACTTCGGGAAGGCGAAGCGCCCCCCCATCGATCCCGCCAGCACCACCTCGGGGGAGATGGCCACCTCGATCATGGAGCGCTCCGCGCTCTTGGTCCTGCGGACCGAGCAGCCGTTCTCCAGCGCCATCTCCTCGATGATGGACGGGGCGGAGACGGGGACCGCGAAGGCGCCCCTGACGCCGCTTTTCAGCATGAGCGCCGTCATGAGCGGCAGGAGTTCCTCCGGGGGGTACACCTTCCCGGTCTCGTCCACGAGCACCATCTCTTCGGCGGTCGGGTCGAGCCAGAACCCGGCGCGCGCCTCCAGCGTCACCACGATCTTCGAGAGCTGCTGCAGGGAGTGCGGCTTCTCGTCCGCCCTCTTGGAGCCGCGCTGCTCGTCCAGGTAGGTGTTGAGCCCGATCACCTCGCACCCCAGGTCGTTCAGGATCTGCGGGAGTATCTGCCCCGCGGCGGAATGGTTGAAGTCGATCACCACCTTGGCGCCCGCCCCCCGGATCAGCTGCTGGTCCAGTCCCCGGAAGAACCCCTCGCGGTAGAAGTCCAGCACCTGCGGGAGTTCGGTGATCCCCCCCGGCTCCATGTGGTGGGCGCGCCGGAAGTTCTCCTTGTAGAAGATCCGCTCCACGTTCTTCCCCATGGAGCTGGAGAAGTCGAGGCCGTCGGCGTCGAGGAAGACGATCTCGGTGGTCGCCGGGTCCTCCATCGACTGGCGGAAATGCACCCCTCCCACCTCGCCGAAGGTGCGGAGCTTGTAGCGCAGGATCGGGAGGGAGACCATCCTGATGTCGCGCACGTTCACCCCGGCGGAGAGGATCCCCCCGAGGAAGCTCCGCTTCAACATCCGGGAGGAGAGCGTCGCGTCGCGGCCGACCAGGACGTGGCTCCCCTTGGGGAGGGAGGTGCCGTAGGCGCAGCCGAGCTTCGCCACGAATTCCGGGGTGAGTTCGATGTTGGTGAGCCCCTTGATCATCTCCCCCTCGAAGAGCGACTTCTTCCAGCGCTCGCCCCAGATCAGGTTCCCGGTGACGGTGGCGCCCCCCTCGATCACCTTGCGGGGCCAGATCTTGACGTCCCTCTTGATGTAGGCCTCCTCGCCGATGGCGGTGTCGTCCGCCACCACCCCCCCTTCCTCCATCACGGTGCCGAAGCCGACGCTGACGTTGTTGCAGATCACGCAGTCGTTGATCTTGGCCCCCTTCTTTATGTACACGTTGTCCCAGACCACCGCGCGCGAGAGCCTCACCCCCGCCTCGATGGTGCAGTTGCGGCCGATCACCGAGTCCTTGATCTGGGCCCCCGGGCTCACCTGCGAGTTGTCGCCCACCACCACGGTCCCCTCGAGTACGGTACCCTCGCCGAGCCTCACGTCGAGGCCGATACGGAGGTCGGTTCCGACCATCTCCTTCCTCGACTCGTCCACCTTGACGCTCACCTTTCCCTTCAGGATGTCGTGGTGGGCCTCACGGTAGGAGTCGGTATTCCCGATGTCGCGCCAGTACCCCTTGACCGGAAAGCCGAAGAGCGGCGACTTCTTCTTCAGAAGCAGCGGAAAGAGGTCCTGCGAGAAGTCGAAGTTCTCCCCTTCCGGGATGTACTTGAAGATCTCCGGCTCCAGGACGTAGATGCCGGTGTTGATGGTATCCGAGATGACCTCGCCCCAGCCGGGCTTCTCCAGGAACTGGGTGATCCGCTTCTCCTTGTCCGTGATGACCACGCCGAACTGGAGCGGGTCCTTGACCGAGGTGAGCGTGATGGTGGCCAGCGCCTTGTTGGCCTCGTGGAAGTCGATCACCTTCTGCAGGTTGAAATCGGTGAGAAGATCGCCGGAGATGATCAGGAAGCGCTCGTCCAGGAACTTCTCCGCGCACTTCACCGCGCCCGCCGTCCCCATGTCCTCCAAAGGGGTCACGTAGGTGATCCTGACCCCCAGGTCGGCGCCGTCGCGAAAGAAGTTCTTGATCACGCTCGGCTGATGGTACAGGAGCATGACCAGGTCGGTGATCTGGTATTTCTTCAGGAGTTCCACGATGTGGAGCATGATGGGACGGTTCATCAACGGAACCATCGGCTTGGGGAGGTTGCAGGTGAGCGGTTGCATGCGGGTGCCGAAGCCCCCCGCCATAATGACTGCCTTCATAGGTTAACCCTCCGGAGCATAGCAGATCAGGAATCAGATTAAGATTAAGACTAAGACTAAGGTTGAGGTTTTTCTAGGTCGCCGCGGCCTTCTGCTTCTTGGCGAGGACCCGGGCTATCTCGTCTTTGAGCTCCTGCAGGTCGCTCGACTTCACGACGTAACCGTCGGCGAGCCAGGCGGAGAAGTCGTCCTTATAGCAGGAAAAGGCGGTGCAGAGTATCACCGGGAGGGTCTGGCGCTCCTTTACTATCTGCTGCAAGAGATCGATGCCGCTCTCGTTTTTCAGCTTGATGTCCAGGACGGCGAGGTCGAAATCCCCCGCCTGGAGTTTCTCCACGGCCTCGGTCGCCGACGCCGCCGTCACCACTTCGTGCCCCTCATCGCTCAGCTCCTGCGCGTACAAAAGCCTGATGTTCGCCTCGTCATCCACCACCAACAGTTTCGCCATGTCAGACATTCTCCTTTCTCGTCAAGAGCCGGATACTATAGATATTGCCGCCACCGGGACGGCTCGTTATTGACAGCGTGCTCCCCTGCCTCTCCAGTATGGTCTTGCAAAGCGACAGGCCGACTCCCTCCCCCATCTCCTGGGTCTGGAAAAACGGCGCCGTCAGCGTCTCCATCGCTTTCCTGGAGAGGGACTTGCCGTTGTCGCTGATGCGCAACATCACCCCGTCCCCGTCCTGGAGACTCTCCACGGTCAGCTCCCCCCCCTGCCCCAGGGTGGAGAGGGCCGTGGCGGTGATGGTCTTCAGACAGTAGCTGATCTGCTTGTAGTCGATCCGCACCATCGGGAGCTCGGTCGAGAGTTCCTGGATGCAGACCGCCCCCGCCTGCTCCATGACCCCGGAAAGCTCCGCCAGCGCCGCCCTCACCAGCTCGTTCAGGTCCCAGTAGTCCGTGACCGGGAAGAGCGACTCGGAATAGTCCAAAACCTCGCTCAACACGTCCTCCAGCTGCCTCGTCTCGCGCACGATCGACTCCAGGTAGGTCCTGTTCTCGTCGTTCTCCGTGCTCCCCTTGAGCAGGGTCCGGGCGAAGCCTCCGATCACCATGAGCGGGTTCCTTATGGAGTGCGCGATGCTGGAGGTGATCTTCCCCACCAGCGCCATCTTCTCCATCTTCACGATCAACTCCTGCTGTTCGCGGAGCTTGACGTTTGCCGCCTTCTGCTTGGCCACCTCCTCCTGGAGGCGCTCGTAGAGAGAGGCGCGTTCGAGGGCGAAGGCGACCGGGAAGGCGAAGGTCTCCAGCGACTGCATGTCCTGCAGGGTGATCGGCTTGTGGGTGATGCAGTTGTCCGCGATGATGATCCCGATGCGGCGGTTTCTCGATATGAGAGGCATGACCAGGAAGGTGTCGACCCCGAGGATGCGGGCCAGCCCCCGGTCGAGGTCGGGGTTGTTCAGTGCGTTCTCCACCAGGATCGGCTTCTTGCCGAGGAGCGTACGGTTGAAGATGTGCCCCTGGTCCGCGAGCGGCACGGTGAGCTGCTGCAGGATGTCGTGGAACTTCACCTTCTCGGAGGAGAGCTTGGTCTTCTGGAAATCCCGCGCCAATTCCCTCAGGCTGAAGTTGCTCCGTCCGATATCCTCCCAGGTCCGCCATGCCTCCTCGTAGTCCCTGGGACCGACGCCGAGGTAGCCCCGGATGTTGCGGCGCTCCTTGTCCGTCATCAGGAGGAAGGCCCGGTTCATGCCGAAACCCTTCCCCGCCGTGATGGCGGTCATGGCGATGGAGAGGACTTCGTCCAGGTCCAGGGAGGTCTGCAGCACGAGGCCTACTTCGCGCAGGAACTTGATCTCGCGGTTCTTGCTGTTCAGGAAGCTCAGCATCGCCCCCATCTGGGACTTCTGCTCCTGGAACTCGGTCAGGATGTACGGGAGCACGTCCGAAAGCGGGTAACCCGTCCCCTTCATCCTGGCCAGGTCGTTCTTGAAACGGGGGCACTCGACGCACTTCTCCACGACCCGGCGACGGTGGGAGGTGTAGAGATCCTCCTCTCCCTCCCCCACGTATGGACAGCTCTCGGGCGCAATCTCTTCCTTACTCCAACAACATTCCCAATCCAAGCTACCTCCACAAGAACCTGCTTCATTATCCAGGACCGGCGACCCGGCAAATTATAGCAGTCTCTTTTCCTATATCAAGCCCAATCTTCGCCATTAAATAAAAATATTAATTAATATTTTAGATTCAAATGTTTGCAACCCTCCTGTGGGAGCGGATGCGTAATCGCCGCAGCTGTATTTTTCCCGCAAGTAAGCTTAAAATACATTCACCTTGAAACTAATAAAGGCAGATTGAACAGGGCCCTTGCCGGTATACCGAAAAAGAGCGCCCTGCCCGATCTGCCTTCATCAACCCGCATCCCGCGGTATCGTCGCCGTGTCCGGAACAGAGGTTCTCCGCTATCTCCCCGCGATCGTCTTCAGCTTTTCCATCTGCATGATGGTCACCTTGTTCCCGTCCAGCTCGATGACCCCTTCCTCCTTCAATTTCTTGAAGGTGCGCGACAGGGTCTCGCTGACGGTGCCAAGGCGCGAGGCGAGCTCCCCCTTGCGCATGTCGAGCTCCAGGTAGGTCTTCCCCTGAAAGCTCGTGCTCTTGCGCGCCGCGAGGTCGAGGAGGTAGGAAGCCAGGCGCGACGGCGCGTCCGCGAAGGAGAGTTCCTCGATCTGCCTGGCGAAGCGGCGCAAAAGCAGCGACAGCGAGGCGATCAGGTTCATGGAGAAGCGGGGGTTGCGCTCCAGAAGCCCCATGAAGGCGCCGCGGGCAAAGAAGAGCACCTCCCCCTTTTCCACCCCGCGCGCCTCGGCGGGATACATCCCGTCGCCGAAGAAGGCCGCCTCGGCGAAGGTCTCCACCGGGTGGACCATGTGCAGCACCTTCTCCCTGCCGTCAGGCGATATCTTGCAGAGCTTCAGTGCCCCCGAAGCCAGCAGGTAGAAGCCTTCCGCCTTTTCCCCCTCGGTAAAAAGGGTCTCCCCCTTCGCGAAGGGGCGCCTCACCGCGATCCCGGCGACCTCGACCAGATACTCCTCGTCCAGTCCCGAGAAAAGCAGCGCCTTCTTGATGATCTCTTTGTTTTCCATGCCCACATCTTTACAGGAAAGCGCAATCAAGATCAAGACCTCTCCTTCTTTACTTCCCCCGCCATCTCATGTATCATGGCCCACTTCATGAAAAAAACGCTCAACGTCTATATATTCAAGGAGATACCGCCGCCTTTCCTGATCGGCATGGCGACCTTCACCTTCGTCCTTCTGATGGGCCGCTTCCTGAAGCTTGCCGAGATGGTGGTCGAGAAGGGGGTCCCCTTCGGCGACGTGATCCGGATGGTGCTCTACCTCCTCCCCTCCTTCTGGCTCTACACCATCCCGATGGCGCTGCTTCTCTCCATCCTCCTCGCTTTCGGGCGCCTCTCCGGGGACAGCGAGATCACCGCGATGAAGAGCTGCGGCATCAGCCTGTACGGCCTGCTCCCCCCGCCGCTGCTTTTTTCGCTCTTCACCTCGCTTGCCTGCCTCTGGGTCACCGTCTACGCGGTCCCCTGGGGCAACAGCTCGTTCAAGAAGCTGATGTTCGACATCGCGCAGAACAGCGCCGCCGTCGCGATCAAGGAGAAGGTCTTCAACAACGCCTTCCCGGGGATGGTGATCTACGCCGAGAACCTCGACCCCAAGGGGCAGACCATGTCCGGGGTCATCGTCCACGACGAAAGGGACTCGGCAGCTCCCGCGACGATCTTCGCAAGCGCAGGCGCGCTTCTCTCCGACCCGGGAAACCACGCCATGGAATTCCACCTGCAAAACGGCTCCATCCACCGCAGCGAGGCCAAAAGCGGCTATCGGATGGTGCAGTTCCAGGAGTACAACCTCCGGGTTGCGCTGGCGCCGGCAAACAAAGCACCGATGCGGAAGGCGTCTGAGATGTCCATGACCGAGCTGATGCATCCGCCGCGGGGTGCGAAGGAGAAGGATGTCCGCTCCATGGCGCAGGAGTTCCACAGCCGCCTGGCGCTCCCCTTCTCCTGTTTCGTCTTCACCCTCCTGGCGATGCCGCTGGGGATCCAGAACAAGCGTTCCGGCAAGGCGTCCGGCTTCTCCCTGAGCATCGTGGTACTTCTTTTCTACTACATCGTCCTCTCCGCCTTCGACACGCTCGGGGACAAGGGGTTCCTCCCGCCGGTCCTCTCCAGCTGGTCTCCCAACGTCCTCTTCCTGCTCCTGGGCGGGTACCTGTTCCGGCAAACCGCGGCGGAGGAGCCGCTGCCGCTCGCCTCGCTCTACCCGCGCCTGAAGGAGGCCCTCATGGCCCGCCTCGGCAAGGGGGGCGGACGATGAGGATTCTGACCCGCTACGTCGCGAAGGCGTACCTGAGGATGCTGTCGCTTTGCCTCGGCTCGTTCGTCGCCATCTACCTGGTGGTCGACTTCATGGAAAAGATCTCCCGCTACACGCGCGGCGGCGCGAAAATGGAGCATATCGCCCTCTTCTTCATCTACAAGATCCCCGAGATGGTGAACGACGCGGCGCCCCTTGCCGTGCTGATGGCGACCCTTTTGACGCTCGGGACGCTTTCGCTCTCCTCGGAGCTTACCGCCATGCGGAGTTGCGGGGTGAGCCTCGCCCGGATCAGCGCCCCGATCCTCGTCATCTCCACTCTGGCAAGCCTCGTCATCCTCGCCAACGCGGAGCTGGTCATCCCCAGAACCTTTGCCGAACGAAGCTACATCCAGGAGGTGCTGATCCAGAAGAAGAGCCCCAGCACCTACTTCCGCCAGGAGAACATCTGGTACCGCGAGGAGGGGACCGTCCTCAGGGCGAGCCTCTTCGATCCCGCGAGGCAGGTGCTGAAGGGGGTGACCCTCTGGGAGCTGCAGCCGGGGACCGGGACGCCGCTCAAGCGCACCGACGCGGCGGAGGCGCTCCTTACCGAGCGGGGGTGGAGCCTGAACGACGTGACGCTGAGGGATTTCCGCGCCGGGGAGTTGTCGGGGACCCGGAAGCTGAAGGGGCTCCCGGTGCAGTTGAAGCTCAAACCGGCGGACCTGAAGGTGCTCGGCAAGTACTCGGACAGCATGACGCTCAAGCAGCTGAACCGCTACTGCAGGAAACTGAAGGCGGGGGGGCACGACCCGACCAGGTACGTGACCCAGATGCACAGCCGGGTCTCCATGCCCTTTGGCTGCGCGGTCATGGCCTTTCTCGGCATACCGTTCGCGCTGCGCGGGGGGAGGTCGAGCGGCATCGCCTTCGGCATCGGGCTCTCCCTAGGAGTCGGCTTCATCTATGTCATAGCCAACTCGGTGATGATCTCCTTCGGCCAGGTCGGACTCCTGCCGCCGGTGGTGGCGGCCTGGGGCACCAACTTCATCTTCCTGGTGGCCGGCACCTGGCTGGCTATGACGATTGACAATTGACAATGGACAATTGACAATGTGACAGGCTTTCCCCGCACCTTTCGCTTCAGGAGGATCCATCATGTTCCGTACGCTGATCGTAAGCCTGATGCTGTCCCTGATCATAGCCGCCACCGCTCTCGCACAGCAGCGGGGGACGGCCAGGCGCCCCGAAGCGGCGCCGTCCACCCCCCTGAACGTGCTGAGCATCATACCCGCCCAGGGGGAGCCGGGGATGACGGTCACGCTGAACGGCACCGGCTTCACGGCGGGCACCACCGCCTTCCTCGGCAGCCGCCAGGTACCGGCCACAGCCGCGGCAGGCGGACGGGTCGTCGTCATCGAGATCCCGGACCTTCCCCCCGGGGTGTACGCCCTCTACCTGAAAAGGGAGGACGGCTCCACCAGCCGGGCATACAATTTCGTGCTGCAGGCGCAAAAGCCGGTGGCGTCTTCGCTCTCTCCCGACACGGTGACCAGTTGCGCCTCCGGCCGGGAGCGCGAGGTCACGGTGAACGGAGCCAACTTCCGCGAAGGCGCGCGCGTCATCCTCGACGGCGCCGCCGTCACCAGCCGCTACCTCTCCCCCGCGGCGCTCTCCTTCATCGCGCCGGCGCTCACCCCCGGACTGCACCAGGTACAGGTGAAGAACCCCTCGGACGCCATCTCGGGCGTTCTCGCCCTCTTCCTCGACGCCAAGCCGGAGATAGGGAGCGTCGCCGTCGGCAGGGAACTCGTCAACTACTATGAGCTCACGGTGACCGGGCGGAATTTCCAGCAGACATCGGTACTGGTGGTGGACGGCAACAGGATCGCGACGGGAAAACAGGTGGTGGGGGAGCGGGACGAACTCATCTACGCAGGTTGCAACCAGTTGATCTACTACCGCCACCCGTACGACCCGACCCTCAAGGAGATCAGGCTGCAGGTGGTGAACCAGAACGGCGAGGAGAGCGGCGTCTTCACCATCAGCGCCCCCTGACCTCTTCCTCAAGGACCACCAGGTAGCCGTCCGGGTCGAAGCACCACAATTCCAGCGTGCCGTACGGCTTCAGCTCCAGGGGGTAGAGGATCTCCAGGTCCTCCTCCAGGAGTTCCTGGTAGATATCCTCGATCCCGGTCACCTTCACGTGCAGCGTCATCCCCACCCCGCGCGGAAAGTTGTCCAGGCGCGCCTCCAGGATCGGGTGCAGCTGCCCCACCGCCTGATCCTCCACGAAGATCACCTCTCCCCCCTCGCTCTTCAAAAGGAGGTGCTCCGGCGCCCCGAAAGGGGTGATGGCCCGCTGCACCGGAAGATCCAGTATCCCCGCGTAGAACGCCTCGGTGGTGCCGAGGTCCGCTACGCAAAGCTGGATGGAAAAGGCGGTCCTCCCCACGGCATCCCCCCTACCCTACACCCCGAACCAGGCGCTCGTGTACCTGCTGATCACCACCAGGGAGTTGGTGAAGATGAGTATCCCGATGATCACCATGAGAATGCCGGTGATGATCTCGAAGAAACGGATGTGACGCTTGAAGCGGCGGAAAAAGACCAGGAACTGGTGCATGGCTAGGGCGGCGAGGAAGAACGGGATGGCGAGTCCCATGGAGTAGGTGAGCAGGAGCCAGACGCCGCGCCCCTCGGTGGCGGCGACGGCCAGGATGGTGGCGAGGATCGGCCCGATGCAGGGGGTCCAGCCGGCGGCGAAGACGACGCCGACGATGAAGCTCCCCAGGTACCCGGCCGGTTTCCTGTGCAGGGTGAGCTTCTTCTCCCCCAGGAGCATGCCGATGTCGAAGAAGCCGGAGACGTGGATGCCGAAGACGACGATCAAAAGCCCGCCGATCCTCCTGATCGCCGTCTTGTGCTCGTGCAGGAAATCCCCGAGGAAGGTGGCCGAGGCCCCCAGGAGGACGAAGACGCAGGTGAACCCGGCGATGAACAGCAGCGAGTGGATGATGGTCTGCTGCCTCACCTTGTGGGTCGGGTGCTCCGCGTTCAGATCGGCGAAGGAGAGCCCGGTGATGTAGGTGATGTAGGACGGGATCAGCGGCAGGACGCAGGGCGAGAGAAACGACAACAGACCCGCGACAAAGGCGCCGACTATGCTGATGTTGTTCGCTTCCATGCTGTGACCCTCCCCAAGGCGCCCCTTCCGGCCGCGCCGCGCTTTCTTCCGCCGGCTTCCCTACTTCTCCTGCATCATCTGTTCGAGGAACTGTATCACTTCGGGGTGGCTCCAGTCCATTCCCCCTACGACCTTTTTACGGATGATCCCCTTCTTGTCGACTATGAAGGTCTCCGGAACCCCGGTGGTGCCGTAGCGCCTGGAGATCTTCCCGTCCGTGTCGAGCAGGGCCGGCAGCTGCGCGCCGCTCTGCTGGAAGAACTGCAGCACGGCGTCCCTCCCCCCCTCGTCGATGGAGATGGCGAGCATCTGGAAGTTCTTTCCCTGCATAGCCTGGTTCAGCTTCATCATGGACGGGATCTCTTCGCGGCAGGGGGGGCACCAGGTGGCCCAGAAGTTGACCAGGACCACTTTGCCCCTGGTGGAGGCGAGCTGCACCTGCTTCCCCGAAAGGTCGTTCACGGTGAAATCAGGGGCGGGGTTCCCCTCGGCGGCCGGCGGCTCCGATTTCTTCGAGCACCCCAGCGCGCCCAGGACCGCCAGGAGCAGCAGAGCACAGATCCAACGCTTCATCATTTCCTCCCGGGTTGCGTTATATGGTATTTTTCCATCCTGTAGATGAGGGTATGCCGCGGGATGCGCAGGAACCGCGCCGCGGCGGTCTGGTTCCAGTCGCAGCGGTTAAGCGCCTCCAGGACCACCTCCATCTCCAGCTGTTCCAGCGAGTACCCTTCCGGCGGGAGCCTCAGCCCCCCCCCTTCCGGCGCGGCGGAGACGGCCGAGATCTTCTCCGGCAGGTCCTCCGCGTCGATCCGGTCCCCCTCTCTCATGATAAGGAGACGCTCGACCGTGTTCTCCAGCTCCCGGACGTTCCCCGGCCAGGCGTAGCCCTGCAGCCGCTCCAAGGCCTGCTTGCTGAAGGCCACCCCCTCCGCCGCGAACTTGGAGCAGAAATAGCGGACCAGCAGCGGTATGTCCTCAACCCTCTCCCTCAGCGAAGGGAGCTTTATCGGAATCACGCTCAGGCGGTAGTAGAGGTCCTCGCGGAACTTCCCTTCGCCGATCCAGCGCTCGAGGTCCGCGTTGGTCGCCGCCACCACCCTGAGGTCGATCTTTTGCGGCGAGGTGCCGCCTACCTGCTCGACGACCCGTTCCTGCAAGACGCGCAACAGCTTGGGCTGCAGCTCCAGCGGGAGGTCCCCCACCTCGTCCAGGAAGATGGTCCCGCCGTCGGCCAACTGGAACTTCCCCTCCTTGTCGCGGATGGCGCCGGTGAAGGCCCCCTTCACGTGCCCGAACAGCTCGCTTTCCAGGAGGTCCCTCGGGATGGCGGCACAGTTGACGGCGATAAAGGGTCCGGCGCGGCGCGAACTCCCCGAGTGGATGGCGCGCGCCACCAATTCCTTGCCGGTGCCGGATTCGCCGGTGATGAGGATGGTCGCCTCGGTGTCGGCCACCTTGCGCACCACCGAGAAGACCCCCTCCATGGCGCGGGAGGTCCCGACGATGCTCTTGAACTCGACCCTGCCTGAGAGTTCCTCCTTGAGGAGCCTGTTCTCCTCCGAGAGTCCCTGCAGCTGGAGCGCCTTCAGCACCGTGACCTTCAGTTCCTCGCGGTTGAACGGCTTGGTCAGGTAGTGGAAGGCGCCGAGCTTCATCGCCTCCACCGCCGTGTCGATGGCGCCGAAGGCGGTAAGGACGATGACGACGGTGGCGGGAGAGCGCTCCTTGATGGCGGAGAGGACCTCGAAACCGCTCATCCCGGGCATCTTCAGGTCGGTGACGACGACTGCCGGCGCTTTCTCGGCGAAGAGGATGAGGCCGCTTTCGCCGTCCGCGGCGGTGTAAACGTCGTAACCCTCCTGCTGCAGGTTGTACTCCAGCACGCGTCGAAGCGAGCTGTCGTCATCTATGACAAGTATCTTCGGGGGCATGTGATCTCTGGACGAGGGTTGACAGGGGCCGATACGGAATCCAGTGTAAATTCTTAACGCATTTGGCCCTTCAGGGCAACCTTTTTGTAATGAGCATCCCCTTCCGCTCACTCTTTTGCAAGGGGAGCTTTCCGCCCCGTTGCCGAACCGCCCGACATAACAGGAAGAGGACATGGTCGTTTCTTTGACATCGGCTGAAGGCAATAATGAGAAAGCAGGAAGGGGACAAGAGATAAGCAGGAACGGGTGGGGGAAGAAGAAGGTAGGTAACGGAGGGAAAAAAGGACGCGGAGTCCCTGCAACTGCATCCGGGCCGGGAAACGGGGCCGGAACAGCTGCCGCTGCGGCGGCCGGGCCGCGACGGGATATCGGGCGCGAACGGGCGCCTGCGCAGCGGGGAGGTTACATGCGGCGCACCCTGGGCCTGCGGGTGCCGAGGTAGCTCTGGGTGAGCTCGCGGGTACCGACGGCCAGCGGAAGCAGGTTCTCGTGCCGCTGCAACGCTTCCGGGACGGAGGGGCCGTCCGTGATGATGACATCCCCCTCCCCCAGGCACGTCTTGGCGAAGAACCGCCCTGCCGCGCTGCAGAAAATCTTGATGTTAAAAACCTCTCCGTTGACCTCTATCTCAGACGAGTGCAACAGCATCTCTTCGTCCACACAACCTCCCTGCAGAAACCACATTGAATGCAACGCAGCAACAGAACAGCAAAAAGCGGACCAAGAAGAGCGGGAACTGGCGCGGGTTTCGCCGGGATGCGCGGAAGTCGGCAGGATGGCATGGGTAAACAAAACGAGCCCGGCTTAAACCGGGCCCATTAACTGGTGTAGCGGCCAGGGGCCGCGTCAATTTTCTGGGAATTCGGGGGAAATTACCCGCTAAATCACCGGGCACGGGGCGGTTATTTGACGCGCGTCACCACGTAATCGGCGAGGTCCGCCATCGCGTCCCGGGCAGCGGAGAGGGGGAATTTCTCCAGATGCTTCTTGCAGAGCGCGACGTGCTCCGTCGCCTTTGCCACGGTGTGCTCGATGCCGCCGTAGCGTTGAACCAGGCTGAGGACACGGGCGAAGTCGTCGTCGGAGAGGAGTTCCTTTTCCACCACAGACTCGATCAGCTCGCGCTCCTCGTCGGTGCAGTTTTCCAGGGTGTGGATCAACGGCAGCGTGATCTTCCCCTCTTCGAGGTCGTGCCCGATGCTCTTGCCGAACTGTTCCTCGGTCGCCGTGTAGTCGAGGGTGTCGTCCATCAGTTGGAAGGCGATACCCAGGTCCATGCCGTAGTCCGCCAGCGCCTGCCTCAGTTCCGGCTCGACCTCGCCAAGGATGGCGCCCACCTCGCAGGCGGCGGAAAGGAGGATGGCGGTCTTGCTCCGGACCACCTCGATGTAGCGCTCGATGGTGATGTCGAGGTCGCTGGTGCAGACGAGCTGCAGCACTTCCCCCTCGGCGATGATGGTGGTCGCATCAGCCAGCACCTTGAGTATGCGGAGGTCGCCGTCGGTGACCATGAGGGAGAACGACTTGGAGAAGAGGAAGTCACCCACGAGGACCGACGCCTCGTTGCCCCAGAGCGTGTTGGCGGAGGCGAGACCGCGGCGGAGGTTCGCGTTGTCGACCACGTCGTCGTGAAGCAGCGTCGCCGTGTGGATGAACTCCACCACGCTGGCCAGCGGCACGGTCCGGTTCCCGCCGTAGCCGCAGAGTTTGGCGGCCAGGAGGACCAGTGCGGGGCGTATCCTTTTCCCGCCGCTGGAAAGCACGTACTCGCCCACCTTGCGTATCAGGGGGACATCCGACTGCAGGTCCTTCTTGAACTGCAGTTCCACGTTCTTCAGATCTTCCCCTATCAGGGCAAGCGCTGCATCCATAAATGCCTCGGTATTATGACTGGCGCGACAACGCCTTCACGCTTAAAAACTCTTAACTTCTGGATTTTTCTGCAGAATTTATGGTGAACCAGCCGGTTGATTTTGCTCGGGATCGACGGAGCACTGTAGCAAATCCCGTCTCATTATTCAAGGGATTTCGTTCACATAGAGGGTACGGGAGGGCGTTGCAGCGGGTGGGTGGCCGGGGGGAGGGAGAGGCTTCCCTCCCCCCCGGGAGGTCAGGCGGCTTCCTGGTCGCGCTTAACCAGGCCGCAGCGCTTCAGTTCTTTTTCGAGTTTCCCCCTGGTGAGCCCGAGAGCGCGACACATCCTCTCGCTGTTGCAGCTGTAGCGCTCCATCGCCATCAGGAGCAGCGCCTTCCTGAGCGACAGGGAGAGCTTGTCCATGACGTGGTCCTTCGCCGTGGCCGAGATGAGGGTAAAGAATGGTTCGAGGCTGGTCTGGAACAGTTCGGCGCTCTCGTCTACGTGCATCCTGCTCTTGGTATTCATTTGATGTACCCTCGCCATGTTGCTCACTATGTCGTCCATGCTCTCGTTGACAAAACGCCAGGCATCCGCGTCGTTCCCCACCAGCAGGGGCGCCGCGAAGCGCCGCCCGGACGAGGCCTGCTGTTTCTTGACGACGACCACCTCGATCGCGGTATACAGGTAACCGCCCCCCTTCCCCATGGCATCATCATATCTGTATCCCACGACGCACCTCCCAACCAGTAGTAGCCGGCACAGGATCGACCGTTCCCGCCGTCGGGCTCTTGCTCCCTTCGGTCGGCAAGCTATTCATTACAACAGCCGTACCAACGCGCAAGCGGAGAGTCGCCCCACCGCAATATCGCGTTTTTGCTTAGGTTTGTTCACTGAACAGGCAGTGGCGGGCGCGTCGGATCCCCCCCGAGGTTGTTCATCCGTTGCACAAAGGCGACTTCCGTGTGCAAAAAAGGGCAGACTCTCATGACCACGGCGACAGGCCCACCTCATGAGCCGGAACCCGACGGGGTCTCTCCCACTTGAATAAAATCTAATCCATGCTATCATGCCCCGACACACATGAGAATCAATCTTCCTTTCGCCTAACGAAAGTCGCAGGAGGTCACATGCAGAAGCAGCTTTGGGAGCGTTACAAGGGCCGGCTCTACCACGATGCTGAACTCGATCTCGCCGTAGACACCAGCCGGATCAACTTCGGCGACGGCTTCCTGAACGAGATGGAGCCGCGCCTGCAAAAGGCGTATGCGGAGATGGAAAAACTCGAGGCGGGGGCGGAGGCGAACCCGGACGAGGGGCGGATGGTGGGCCACTACTGGCTCAGGGCGCCGGAACTGGCCCCCTCCCCCGACATGTCGGAAGAGATCAAGGCGACCCTCTCCTCCGTGAAGGCATTCGCCGGCTCGGTGCATGCCGGCAACATCATTGCGCCCGACGGCAACCGCTTCACGAGGCTCCTCGTCGTCGGAATCGGCGGCTCCGCCCTGGGGCCGCAGTTCGTCGCCGACGCCCTGGGTAGCCACCTGGACAGGATGAAGATTTCCTTCTTCGACAACACCGATCCGGACGGCATGGACAAGGTGATGGGCGAGTTGGGGAAGGAGCTGAAGCGAACCCTGGTGGTGGTCATTTCGAAGAGCGGAGGGACCAAGGAGACGCGCAACGGGATGCTGGAGGCGAGCCGCGTCTTCGCCGACGCAGGGCTCAACTTCGCCGCCCACGCGGTCGCCGTGACCGGCAGCGGGAGCGACCTGGACCGGACCGCATCGCATGAGGGGTGGCTCGCCACCTTCCCCATGTGGGACTGGGTCGGCGGGCGCACCTCCGTCACCTCGGCAGTCGGGCTTCTTCCCGCGGCTCTGCAGGGGATCGACATCGACCGGCTGCTGGAAGGGGCGAGGCTATGCGACCGCGCGACGAGGTCGAAGGTGACCAGGGAGAACCCGGCGGCGCTGCTGGCGCTCTCCTGGTTCCACGCGACCGGCGGGAAGGGGGAGAAGGACATGGTGATCCTCCCCTACAAGGACAGACTCCTTCTCTTTTCCCGCTACCTGCAGCAGCTCATCATGGAGTCGCTCGGCAAGGAACTCGACCTCTCGGGGAACAAGGTGCTGCAGGGTATCACCGTCTACGGCAACAAGGGAGCGACGGACCAGCACGCCTACGTGCAACAGCTGCGCGAGGGGGTGCACAACTTCTTCGCCACCTTCATCGAGGTGCTCAAGGACAGGGAAAAACCTTCCATGCAAGTGGAGCCGGGGGCCACTTCCGGAGATTATCTTTCCGGTTTCTTCCAGGGAACACGCGCCGCCCTCTACGAAAAAGGGAGGGAGTCCCTGACCATCACGGTCAACGAGGTATCCCCTCTGACGGTGGGGGCGCTGATCGCGCTGTACGAGCGTGCGGTCGGCCTCTACGCATCGCTGGTCAACATCAACGCCTACCACCAGCCGGGAGTTGAGGCAGGGAAGAAGGCGGCTGGCACCGTGCTGAAACTGCAGGGGGAGATACTGGGGATGCTGCGCAAGCAGCCGAACCGTGAATTCACCGCGGAGGACCTGGCTATGACGCTGGCGCGCCCCGACGAGGCCGAAACGGTCTTCCTGGTGTTGAGACATCTCGCCGCGAACCCGGACCATGGCGTCGGTGTTGCAAAAGGGGAGAGATTGTGGGAGAACAGGTTTCGCGCCCTGAAGGGGTAGCAACCTGCCGGATGCAGAGGAGCAGATGAAAACAATCGATTTGAGAAGCGATACGGTGACCCTCCCGTCGGAGGCGATGCGGCAGGCGATGGCTAACGCAGAGGTGGGCGACGACGTCTACGGCGAGGATCCGACGGTGAACAGGCTGGAGGCGATGGCGGCGGAGCGCCTCGGCAAGGAGGCGGCGCTGTTCGTCCCTACCGGCACCATGAGCAACCTGGTCGCCCTGCTCTCCCACTGCGGCAGGGGTGATGAATACATAGCCGGGCAGCAAGCCCACATCTACCGGTGGGAAGGGGGTGGTGGCGCCATCTTCGGCGGCATCCAGCCCCAACCGCTGGAGTTCGAGGAAGACGGGACACTCGACCTCGACAAGGTGCGAGGCGCCGTGAAGCCCGCCGACCACCATTACGCGGTGAGCAGGCTCCTCTGCCTGGAGAACACCCAGGGGGGACGGGTGCTGCCGCTCGACTACCTCGGGAAGGCGTCGGCCTTCGCCAGGAGCGTGGGACTCTCGCTCCATCTGGACGGCGCCCGCGTCTTCAATGCGGCCGTCTACCTCGGAGTCCCCGTCTCGGAAATAGCGTCCCATTTCGACTCGGTATCGGTCTGCCTTTCCAAGGGACTCGGCGCCCCGGCGGGCTCCGTCCTCTGCGCTAGCTCCGAACTGATCGACAAGGGGCGCAGGTGGCGCAAGGTGGCGGGGGGCGGCATGCGGCAGTCCGGCGTCATCGCTGCGGCGGGGATCTACGCGCTGCAGAACAACGTGCGGCGGCTTGCCGAAGACCACGAGAACGCGGAACTCCTGGCAGCCGGTCTGGGACACATCGAGGAGCTGCTGGTGAGCCAGGCGCGCACCAACATGCTTTACGTTACCCCTCCGGCCGGGAGCGCGGACGCGCTGCGCCAGGCGCTCGCGGCGGAAGGGATACTTCTCGGGGGAGGCGACACCCTCAGGCTGGTGACCCACCTCGACATCGACAGCTCCGACGTGGAGCGGACCGTGACCGCCTTCAAGCGCCTCTGCGCCGGGAGGAAGTGAGACAAGGCGGTCCCCGCCCCCGGAGGGGGAGGGGTCAGGGAGGGGGAACTCTGCCGGTTCTTCGCTGAATCCGCTAGTCTTCCCCCCTCCCAACCTCCCCCCGCTGGGGGGAGGAGTGGGTACTAGCGGGTAAAACTCTTGATTGGCGTTAACCAACTTAACCTTTGAGCCGTAGCGCCTCGGCGTAGACCGCGCTCTTCGGGAGTCCCGTCTCCAGGGTCACCCTCTTCACCGCATCTTTCAGTGAAAACTCTCCTGATTCGAGGTAGCGGGTCAGGAGTTCCTCCATTCCCGGGCCCTCGGGAAGTTCCGTCTGCTCGGCCGGGGTCACCAGGATCGCCACCTCGCCCCGGATCTCCCTCCCTTCCGCCTCCTCGATGAGGGCGGAGAGCCTGCCGCGCAGGAATTCCTCGTACAGCTTGGTCAACTCGCGCGCGACAACCACCTCGCGATCCCCCAGCGTTTCCAGCATGTCCCTGAGCGTCGCCAGGAGCCTCTTAGGAGACTCGTAGAAGACCAGGATACCCTTCTCGGCGCAGAGCGCCTGCAACCTCTCCCGCCGTTTACCCTGCTTGTTGGGGAGAAACCCCGCGAAGCTGAAGAAGTCGGTGGGAAGCCCCGAGGCCGAAAGCGCCGTTATCGCGGCGCAGGCCCCGGGGATCGGCACCACCGTAATCCCCGCGGCGACCGCGTCCCGCACCAGCTGGTAGCCCGGGTCCGAGATGCACGGGGTCCCGGCGTCGGTGATGAGCGCGACGCTCAGCCCCTCCCGCAGCTTGTCCAGGATGTAGTCACCCTTCAAGTCCTTGTTGTGGTCGAAGTACGAGGTGAGCGGCCTGGAGATGCCGAAGTGGGTGAGGAGCTTTCTGGAGTGGCGGGTATCCTCCGCCGCGACCAGGTCCGCCTCCTTCAGGATGCGGAGGGCGCGCAGCGTGATGTCCTCGAGGTTGCCTATCGGCGTGGCGACGATGTAGAGAGTTCCCATGATGAAGAACCCGTTCTACGTTCTATGTTCTACGTTCTACGTAAAACCCGTGAAGGCTTTAAACGTAGAACTTAGAACGTAGAACTTAGAACAGGTTTTATTTCCCCCAATCCCTTGCGTAGCGGAAGTCGCGGTCGATGGTCCTGTGGGAGACCTTGGCTATGATCGGGAGACGACGCTTGAAGTGGGAGCCCTGCACCTTCTTGTGCACGTTGTCCACGAACTGCGCCTCGAAACCGGCGGCGATCAATTCTTCCCGGCTCATCCTCTGGTCGACCATCCGGTACAGCAGCTCATCGGCGGCACGATAGGTGAAGCCGAGTTCCTGCTCGTCGGTCTGCCCGGCCCAAAGGTCGGCGGACGGCTTCTTCTCGATCACCTCGCGCGGCACGCCCATCGCCTCTGAAAGCTCCCAGACCTGGCTCTTGTAGATGTCGCCGATCGGGTTCAAGGCGCTGGCCATGTCCCCGTGCAGCGTGCCGTACCCCAGCAGAAGCTCCGTCTTGTTGCTGGTCCCGAGGACCAGACCGCCGACCTCGGCTGAATGGTCGTACAGGATGGTCATCCTCTCGCGCGCCATCTTGTTGCCGCGCCTCATGTTGTCCGCGTCCGGCACCAGCGTGAAGTAGGCATCCACCATGGGGGTGATCTCGATCACCTTGTAGTTGATGCCTAGGCTGTCGGCGACCAGTTTCGCGTGCGCCTCGCTCTCGGGATTGCTGGTCCGGTACGGCATGGTGTAGGCGTAGACGTTCTCCGGACCGAGCGCCTCGGCGGCGATGTAGGCGACCAGGGCGGAATCGATCCCGCCGGAGAGCCCCAGCACCCCTTTCCTGACTCCCACCTTGTACACCTCGTCGCGCACGAAGCCGACGAGTATCTGGCGCAGCAGCGCCGTATTAACAGTTAGCGCGCCCATCAGCACTGGTTCTCCCTGTCGATTCTTTTCAATTCTTTCACCGTTATGGCGAGGTTTTCGTCGCGCATCATCGGCGAGAAGATACGCTCGCGGCGAAGCGCCCCGCCGTCCACCTTGGCGACGACGAAATCTTCCTCGAGAATGGCGCCGCGGTCGGTCACATCTCCCGAAGGTCCGATCGCCTCCGAGCCGCCCCAGAAGTTGATGCCGTCCTCGTACCCCACGCGGTTGCAGTAGAAGACCCGGCAGTTCAGGAACATCGCCGTGGTGGAAGTGAGTTTCTGCCACGCTGCCGCCGACCCCAGCCCCTCGGTGCCGCTTATGCCGCGTCCCGGGCTGGAAGAAAGGCAGATGAGCGTCATGGCGCCGTCCATGGCGAGGATGTACGGGGCGGAAAGGTGCCACATGTCCTCGCAGATCAGCATGCCGACGCGGCCGAAACGGGTATCGAAGGCGCGGAAACGGTCGCCCCGGGCGAGGTAGCGCTGCTCGTCGAACAGGCCGTAGGTCGGCAGGTACACCTTCCGGTGCACGTGGCGGATCTCTCCGTCTTCGAGGTAGAGCGCAGAGTTGAAGAACCGGAAGTCGGAGGAAACCTCGACCAGACCGACGGCGATGGAGATGCGTTTGGAGAGGATTTTCAGCCTCTCGATCTGCGGTGCATCGAGGCGCAGCGCCACCTCGGGCACGAGATCCTTCAGAAAGTAGCCGGTAAGGGCGAGTTCCGGGAAGACCACGAGGTCGGCGCCGGCGGCGATACCCTTTTCTATAGCGGCCTCAATGAGGGCCAGGTTGTCGTCCAGGCAGCCGAGCTTCGGCTTGATCTGGGCCAGGGCAACGGTAAAGTCCATTAGCTTCTCCGCAATTTTTTTCTCATTACTAGCACAGGGAGGGTGGTTTTTGCAAACTTCTTGCGACTGTCAGCACGCTTGCGCACTGTAGGCGCTTAAGCGAGCAGGCAGGGAGGAGGGCTTAATCGTCGGGGAGAGTACCGGAATAGCTCAGGTAACGAGAAGTTCATAGCTCCTCCCCCCGGAGGGGGGAGGCTGGGAGGGGGGAAGGTCGGTTTGACGCGCGAGGGATGCCCCCCTCCCTGGCCCTCCCCCTCCGGGGGAGGGGAAAGTTGGACAGAGTGAGAGGGTGACCAGCGCCTCATAAGACTCCTTCCCCTGTTTGCTTGGAAGGAGACGTCGTCGGCTGCTAGAAAAGGACCACGAGCACCACGCCGCCGACTATCACCGTGAGGTTGCAGACCGCCGAGACGCCGTGGAGCTTGGAGAACTCCTTGCGCAGGGGATCATCCTTGGAGGTGGTCTCGAAAGATACTATCTGTCGTTTCAGTTCGGCCGCCTTCGGCTCGATGTAGAAAGCCTGGAAGGAGGAGAGGAGGAGCATGACGGCGATGATGGCCGCGGCCGGGACCATCCCTTTGCCGGAGAGGATGACGCGGCAGACGATGGCGACGACGCCGCAGGCGAGCCCCCAGCGGAAATAGCCCGGGAACAAGAGCCCGACGATCCGTCCCGCCACGTCGCGGCTCTCCCCGCGGAACAGTATCGGGGTGAGCATGAAGGTGAAAAGTGCGGCGCCTCCGAGCCAGAGGGAAACGGCCAGGCGGTAGATTATGGTGACTATCTGCATGTCGTACTCCTTTAATGTCTCACCAGCTCTCCCTCGCCCTCCGGGAAAGGGTCGGGGTGAGGGCGCCGATCGCGGCAGGAATGCCGCTCCTACAGGTGGTGACGACTTCTTTCGCCTCTCACTAACTCTCCCTCGCCCTCCGGGAGAGGGTCGGGGTGAGGGCGCTGATCGCGGCAGGAATGCCGCTCCTACAGGTGGTGACGACTGTCGCTGGTCAGGCAGCTTAATATGCCAGATCAAATGCATTCCGGATATGCTCGATCTCCGGGAGTTCATGTTCATGGAGCACGATGGCGACGACGTCGAAGCGGGCATCGGCATCGTACAGCTTCCTCCTCGAGAGCCAGACCAGCGCGGCCTTCGATATCTGCCGCTGTTTGAAGGGGGTGACGGCCAGCTGCGGAGGGCCGTAGTTGGCGTTTTTGCGGCACTTCACCTCGACGAACACGATGGTCCGTCCGTCCCTCGCAACGACGTCGATCTCACCGCAGACGCTGCGAAAGTTACACTCTACTATCTTGAAGCCCTGTCCCTTCAGGTAGGTGACTGCGATTGACTCACCTACCCCACCGAGCGAGCTGTTGTTACTCTTAACCGGCATGGCCGCCCCTCGTAGACACACGACTGCCCAGCAAACACACACAGTGTAGCAGCTAGTTCAGCCGGCACATAGTCGAGCACTCGATTCTTTTAAGTTTTGATTGCTGAGCTAGAAAGAGAAGAGTCCGGTGGAGGGCGCGGCAGAGTCATTTTTCTGCTCGGCAGACAGATGTTCCTTCACCCCGCTGAAGCTTTTGCGGTGAATGGGACAGGGGCCGAGTGCCGCTATGGCGGCAAGATGCGTGGCCGCTCCGTAACCTTTGTGGCTGGAGAAACCGTAGCCGGGGTACTGGGCGTCGTACTCCACCATCATCCGGTCCCGCGTCACCTTGGCGATGATGGAGGCTGCCGCGATGGAGAGGCTGAGGGAATCGCCCTTCTTCACCGTGCGCTGCGGGATGTTCATGGGAATGCTGGAAATGCCGTCGATGAGGAGGAAATCCGGAGTGAAACTCAAGGCGTTGACGGCGTCGCGCATGGCCGAGAGGGTAGCCTGGAGGATGTTGATGCTGTCGATGAGGGCATGGTCGCCGATACCGACGCCTATCGCCAGTGCCTCGCGATGGATGACGTCAAAGAGCCGTTCCCTCATATCCTCCGTCAACTGCTTGGAGTCGTTGACGCCCGGGAGGAGCAGTCCGTCGGGCAGGACGACCGCGGCGGCCACGACGGGGCCGGCGAGCGGGCCGCGGCCGGCCTCGTCGATGCCGGCGATCCGGCGATAGCCGCGCCGCATCGCCTGCCCCTCGAGGGCGAGCATGTCGAGAGGCGGGTTGTCGGGGAAAAGACCGGTCATAACATTCCATTAAAAGACGAGGGAGGCGAAAAACCTGAACCATTGGCACGGAGATAATCTGAGAACTTCTGAGAAAAACAGATTTTCTCAGATTTCCTCTGTGGCAAACGGTTTGAGGTTTTGTTTGCTTCCCTCAAAGCCTTTCGCCTTCTCAGATTGGCTCAGATTTTCTCCGTGCCAAGGGTTAAAGGGTTAAAGGGTTAAAAAAAAAGCCCCGGTCACCCGGGGCTTTCTCTGCGACCTACTGGCCGGCAACGTACTTTCTTTCTTTGATCCTGGAAGCCTTGCCACGCAGCTTGCGCAGGTAGTAAAGCTTGGCGCGACGTACCTGACCGCGAGTCACGACTTCAATCGCCTCTACGGACGGGGAGTGCAGCGGGAAAACCCTCTCGACGCCAACGCCGTTGGAGATCTTCCTGACGGTAAAGGACTCACGAATCCCGCCGTTCTGACGGCCGAGGCATACGCCCTGGAACGCCTGGATACGGCTCTTGTCACCCTCGACGATCCTGACCTGCACCTTGATGGTGTCGCCCGGGACAAACTTGGGGATATTCTTCTTCATCTGCGCCATTTCAATGTAATCGATCTTGTTCATCCGTACTTCCTCCCTTATCTGTAACCTCTAGTCTTGCAAGATGTAAGCTTTGGCAATTACGCCGTCTCTTTCCAAACCTGCTATCCCTACAACTCATCGCGGCAGGAACGCCGCCCTTCTTTCCTATCCAAAAAGCCTGTCCAGCATGATCGACGCCGCGGAACGGACCGAAAGGTGGTTGTAGTCGCTGCCACCCTTGATCGGCTCCAGAACCAGATCGCTCCTGTCGAAGACCTGCTCGATCAGTCCCCACCCAGTCCCCAGGAGGAGCAGGAAGGGCTGTTCGGGGTCTGCCTCGATGAGCTTCCTCATCTCGGCGAAGGTGACGCTGTTGGGACGACCGGCTGCCCCCGTCACCACGATCTTCGGCCTTTTGCCGGTGCGCGTCTCGATGTCGGCTGCCGCGTCCTCGACCCTGCTCTCGGTCTGCAGAAGCTCCAGCGCCATCTTCCGCTTCGGGTTGTAGGTCGAACCCCAACCTTCAAGCCAGTGCGTCCTGATCTTCTCAACGAGCTTTCGCTGTTCCTCGACCGGCGTCACGATGTAATAGCGGGACAGCCCGTAGGTGCGGGAGAGCCGTGCTATGTCGTGGATGTCCAGATTGGTCACCGCCGTCGCCACGACATCCTTGTTCTTGTCGTAGACCGGGAAGTGGACCAGCGCGATGCTGAAATTAGCCGAGGTCATCGGGCCGCCTTCGCCAAGGCTTCGGCGCCTGAACCGATCTCCGCCAAAAGCTTCTTGTCCGCCTTGCTCCACTCGATCCCATCGAGGAGTTCGGGACGGGAGGCGAGCGTTCTCCTGATCTGCTCCTTGCGCCGCCACTTGGCGATCGCGGCATGGTTGCCGGAAAGGAGCATGTCGGGAACCTTCTCGCCCCGGAATTCCGGGGGCCTGGTGTACTGCGGGTACTCCAGGAGCCCGTCTGCAAACGAGTCGTACTGGGCCGATTCGTCGCTGCCCAACACTCCCGGCACCAGCCGGGAAACGGCGTCGACGATCACCATGGCGGCGATCTCCCCGCCGGTCAGAACGAAATCCCCGAGGGAGATCTCGTCGTCGACGAAAAGGGTCCGCACCCGCTCGTCGACTCCTTCGTACCGGCCGCAGATGATGATGACCCCTTCCTCCCGGGAAAGCTCCTCCGCAACCGCGTGGTTGAAGGGGCGCCCACAGGGGGTGGTCAGGATCACCTTCGAATTCGGGTTCTGCGTCTTGACCGCTTCGATGGCCCCCGCGATCGGCTCGACCTTCATGACCATCCCGGCGCCGCCGCCGTAAGGGGCGTCGTCCGCCGTGGAGTGCTTGTCGAGGGCCCAGTCGCGGATGTTGTGCAGGGCGATCTCTATCAGCCCCTTCTCGCTGGCGCGCTTCAGGATGCTCTCCGTCAGCGGGCCGTCGAACATGGCCGGGAAAAGGGTCAGGATGTCGAACTTCATAGATCGAGAAGCCCCTCTGGTAGAGAGACCGTCATGCGTCCTGCCTGGAGGTCGATCGAGAGCACCACATCCTCGAGCGCGGGAATCAGCACCTCGCGCCCGTTCTTCTTTACCACGTAAACGTCGTTGCTGCCGGTCTCGATGATGTCGACCAGCTCTCCCAGCTCTTCCCCGTCCGAGGTCCATACCTGGAGCCCCAGGAGGTCGGACCAGTAGAACTCGTCAGAGGGGAGTTCCGGAAGCGCGCCCCGTTCGGCGTAGAGTTCCCTGCCGACGAGGTGCAGCACCTGGTTTATGTTGTCGAACGACTTGAGGGTCAAGATGACCCTCTTGCCGTGCGCTTTGGCGCTCGCCACGGAGAATTGCTCCATGGCTCCCGCGGGGGACTTCACATAAATGGTGTCAAGCTCAGAGATGCTGGATGCATCCCCCGCAAAGGGGATGACCCGCAACTGTCCCTTGATCCCTTGTGTCGCCTGGATCTTTCCGATCAATAACTTTTTACTACCGGACATCTATCACTCTACAATCTTAAGGATCGCCTTCTTGTTGTCCTTAGTGGAAACGGCGTTCAGCAGGGTGCGAATCGCCTTTGCAGTGCGACCTTCCTTGCCGATGATACGTCCCATGTCCTCTTTTGCGACGGTTAGCTTGATTACGTTGGTCTCTTCTTCCAACTCCTCGGTGGCGCGCACCTGGCTGGGGTCGTCAACAAGTGCCCTGGCGATGGTCTCAACAAGCTCTTTCATGTCGCTATCCTCTGTAGTGTGGGATATCCGGCTGACCGGACCGTACGAGAATTAAGCGGCCGGAGAGACGAACTTCTCCCAAATACCGACCTTTTTCAGGATCTGCTTGACCGTGTCGGTAGGCTGCGCGCCTTTGCCGAGCCACTCAAGGGTCTTCCCTTCTTCCAGGTTGTAAACCGCCGGGTTCTTGTTCGGGTCGTAGGTACCGACGTTCTCGATGAAACGCCCGTCCCTGCGGCAACGGCAGTCAGCAACCACTACCTGGTAAAAGGGTTTCTTCTTAGCGCCCGCACGTGCAAGTCTGATCTTTATTGCCATTTCTTCCTCCTGGTGTTCTCGGACCCTGTGGATCCGCCATTTCTTTTTAGGTTGTGTATCGGAACTTACTAACTCTACTTGATCTCTTTTTATCGTCAAAGAGAACGGCTAGAAGGGGAGCATCCCCTTACCCATCCCTTTCATCCCTTTCAGGAGTCCCTTGGGCCCCATCTTCTGCAGCTGTTTCACCACCTTCTGCGCCTCGGTGAAGCGTTTGAGAAGCTGGTTCACCTCCTGCACCGTGGTGCCGCTTCCCTTGGCGATCCTCAAGCGTCGGCTGCCGTTGATGATGGTGTGGTTCGCCCGTTCCTTGGCCGTCATGGAATCGATGATCGCCTCGATCCTCTTCAGCTCCTTCTCCGAGGGCTGGGCGCCCTGCATCTGCTTCATCGCCTTCCCCATGCCGGGGATCATGTTCATGATCGACTCGAGCGAGCCCATCTTCTTTATCTGCTGCAGCTGGCTCTTGAAGTCCTCCAGGTCGAACTGCCCGCCGCTCTTCTTCATCTTCTGCTGCAGACGCTCCGTTTCCTTCTCGTCGAAGGTGGACTGCGCCTTCTCGATCAGGGTGAGCACGTCGCCCATGCCGAGGATGCGGGAAACCAGCCGGTCGGCGTGGAACACGTCCAGCGCGTCCAGCTTTTCGCCCAGGCCCACGAACTTGACGGGCTTACCGGTGACCGCCTTGATGGAGAGGGCCGCGCCACCCTTGGCGTCGCCGTCCAGCTTGGTGAGGATCACGCCGGTGATGCCGAGGCGGTCGTTGAACCCTTGCGCCACGTTGACCGCTTCCTGGCCGGTCATGGCGTCGGCAACGAACAGGATCTCGCGCGGTGCCAGCTCGTCGCGGATACCCTCCAACTCCTCCATCAGGTAGTCGTCTATCTGGTGGCGGCCGGCGGTGTCGTAGATGATGACGTCCAGCCCGTTCAGCGTCGCGTAGCGAAGCGCGTCGCGGCAGATGTCGAGCGGCTTGTGGCTGGCGTTCGAGTCGAACACCTCGATGCCGAGCTGGCGGCCGAGCACCTTGAGCTGCTCGATCGCGGCCGGGCGGTACACGTCGGCAGGGACCAGGAGCGGCTTTTTCTTCTGCGCCTTCAGGTACCTGGCGAGCTTGCCGCAGGAGGTGGTTTTACCAGCACCCTGCAGACCGACCAGCATGATCGCCACCGGCGGCTTGGCCGCTAGGTCGAGGGAATTGTCCTCGGCCCCGCCCATGAGGAGCACCAGTTCGTCGTGGACGATCTTGATCACCTGCTGCCCGGGGGCGAGACTTTGCAGCACCTCCGTCCCGACGGCGCGGCTGCGCACCTTCTCGATGAAGTCCTTGACGACCTTGAAGTTGACGTCGGCCTCGAGGAGCGCAAGACGCACCTCACGCAGGGCGTCCTTGACGTTGTCCTCCGTCATGACACCCTGGCCGCGGAGCTTCTTGAAAACCAGGTCGAGTTTATCGGAAAGTGTAGCGAACATCTTAAACCTATAAGTAGCTAAAAAAGCTAGATTATTTCACGGAAGCCGCCGGGCGCGCCGGAAAAAGCGCAGAGATATCCCGCGGCAAGAGAGTCACTTTAGTGTAGATCATCGCATATTGTCAAGAGAAATATCGGCAAAAGCATTGTGGCAAGGCCGCCTACGAGGCGGCGACAAGGTCCGGTAGGAGCGGCATTCCTGCCGCGATTTCCGCCTTCGCCATTCAGGCTACGGCGGACACGTCCTCCCCCTTCAGGCTACGGCAACGGTGTCATTCCCCTCACCCTCCGGGAGAGGGGCAGGGGTGAGGGCGCATCCACGAAGGGATTGTGTTGCCCGGGCAGACTCCCTCACCCCAACCCTCTCCCGGAGGGCGAGGGAGAGATGGGGCGAGATCGCATCTGTACAAAACAGCTATTCCCCGACCTTCTCGAACTCGTCCCCGCCCTTGCGGTACAGGTCGCGCGGGAGCAACCCAGCCTCGGCGAGAGCCCCCTCCACCTCGCCCCGGATATCATCGGCATACCTGATGGCCAGACCGCAGTCGGCGGCAAGGGCACGGGGCGCCGGTATCAGCAGGACCTTCAGATGTTTATCTTTAAGAAGCCTTTCAGCCTCCATCACGCGATGAATGGAATTGAATATAGCGATGTAATCTCCCTCTTTAACCACGACAACTCCTTTCCTTTTAGCTCCCCGTTCTAGAACGCATTGACAAAGGGAGCATTAATTCATAATATTCAGCATCCAAAGAGGTAATGCATGCACACAGCCCTACAACTCGCCATCCTGATGCTGGTGGCTCTCGCTTTCAACATCCCGATGGGATACCTGCGGGAGACCTGCCGGAAGTTCTCCCCAGGGTGGTGGTTCTATGTGCATATCTCCATCCCCATCATCATCTACCTGAGGATCAAGGTCGGCCTCGGCGTCCAGTTCATCCCCTTCACCCTCGCCAGCGCCGTCTGCGGCCAGGTTATCGGCGGCAGGATCTACAAGAAGCGGAACAGCATTGGCTGACAAGCGCCCCAAGATGCGCAGGCCCGCGGCCGTATCGGACCTGTTGAGCACCCTTTTGCGCGGGACCCCGGCCGAACTCAGGCTGAACGAAGGGCGGATCTGGGTGGTCTGGGACGAAGCCGTTGGGAAGCGGATCGCCACCCATGCCCAGCCCGCCGCCTTTCGCGACGGCACCCTCACCATCCACGTCGACAGTGCCCCCTGGATGCAGCAGCTCAACTTCCTCAAGAAGGAGCTGATCTCCAAGGTGAACGAGGCGCTGGGCGAGGAGAAGGTGAAAGAGATCTACATGAAAGGCGGCAAGATCAAGGCGCCAGCTACCACAGCCCCGGCGAAGGAGGTCAAGCGCCGCGAGCTGACCCCGGAGGAACGGGGCTGGATCTCGGAGCAGGCCCAAACCGTAGAGGATCCGGAACTGCGCGCCGTCTTCGAAAGCCTCATTCGGAAAGACAGAGAACATCTTAAATAAACCAACCTCCAAGGCTTAAACCATTGGCACGGAGAAAATCTGAGAACTTCTGAGAAGGCTTTTGAGGGTAAACCAACCCCTGATGCTTTCGAGGCATCCCCTCGCATCCTTTTCTCAGACCTTCCGTGGCAAACGGTTTACCGATTCGTCTTTCCCCTTCTTAGTTTTTTCTCAGACTTTCTCAGATTTTCTCCGTGCCAATGGTTCTAGGGTTTTAAGGTTTTCCTGTAAATTCTCAGTTTCTCCTCGCTGTACCCGCCGTCATCCCCCCTCACCATCAGCGGCGCTTCCACCCTCAGCTCACCGGTCCGCCCCTTCGCCATCTCGATCATGAACATCCTTGCCTCCATCCGGCTGTTGCCGTGCACCATGCGGAGCCTCAGCGGGGCCAACTTCTGCACGGCGGCCTGCGCCATCAGTTCCGCCAGCCGACAGGTGTGATAGATGAGACAGATGCGCCCGGATGGTTTGACCAGGTACTTGGCCGCCGCCAGGAAATCGGCCAGCGTCGCGCTGGTCTCGTGCCTCGCGTCGTCCCGCCCTGCCCTCGGACTCACCTTCCCTGTCCCGGGACGACGATAGGGAGGGTTCGACACGACCAGATCGAAGCTGTCCACCGGAAAGCGCGCCTTCAGGGAGATGACGTCCTCCTCCACGATCTCCACCCGCCCGGACAGATCGTTCAGCACCACGTTCCTCGCCGCAATCTGCGCCATGGTCGGCTGGAATTCGACACCGGTTACCGCGCACTCCTCGATCCGGGCCAGAAGGAACGGGATGACGCCGCACCCGGTCCCCAGGTCGATCACCTTCTCGCCCCGGCGCACACCGGCGAAGTCGGCCAGGAGCAAGGGGTCCACCGAGAACCGGTACCCGTGCCGCGGCTGCACCAGGCGCAGATCGTAGCCGGTCAGCTCGTCCAGCGTCTCATGCTCGGCCACGTGAGCAAACGTTTCGTTCAACAGCTTTTCCACCAAGATCGTCTATATCTCCACAGGTAACCGACACCTTTTTCCACGATTTACACACAGCTTTTCCACCGGAACCGGCTCTCTCACCAACAGCTATCTCTCCCTTTTCAACAGAGAGCCGCTCTTTTCCCCACAGCGACGGCCCGGTTTTCAACAGCTACCGCGCACTTTTCAACAGCAGGCGGCTTACCCCCTTCCCGGCATACGCTCACCTGAACCTGTACACGATGTAGGGAAGCCCGCCCGGCTCCTGGGCCACTGCGACCAGTTCCAGTTCGGGCGGCGGCGTGAACGGCACGCCGGGATCCAGTATCGGAGTGAAAAGGAACTCCAACTGCGGGCGCATGTTCAGCAACTGGGGGGTTGCGATCAGATAGTCGACCTTGCTCTCCTTCGCGAACTTTAGCAAGCCGGAGTAGTCGGTCTGCGGCGGCAACAGGTACTTCCTTTCGGAGTAAAAACCAATCCGGCCCGACCTGGTGATCATCACGGCATTTGCGGGAAGCTCCTTCTTCAGCCTCTGTCCGATATGCTTCTCGTCAAGCCTTCCCCCGTCCCGCTCGTAGTGGTACGGCTTGTCGCGGTCCGCCGGCACCCCCTGCAGCACGTTCCAGGTCCCGTACAGAAGCGCCAGCGCGAGCGGAAGGTAACCCAGGTATCGCCGCCACCCTGCCGCCTCGTCCCCACCGCTTCGCGCCACTCCCCACGCCGCCATCACTACCAGCGCATTGACAAGGAATAGAAAAAGCACCGGCAGGTACGCCTGGGTGTACTCCGGCCCGACAAAGAAAAATACGACGATGATGGCCAAGGGGGAAAAGCTCGCCAAAAGATACAGGCGCTCAAAAATCTTCTCCCTGTTCCACGCCCCGGCGACAAGCCCGACAGCTGCCAGAAGCCATCCGTAGAGGGGGAGCATGTCGCGCCAGCAGACCGCAAGGTTCTTCAGGTAATTAGTCCGGATGTATTCCGGATAGAGTCGGAAAAGGTCCAGGTATCCCAGCTCCTGAAAGGAGGGATCGTGCTTCAGGTCCGGCCTGCCGAGGTACTCGCTCAGCGCGTCGGCTATGGCGATCTTGCTCTTCCCGGTCAGCTGCCACTTCCCGGTCAGATCGTGGAGCAGGACGAGGTAGGGGGAAAACAGCAGAAAGAAGACGCCGGCGCTCATAACGAGATAACCGAGCTTCCTCGCGGGTTGCTTTTGCACCAGGGTCATCAGCACCAGCACACCGATCTCGGCCGCAAAGACCAGGACCGCTTCGGAGCGGGTCAGGTGGGCCGCCGCGAAAAAGGCGCCGGCAAGGACGGAGGGGACCACGGCGCCCTTGCGGTAGGCAATCCAGAGGCAATAAATTGCCATGAGGAGCAGCGTGATGTAGGTAGCCTGGCTCATCACGGCCGTCGACCAGTAGCGCAGGGGAGGCCAGGTAACGGATAAAAACGCAGCAGCGGTCCCCACCCTCTTATCGAAGAACTCGGCGCCGAGCAGGTAGACCGGCACCACGAGGAGGCTTCCCATGACGATTGAAACGGCGAGCCCGGCCGTCTCGAAATCATGGAAGACGGTGCTCGCCAGGCCGAGGAGTATGGGATAGAAGGGGGGGTAGTGCAGGGCGGAGCCGAGACCGCGCCCGGCGATGAAGTCCCTGGCGATGGTCACGTAGCTGACGCCATCGGCGGAGATAACATCGTAGAACTGCAGATAGTAAAACCGCACCACGAACCCGGCCAGGGCAAGGAGCCCCATCACCGCAAGATCCTTCCTGTTACAGCGGCATTGGTTAATCTCCATATCCCACCCTCGGTTCGAGTCCGACCTTTTCCCCTTTTCTCAGCCGCAGTTCCCTCACCAGCATCAGCAGGAAGAAGGCGAACGATGCCAGCGTCAGGTACTTGCCGATCTTGAAGGGGAGCGGATCGAAGACGAAGGAAACGTCGTGCACGCCGGGGGTGACGTAAATCCCGCGCAGCACGTGGTTGACCGGATAAATCTCCGCCGGCTGGCCGTCGACCGTCGCGCGCCACCCTTTGTAAAATTTCTCGCCCAGTACCAGCATCGAGTTCTGCGGCACGACCGCCTTCAGGTCGACCCGCTCGCCTTCGTAGCGGAGCACCTTTACCTCTCCGATCGGTCCGGAGGGGGGAGCATCGACGGGGGCCATCTGGATCGGCGGAGGCGACTCTACGAGCGCCATGAGCCGCGGGTTGAAAGCCGGGTCCTGCATGGCGCCGAGCGCCTCCTTGCTGTTGTTGACAGCAATCGCTATCGGGGCAAGCCACGCCTTGGGGAGAACGGTCTGGTTTTCCAGGACCACCGTCCCGTCGGGAGCGGTGAACACGGGGAGGTATTTCCCCCCCATGTTGGCCTTGTCCTGCGCGTACTGCTCCTTGCTCTCCATCAGGTACCGGACGTTCATGATGTCCGGCATGCTGGAGCCGGGGTTGAAGGAGTCGAGGAACTCCTGCCAGCGCCGCTTCTGCACCGGGTTCGAGGTGAACATGACCGGGATCCCGTTGCTGACGTACGCCATCGGATCGCTGCCGTCCATCGGGAGCGCGCGGTATTCCTTGCCGGCCTTGGCCACGAACTCCATGGCCGGCGTCTTCACGCCGCGTACATGCTCCGGCATCGGCTGCAGCAGCATGTACTTCACGCTGATCCGCCCCACGTCGCCCAGATAGCAGAGAACGAGAAGGCCGGGAAGCCACTTGATCAGGGAGGCGCGCCGGCAGCAGAAGACCACCACGGCGCCGTAGATGGCGGAGACCATCACCGCTATGCCGGTCTCGCTGACCAGGTTGTTCCAGCGCTGCGTGAAGAGCGCGGGACCCTGCTCGTACCGGTTCGGTGTCGACATCAGCTCGAAAAGGGGGGACTGCCAGAGCCCCTTCAGGGCGAGCTGGGAGCCGAGCAGGACCAATACGGCTGCGGGAAGCGCGGTCAGGCCGACGAGGTAACGGGCAAACGCCTTGGTCTTTCGCACCTCCTCGTCCAAAAGGAGATCCATGCCGCGTGCGGCGAGGACTCCCAGCCCCATCACCGGGAGGAACATGATCATCTTAGGCACCCGGAACCGGTTCACACCCGGCAGGTGCTCGTAGAGGAACCAGTAGAACGGGGTGAACTTGCCCATGGAGAAGAGGATCCCGAGCGTGACCCCGGCACAGGCGAGCCAGGTGTACTTGTCGCGCCGGAAGATGAGCGGCAGCGGCACCAAAAGCCAGGGGAGAAGCCCCATGTAATCGGTGGTCTGGGTGAAGTTCATCCTCCCCCAGTAATAGGACTTGATGTCGTTGCCGTTGTACCCCCCCTCCTGGCGTGAGAAGCCGAACATCCCGGGGATGACGAAGGTGGCGAGTTCCTCCGGCGGGAGCGACCAGGACATCGCCTCCTCCACGTCGAGCCCCCCCTTCCCCTGGTTGGAGCCGCTCTGCACGCCGCGCGTGGTGTCCTTGGACCAGTCGGAGAGCGGGACGAGGGAGATGGCCACGGTGGAGAGGAAGAAGAGGAGCGTGACCACGTTGAGACCCAGGATCCTGGTGAAGACACGCTTCGAGTCGTCGCGCTCCTCCCGCAGGATAAGGATCGACCGGATCAGGCCGTAGGCGCCGACGCCGAGGCAGGTGTAGTAGGCGATCTGCCAGTGCATGTTGAAGAACTGGAAGGCGAGGCAGACCGCGGCGCTGAGCGGGAAGATGTACCTGCGGGTCTGGAAACCTTTCTCGAGGAAGTAAAAGGCCCAGGGGGCAAAGCTGATGGTGGCGATCTTCTGTGCGTGCCCGGCATTGATGAGGGAGGCGTTCTCCGGGGCTATGGCGAAGATGAGCCCGCCGACGAAGGCGCCGAGGCGTCCGATCCCGATGGCGCGGCAGAAGCAGTAGGTCCCGACGCCGCCGAAAAAGAGGTGGAGCACCATGAACCACCCGATGTTCGCCGGCTCGGGAAACAGCCAGAACAGGAGGTTGCGGTAGAAGAGGAACTGCATCGAAACAGTGCCGCCCCCCTCGGTGCCGCCGCCGTTGGCGAGGAGGTCCCATGACGCCTTCAGTTTCACCGTGAAGAGGTCCAGAAACCCCATGGTGCTGTAGTGCTTCACCGTCCAGAAGAACTCCGCGACGATGTCGGGAGCGCGGACGATCTGGCTGGTGAAGAGTATCTTCGAGAAAAAGAGGACAAGAATTGCGAGGAGTGCGGCCAACCAGAGCAAGTCTTTCTTGAATCGAGTCATTATCTATTCCTAGAGCAACACGGTTATCCCCAGCCGGAGCTGGTGTGGTTATTTGAAAAGCTGCCGAGAGGGGAGCAGTTGCAGGTAAAGCTGCTGCAACCTCGGCGCGAAAAGCTGCCAGCTGAAGTCCCGCAGCAGGTAATCCCTTCCTGCAGCGCCGAGCGCTACGCGTCTTTGCGGGTCGTGCAGCAGCCCCGCGACCTGCGTCGCCATGCATTCCCGGTCCCCGGGAGGGCAGAGAATCCCCGTCTCCCCGTCCTTTACGTACTCGGCCACCTGCCCGACACGGTCGGCGACCACCGGCACGGCCGCCCTGATCAGCTCCGTGAGCTTAGCCGGGCATTTGCAGCGGTTCAGCAGGTTATCGTCGAACGGATAGATGGCGACGTCCGCGGCGGCAAAATACGACGGCAGTTCCGCCGGTTCAACCCAGCCAGCCAGGTGCAGCGCCGAGACAAACCCGAGGCGGGCTGCCGCCTCCTGCAACTGCGCCTCCTCGCCGCGCCTCCCCTTCCCCACTACGAGGAAATGGACCTCGGGCGCCAACCGCCGCACCCTTGAGAAGACATCGTGCAGCCTCTCCTGGTCGAACTCGAAGAAGCGGGTGTAAAGAAGGAGCACCGGCGCCGAGGCAGGTATCCCGTGCTTCTCGCGCATGGAGGTCGTCTCCCCTGCCCCTCCCTGCTCGACGCAGTTGGGAAGGTAGAGTGCATCCCGCTTCCCCCTCAGCTCGCCGGTCATCTTTTCCAGCTCGCGGCTTGCCACCGTGACGGCGTCCGCATTGGGGAGGAGCCAGCGTTCCTGGAATTCGAAGACGGCACGTTCGGCGCCCGAGTAGGGGTGGAGTTCGTTCATCCCCCCCTTTCCTTCCCAGTCGTCCGTGTCGACCACGACCGGGGGCATCCTCACGCCGATACGGCGCAGGAAGATCATCAACATCACCGCGAGGCCGGCGTACCCCTTTGGCTTGAAGAGGTGCACCAGGTCGGGACGCTCGGCTAGAGCCGCTCGGAACATGCGCCAGACGAGGAGCAGCGTGGAAACGACCTTCCCGCCGCCGGGAAGTTCCACGTTCACCAGTCGCACGCCGCGCACCTCCTCCACCTTGCCCGAATCCTCCGGGTTGGTGTAGGGGGGAGCGATAATGACCACCTCGCTCGCCAGCGTCTGCAACTCGGCGGCAAGCGGAACCATGCGCGCCAGGACCGTGCCTTTCGGGCGGATACCGAAGGGAGCCAGGAACACGATCTTGCGCGGGATTTCAACCGTCATAGCGGCCATACCTTCCCCTGAGGAAATCGCACCATCCGCGCCACATCATGCGGAGCTTGGCGAGCTTTTCCCCCTCGAACAGGACGATGCTCCCGATCTCCTTTGCCAGCCGCACCAGGTCGAACAGGCAATGACCCGGGAAGTGCCGGAAGTAGTGCGTGAATACCAGAAACCGGTTGCGCGTCTTGTAGTACCTGCGCAGCGGCGAGTGGTTCGTGGCGATGAAGGGGCCGTACTTCCTGGTGTCGCCCACGCTGTGCTTCAGGCGCGCGCCGTTCGCGCGCAGCACGGCGAAACCGCGCGTCCTGAGACGGAGGCAGTATTCGTTGTCGACGAAGTCGATGAACAGCCCGTCCAGGAAGGGGCCCACCTCGAGGTACGCACGCAGGTTCAGCAGACATCCCGAGGTCATCGGAGTCATCACGTCTTCGCACGGCTCCGTTCCCGGGCGGTGGCCGGACTTGGTGACATGGAACGGCGACATCATCCCCACTCCCGCCGGGTCGCGCCCGTCCAGGCACTCCAGCAGCCGCGCCACCATGTCCGGCGAGGCGTGGCTGTCCTGGTCCATGGTCAAAAGGAGATCAAAGCCGTCATCGAGCGCCCTCTGCGCCCCGATGTTCAAAGCCGTTGCTATGCCGAGGTTGTCGCAGTTGGGGAGGTAGACAACCTTCTGGCCGAGAGGCCCCAGTTTATCGGCAAAGGAGGCGTCGTCCGAATTGTCCACCACGTACAGGCGCTCGACCTGGCCCAGATACGAAGCCATGTTTTCCATGGCAACGTCCGCTGGGCGGTACAGGACCACGACCCCGGCGATGCGGCGTTCATGCGCCATGCGCCACCTGCAGTTCACCGCCACGGCAGAAGGCGACCAATCGCTCCATATCTGTCAGGGCGCTCCCCTTCATGGCTGCGATCACCTTGTAGTTGTTGGCCCTCATCTCTTCCAATTCGGCCGGCGTGGGCAATTCCCCCTTCACGAACCGCTCCAGCGTCAGATAGGAGTAGCCGTACTCCGCGAAGTCCCCGATGCGGGGTTGGATCACGATAGGGATCACCCCGCAGGAGAGGTATTCCACCAGCTTCGTCGGGCAGGCGACCCTGTTCACCAGCGTGTCGTCACGCAGCACGAAGCCATAGTCGGCGCGGGCGTAGTAGCCGTAGACCTCGTCCTTCGGGACCGACGAGATGGTGATCTCCGCGAGGCCGAGAGCTGCGACCTTATCGCGGAACGTGCCGACGTCGCCGGTGAGGATGGTATATGCACAGCGCGTCTTCGCCTTTCCGATCGCTTCCAGCATCAGGTCCACGTTCTGCCAGACCTGCGCCCCACCGGCGTAGATGACCCTCGGCACGGCAGCGACCCTGTCATCCGACGACCGGGGAACCGTCACCTCGTCGAAGATAGGGACATTGAACGACGGCAGCCGGGACAGGGAATACTTGTCGCGCAGGTGCTCCGCCATCGCCCGGCTCACCGTGACAACCGCGCGGCTGTAGCGGACCGCCACCCACTCGACCGGGGCGTACCTGAGCGCGGCCAGACGCTTCCCGGCAAGCGTGAACTCCTCGGGAACCGCGCCGTGCATGTCGGTGACCATCTTGCGAAAGAAGTAAAACGGAAGCATCGCCAAGGCATTGCCGACAGAGTGCAGGTAGATGCAGTCCGTGCCGAGAGCGAGCCGCAGGATGCCGAAAAAGTGCAGAAAGAAGTTCAGGCGATAGATGGTCAGCCGCTCGCCGCGGCGCTCCTTCTTGCCGGGGAAATTGCCCACGAAGCTGATCTTGAGGTACGCCCGCTCCACGGCGGAGAAGCAATGGTCGATGGCAGCCACCCGCTGCATCATGCCATCCTTTTCGTTATGCAAGTCCGGATATTCACTTATAAAAATGATCATAGGTGCCGGCGGCTCACTTATTGCGACGAGCGTAGAGGAAGCTTAAGCCTTCCGAGCATCACCATAGTCAGATAATACCGGTTAAGGATCATATGCTGCCAGTAATAACAAAAGTGTAGGACGTTTCTCTGTACGGCAGGTACTTTGTCGCGCCCGTATTTCAGCCACAGGCGTTCGTTCTCCGTCGCGCAAACGTCCTGCAGAGTGCTCGTCTTACTCTCCCCGTGGATGCGGAAGCAGGCAAGAAAATCCTTGATGACGCCAAAGGGTCTTCTGCGTGCGAGACGGAAGAACATATCATAATCAAAGCAAAAGCGCATCGACGTATCTATCCCGCCTGCACTCTCAAAAGCGGACCTTTTCCAGAACGAAGCGGGCTGGTTGAAGCCACATCCGCAAAACAGGAGCTTGTCGAATGTCACTCGAACACCGTACGTGAAGGTCGGTAAACGATCCCTGTTCTGAATCACATGACCGGCTTCGTCAATATGCAGACACCCTCCGACGACGCACTCCTCTTCCGGGTGACCGGCGAAATACGCTCCCACCTTCTCTAGTGCGTTCGGCAGGAGCACATCGTCCGAATTGAGCCAAGCTATAATGTCACCCGTTGCCATACTAAAGCCGCGGGCAATGGCATCTGCCTGACCGTTGTCCTTTGCACTTTGCCAGTATGTCAGATGTTCCGCATACTTCTGAATTATCTCAACTGAACCGTCATTGCTGCCGCCGTCGAGAATGATGTATTCCAGGTTCGGGTATTCCTGTAAGATGACCGACTTTATTGTTTCTTCGAGAAAGGAAGCCTGATTGTAGCTTGGTGTCACTATGGTTATCTTAGGTAGAGAGGTCATCATCACGCCTGCCGCCCGCATTGCAATATGCTTCGGTAGATTCCCACCAATGAAGCCGTGAAACGCCCTATTTCGAATTCCTGTTCCACCAACTGACGCCCTTTCGTCCCTAGGGAGACTCGCAAATCGCCGTCTGCTGCCAATAAGCGCATGGCTTTTTCGAGGGCCGCATCGTCACCCGGCGGTACCAGGATGCCGTTCTCCTGGTCGCGCACTATTTCAGGGATCCCGTCGACACTGGTCGCGATAGCCGCCATTCCCCGCCCGGCAGCCTCGATCAGGGTATACGGAAGGCCTTCGCAACTGCTCGGCAGCACCATTACATTGGCCGCCTCGTAAAAGGGAGAGGGATTGCCGACCTCTCCGGCAAAGACAACTCCGGTGACTTGATGCTGCCGGGCGAACGACTCCAACCGCGACCGCTCCGGCCCGTCGCCTATGAAGGTCAACGTAGCGCACGGAAAGTTTTCAACTACTGCGGAAAACGCGCGTAACGCCGCAAAGGGGTTCTTCCGCTCGGTGAGTGCCCCGACCTGCAGGAACGAAGCTGTGCCTCCAAGCACGGACGCGTCGTTTGGCTGCGGCAGAGGGATCGCGTTCCTGAGAGCGTAGATACGGTCTTGGAAAAAAGGCTGGAACAACCTCCGCAATTGAACTGCAGCAGCCTCACAACAACCGATATGCGCATCTATGCCCTTCGATTCCCTGACAATGTCAAGGACGGAGGAGATCACCAGCCGTGGAGAGCGCAACCGGTGACACCAAGGCCGCACCTTCGGCACATGGTGATAGGAGAGTGCAACCGGCACCCCGGCGAGAGCACTGATTCCGCGCAAAACGTCCAGGCGCTCCCACACATTAAGGTGGACCAGCTCAATGCCTCGTTGACGGATCTCTTTCGCGTAGTCGGCAATGGCAGGGACACGGGCAAAGGCCACCACTTCGACTCCCGCGGTGTCGAGTCGTTCCGAGCGATCAAAAGGCCCATGTTCCACAAAGACGGTAACAGCGTGCCCCAGTTGCGAGAGATTGACTGCAGCTAGTTCCACAAAAGCCTGTGTGCCGCCAAGGCCCAGGTCTGACACTACAAATCCCACTTTCATATGCAGAGGAGGTCCATAAGGTTTGGATTGGTGTTACGTGAGAAGGTCACAAAGCAAAGGCCGCCTACAGCCTGACAAATTCCTTGCAGTAAGGCCAATGGCGTGTCACTAGCTTCTCCCATTCAATCCGCTCATCAGGGATATGGGAAATTGGTTTCATGTCACCTCGCCACGCGACACCGATGAACTGCGAGGTATAGTGAATGCCGCAGTTCCACCCCTGCTCACCAACCCACTTCATAGCCTCGCAGATGTTCGGTTGAATGGCGTCGTGAAAGAGCATGATGCAGTTATCTTCTGCCAGCTTCAGGCATTCCTGAGCATCAAGCAACGGCGCGTCGCCCTCATGATTGCCATCGATGAAAAACCCCGACCACCGCCCGCCCTGGGCTCCCAACTCGGTAACAGCTCCCGGGGAATACCCGGGCAGCAGTTTCACAGAGTCATTTACCCCGGCATCAGCAACAGCTTTCCGGCAGGCATCACCTTGAGGCATGCCGCCAAGGACGGGATCAATGACGGTGAGATCAACACCGGCCATCCCGAGTACAACGGTGGACCATCCGACCCAACAACCTATCTCCAGCATGTTCTTACCTGCAAGACGCAACCCGTAGTTGTACATGAGCGTGGCTTCGTCCCAGGTCAGCAGCCCCGTTTTCGGGTACCTGCGGTCCTGGCGCGCTGTATGGGGAACCCACTTGTTGAAGGAGACGACACGCTCAACGAAAGGAAAACTGTCGACAATCCCCGGCGACAGCGAAGCAAGATTCGGAGATGCGTAGTCATAGTGTTGGAGATTCTTTAAAGCAAGAATCGGTTCGTACAATAATTCTGTTAACTTCATCACGTCTCCGTTGAGAATTACTGAAAAGGATGATGTGCTCTCTTTCTGAATCAGCCTGACTTTAAAAGGCGTCTGCCTAAGAGCAGAAATGATGCAACGGTCAAAATTAATCCTACAATATGAGCACTTTGGTTTGCCAGTATTTCGCGAAAATATATTGAAACCAGGCCAAATGAAATGAAGATAGTTGAGTACTTTATCAAACTAAAGTTCCCCATGAAGCTCTTGTGGTTGTAATAAATATAAGCCACACAAAGGACAGACGGTATCAATGAAGCAAAGCACAAGGACATCGCGAGTCCAGCACCGAGGAATTTGGGGACGAAGAGAAGAGCAAAGGAAATGAAGAACGCGCTGTAAGCGAAGTTGTAAACGAAACCGATCCACATCGTGTTGGTGCTTGCCAGCACGCTCGAAAGCGGGCTGAAAAGTCCGACCATGATGCCGTGCAGAAACAGCCACTGCACGAGCAGTCCGTAGCCGGCATACGACGATCCATATGGTAGCAGCATCAAGTTAGGGAAGTACATCGCAAAAATCGATGTCGGCACCATTATCAGACACGACATTACATATGCTACTGATAAGGTTTTGCCGTAACCAGCGGTATCCTTGTTGGCAAATTGTTCGCTCAACATAGGCAGAATGGGATTCATCACGGTAGCCAGAAGCGTTTCCGGCACCTGCTTAAGTTTCAAGACAGCGTTATAAACACCGAGTTCACCATACCCGCCCGGCTGATTCACCACGATTGCATTAGATGCCCAAGTAATCGGTGTAACTACCAAGCCGCTCATCGTCGCCAGCAAGCTGAACTTCCACAATCCCCGCCACTCACAGAGGCATCCGGAATAATGCATCGGTACGCCAAATTTCTTGGCCTCATGGATCAAAGCTCGATAATTTAAAAGACAATTCGCCACCATTGAGAGAATCAGCCCGCAGACAGTCCCTGTCAGCCCCCAGACCACCACCCCTACTACCATGAACAGGAAAGTCGCAATCCCTGACAGCAGATTGACCTTCGACATGTGCTTAAAAGCCTCGAAACCGGCTAGTGCTCCGGTCTGGGCGCCATTCAACGCACCTAAGAAGAGCATGGTTGAAGAAAGCCGCAGGAGGTTTGCCAATCCTGGGGAAGCAAGGGTTTTTGTTGCCAGCCAAGGAGAAAATATATACATACACAAAGTTGCAGTGATGCCAGTGACAATGGCAACGGCCGACGACAGGGCCAGTACCCGTCCCGCTCGTTCCGGATCAGCGATTTTGAACTCGGCAACATGCTTGGTAGCAGTAAGCCCCAGTCCGAATCCAGCGAATGCCTGGAACATCGCTATTGTACTCTGGACGATACCCAATTCCCCGAAGGCATCCTTGCCCAACATGCGTGCAACGACGATCGAGGACAACAAAGTCAAAACTCGGGAGACGAGCGTCCCGGCAAAAGACCAGAAGGCACCATGAGCCAGCCTGTAGCCGACACTGGACGCCTGCACCCGCTCCCAAAATGGCCTCAGCAACCTAGGCATAAAGCGATCAGCAATGAGTTCGACTTTTCCTTTGCCTGCAGTCATACTAATCGGCATCTCCTCCGAACTCTTCATCTGCTTCCTTCACCCGATCAATGCTTCTTGCCCTTCAAGAACCAGGTTTTGCTGCCTATGTGGCGAGAAGTCATTATGCCTGTCTCAATGCTGCGCGTATCTGGTCGACAAACAAATCCACATCTTCAAGCTGCCCCAATATCTGTCCACAGATTATGGCGGCGTCCACTTTTTCATAATCGTGGGCCAGGAAGTTTCGAAAGCCGGCAATGCGGGCGAACCGATAGGCGAATCCCTGTTCCAGGATCTTGCCTTCACCCAGGATGTCGAATGCCTCTGCATAGGACTGGCAATGCCGCAGCCCTTTGTGCTTGATCACCAACTCCGCCAGAACAATGCAGCAGTCCGCGAGCAGATAGAGGTAATGGAGCAGTGCGCCGCGATAGATGGGGTCGGTGACGAAGCGCTCGGTGCACTCATCCTTTATGGATCGGATCAGCGCAATGTGCTCTTCGATCCTGCCGATCTTGTGTCTGATACGTTCCATCAGATGCCCATAACCCTTAGTCTTTGATCCCGGAAATCGATGAAGTCGTGCATCACCTGTACTTCGTATTCTTCCCTCAGCTCTCTATCGTCATCGAACAGGACGATCCCCCTGCTCACCACGCTTTCCAGCAGGAACAGATTCCTCGTTCCGTTCAGGATGACTACATCTATATCGTTTCTCTTCAATGCCCGGCTGCAATCGGCATAGAATTCGAGGCGAAAGTCAAAGTCGGCAACCGGCTCGCTCTTTGGAAGCAGCACTGCCAGGTCGATGTCGCTGTTGGGCCCCGCGTCACCGTTTGCGCTTGATCCGAATAGGTACACCACCGAGATACGCCCCTGCATCTTCCGGAATACCGGGGCAAGAGCTTCTTTCATCGCCGCAGCAAGCTGAGTTTGCGCAATCGGCGTCTGCTCTGTCATGCTAGTTCCGCCTCATTTGTCGAATTCCTCATCAACTTCTTTCACCCGATACATTCCATGGTGTGCCTCTGTATCAGCTCTGTGGGCAGACAAATCAGCGGCTAATGCATCGATCTTTTTACCTAGCCTTTCATCAACAGCATCAATCTTCTTACTTAGCCTGTCATCAACAGAATTGATCTTGTCATTGAGAACGCCTATCATAAAACTGTTGTGATCGATCTTTTCGTTCAGCTCATTACGGGCTTCCCTAATCTCGCTCCGCAGGGCTTCATGTCCTTCAAGAACCAGATTGAACTTGCTGCTGATGTCCTCAAGAATGATTTCAAGATGATCTTTTTTCACAAACGACCTCCTTCAAGGGGATCTATGATTCGCGCAGCTTTTCAAGCCGCGCTGCAACTACATCTCTCTTAACCAAAGAAATCCCCCCTCTTGATCTGTTCGCGCAGATAACTGAACTGTACCTCCCGAAGATGGGCGGTATCGAGATACTCGCGCAGCACCCGGCTCTCGAACATGACCCGCCGCTGCCGGTCGTCCTTCAGCACTATTCCATCGCTGATGACCTGATGTGCCAACACAATCGGAGCGTTGTTGAGAATGACAAGATCAAAATTTTCAGATTTAAGAGCCCTAGCCAGCGCTTCCATGAGCTGCAATCGGCAAGTGAAGAAGTCCAATCTGCGGTCAAGAAAAACGGCTATGTCTATGTCGCTCAGAGGCCCGGAATTGCCAGCTGCAACAGAGCCGAAGAGATAAGCAAATTTCACCCTCTTCTCAGAGGCAAGAAATGTGTTCACCACTTCCACCTTCTCAGCAATTTGCCGTTTCACTGAGGAAGTCTTCGTAGCTGGATGATCCGACATGCTAGCACCTCACCGCCTGGTGGATCCGCGCGGGGTCCACTCCCATGCGCAGGAGTTCCTCGCGCAGCGCTTCTCCGCGCTTCAGTGAGGTGATCACTATGCTGTGGTTGCCCGAAAGAAGCCCTATGGCTATGGCCGGGGTCACCACCTGCTTGTCGAAGAACTTGCTCCCCGCCCCTTCAGGATCCATCGCCACCAGCAGCTCGATTCCCGCTTCCTTCAAGGAGAGGTAGGCGATCTCGGCCACCTCGTCGACGCCGCAGAAGGCGACCCCCTTGACTCCATGGGCCGCCATGGATTTGAAGAGTTCCAGGTAGTCCTGCCGGGCCACCGTGTAGAGTCCGGAGAAGTAGCTGAGGTGCTGGTAGGCGAGCCGGCTTTTCTCGGCGAAGCCCTTGGGGGTGAGGAGATAGGCGTAGCGGTTCTTCGGGAAGTTGTTGACGCGGACGAACCCCTTGGCTACCAGGTTTTTGAGGTAGGAGTTGACCAGGCCGAGGGCTATGCCGAGGCGTTTGGCGAGCTCGCGCTGCGAGAGTTTCTCGTCGCCCGAGATCTCCGACAAAAGGAGGAAGGAGCGATAAGTGTCCAAAATCTTTTCATCATCACCGTTCATGGCCTGAACAATAGCTGAAACGGGGAATCATTTCAATAAAAAACCAAACCATTGGCACGGAGAAAGTCTGAGAAAATCTGAGGGAAAGGCAAAAATTTAATCGAGGGGAAGGCGAGACAAAGCTTTATGTGACCAATCTTCGGATGCCTTTGGTAAGGAGCGTTGAATTGAAGTTTATAAGCAGGCCCACGTTGTAGCCTCCCAACTTCATGTAGCTTAGCAGCTGCGCCTCGAAAACGGGATCGTTGTGTTCTGCGCTTTTCAGTTCCACCACCACCGTCTCTTGCACCAGGAGATCGATCCGGAAGTCACCGATGCTTTCACCTTTATATGTCACCGGCAGCTGTTTTTGCCGATGGAACGGCAGGCCTTGCCGGAACAGCTCTATCGCCAGTGCGGATTCGTAAACGCTTTCCAGCAGCCCCGGACCCAGCTCTTTATGCACCTCGATGGCACACGCAATAATCTTTTCAGTGAGAGTTTCGAAAATCAAGGCAGCACCTCCCGGGGTCAAAAGACTCCCGAGATTTTACTACCTCAGAACGAGGTCAACAATTCCTCTCCCAAGATTTTCTCTGAACTCTCGGTGCTCCAAAAGTTCGGGGTCCTCAGATTTTCTCAGATCTTCTCCGTGCCAATGGTTTTCGCTTTTCTCAGTACCATACGGTAGACCCCGGTTAGCTCTTCCCCTCTCGCCTCCCAGGAGTGCTCCCTGACAGCCCGCTCTCTTCCCATCGTCCCCAGCTCTTCCCTCAGCTCCCGGTCACCGGCGAGTCGCCCTATCGCTCCGACCAGCTCTATCACATCGCCGAACTTGGCGTACAGGGCATCGTCTCCAAGGATCTCCCGGTTGACGGGAGTGTCGAACGCGACTGTGGGAAGCCCGCAGGCGATGTAGTTGAAGAGCTTGCCGTTCGCCTCGGTGAGCGAAATCTTGGGCGAGACGGCAATATCCCCGGCACTGAGGTACAGGGCGGCCTCGTCGTACGGCACCCTTCCGGTGAAGGTCATCATCTCGGAAAGGCCCAGATCCTCCGCCTTCTCGCGATAGCCTGCCTCGGGGAAACCCATGACGAGGAAATGAAGCTTCGCCCCCTGCCCCTTCAAGTCGGCCGCCGCCTCCAGCAGCAGGTCGACTCCCTGGTAGCTGTTCAAGACACCGAGAAAGACCACGATGCGCCGGTCCTTCGGCAGCCCGAGCCGCGCGCGTATCGCCTCTTTTGCCTGGGGCGCGAAAACGTCGGTATCGACGCCGTCCATGAGGACTCGCACCCGGTCCTTAGGGACACCGTCCCGCACCAGCTGGTCCACGGTCGGCCCGGAACTGGTGATGATGTAGTCGGAGCTGCGGTTGATCCACCCCTCCAGCGCCGCGAAGAAGCGCTGCTGCAGGGAGCCCTGTTTCACGAAGCCGTGGTCGGTGATCTCGGCGGTGAGGCTCCCCTGGCAGTCGAAGAGCATCGGCACGCGGATGAACATCTTCAAAAACGCGCCGAAAAAGGCGCCCTCGTGCAGGTGGGCATGTATCAGGTGGGGCTTGAACTGCCGGGCGACCTTGAGCGCCTTGAAAAAGAGGAGGACATCGAGATAGGGCTTGTGCCACGAGGGGCCCGCCTCGAGCTTTCTGTACCACGGGATGCTGGCGATGCGTTCGATCGGGATGCCGGGGACGTCGCGCCCGATGTGGTAGGTGACCAGCCGCAGCTCGACGCCGCAACGCAGAGCGGCCCTCGCCTCTTCGAGTATCCGCACGTGGCAGCCGCGGTCGGCGAAGAAGGGGGTCGGGGCCAGCATCAGTACGCGCAGCGGTGTCTCAGCCAAAGTTGATCTTTTCCTTGATGTTGTAGATCGGCTTCCCCTGCGCCTCGTAATAGGTCCGGGCGGAGAGTTCCGCCAGAAGCCCCAGGACGATGAACTGCACCCCCATGAAGAGGAGGAAGGCGGTGAGGATGAGGAGCGGGTTGCGGTTCATGCTGGTGTGCTCGAATAACTTCATGTAGACGGTCACGGCGCCGCTCAACAGACCGGCGCAGAGGGTGTAGATCCCCCAGCGGCCGAAGAGCTGGATCGGCTTGGTCGAGTAGGAGAGGAGGAACTTCACCGTCATCAGGTCGAGGATGACCTTCATGGTGCGGGAGATGCCGTACTTGCTCTTGCCGTGCAGCCTCTCGTGGTGCCTGACCGGCATCTCGGTGACGCGGGCGCCGACCTGGTGCGCCAGCGCGGGAACGAAGCGGTGCATCTCGCCGTACAGGTTCACGTCGTCCAGCACGTCGCGCCGGTAGGCCTTCAGGGTGCAGCCGTAATCGTGCAGGTGCACGCCGGTCATCCAGGAGATGAAGGAGTTGGCCATGATGGAGGGGAGCCGCCGGTTCACGAAGGTGTCCTTCCTGTCCTTGCGCCAGCCGGAAACCACGTCGTACCCCTCGTCGATCTTGGCGAGCAAAAGCGGTATGTCCAGGGGGTCGTTCTGCATGTCGCCGTCCATCGGCACCACGACCCTTCCGGCGGCAAGGTCGAACCCGGCGGCCATGGCCGCTGTCTGGCCGAAGTTGCGGCGCAGCCGGACCACCTTCACCCGCTCGTCTTTCGAAGCGGCCATTTTCAGCGCAGCATACGAATTGTCGGAGGAGCCGTCGTCCACGAGGATCAGCTCGTAATCGAGGGGCGTGTCCCCTAGCGCCTCGGAGATCCGGTCATGCAGAATCGGGATGTTGTCTTCTTCGTTGAATATGGGAACAACTACGCTCAGATCCAAAGGTTTCTCCCTCAGTGTCATCACAACAAATGGTTTAAAGCTTCTCTCCGAACCCCTTGACCCGCCTTACCTCGACCTGCGCGTCAATCGGCGCATCGCCGCGGTAGCGCGGCCTGACAAGCCCCCAGAGCACGCCGAGGCCGTAGACCAGGTGCAGGGTAGGAAACACCACCAACAGCCTCGGGAAGAGCCTCGGATCTTTACCCTCGACAGTGCCGGCGAGCGACGCGCCGATCACGATGAGGAGATAGCAGAGCATCGGCAGGGCGAAAATCACACCCCCGAGAAAAGGGAAAAGGAGCGTGTAAATCAGGAACAGAGACGGCAGCAGCGTTGCCGGCTTCACCATCCCCGCAATCAGCGTCTGCTCGCCCCGGCCGCGGCCGTAACCGCTTATCTGCTTCACAAAGGCGCGGTAGGTCCTGCGCTGGCTGCGGTGGACGGCGAGTTCCGGGTCGTGAACCAGGATATGCCCCTCCCGCTGCAGCCGGTCCATCAGCTCGTTTTCCTCGTTGGGATACAGCCGCTCGTCCAGTCCCTCGTGGTCCAGAAACACCTGGCGCCGGAAGCTGAGGTTGCACAGAATCAGCTCGCTGTCGCTGGTATGCCGGGCGCAACCGCTCTTGCGGTACCGGTTGCGCACCCCTCCCCCGCCGACGGCGGAGGCGAAGGCGAGACCTATCGCCCGCTGCAGCGGGGAATCGGTCCCCGGGGTCAGCGACGGCCCCCCCACGGCGGCCACCCGCGCGTCCCGGTAGTGCGCCGCCGCCGTCTCGAGAAAAGCGGGGGAAGCGCTGGAATCGTCGTCGAGGAAGAAGAGCATGTCCCCCTGCGCCTCGCGCGCGGCCAGGTTCCTCTGCACGCTCGGCTGACGGCCGTAGGCGACCAGCACCTCGAAGAGTTCGGCGGGATAGGTCGCGCGGGCGATGCCGGAAAGGGCGCGCACCTCTCCCCCGGGCTTCACCGGGACTATGATGGAGAACTTAGGCAACGTCATCGGGCGAGCGCACCGGACGAGGAGGCGACATGGCCTGCAAGGAGGAGCGTCAGGGGGGGGCTACTGCTGCTCAACGGCTTTAACCCTGTCGTATCGGAAGGTCTTGTGGCAGCCGACGGAACAGCTGCCGCCGGTCCCCGTCGCCTGATACCGGATCGGGATGTCCCAGGTGCCAAAACCCGGGGCCTTGGCATGTATCAGCCGGTCCTGGGCCGAGGCGTGCGGGTTGTGGCACAACCTGCAGGAGCGTCCCTTGCCGGGCTTGTTCACGTGGACCGCGTGCAGGTTCCGCACGCCGTTTCTGAAGTTGGTCGCGCTCTCGGTGTTGGCCGACGCGAGTTCCGGGTCGTGGCAGGAGAAGCAAAGCGGGAAGGCGGCGGTGCTGAACGGACGGTAAAGCTCGGTCGGAGCGGCGCCCTTCAGCAGTTTCCGGTTCGCCGAGGCGTGCGCCTCATGGCAGCGGATGCACTCGCCGGTCTTGATCGGTCCGTGCACCGACTTCCCGACGCCGAGGTTGGGGTCGTGGCACTGGAAGCAGAGCTCGGAGCCCGGCTTCTTCAAGAGGGACTTGCTGTCGGACTGGTGCGCGTCGTGGCAGGAAAGACACTCGCCGTTGGTCACCGGCAGGTGCCCGAAGGCGCCGGAAAAGTGCTCCTTGGGGTGGCAGCGGTAGCAGAGCGCCGGCGGCCGGTCCTTCAGGAGCGACTTGTGATCCGAGCTGTGCGCCATGTGGCAGTCGGTGCACTTCCCCTGGCCGACCGGCTTGTGGAGCACCTTCTTCTGGAGCAGCTGCCCGTGACAGACGGCGCAGAGCTTTTCCTTCTGGACGATGAACCCCATGCTGTCCTTGCCCAGCGGGTGGTTGTCGGAGAACTGCTGGTGGCATCTCAGGCACTGCCCGGCGGCGACCGGCTTGTGGCCGACCGCCCCCCGGATCAGGTCCTTGTGGCAGGCGCTGCACTTGAACGGTTCCGCCACCGCGGCATCCGGCAACAGGATGGACCCAACGAGGAACAGGACGGTCACAGCCGTTGCCAGATATGCCACAAGCGGTTTTCTCATTACTTACCGTAGCTGTGCAGTCCGGAGAGGAGCAGGTTGACTCCCAGGTAGCAGAAGATGGTTGCGGCGAAGCCGATCACGGAGAGGATCGCCGCCCTGCGCCCGACCCAGCCGCGCGTGATGCGGGCGTGCAGGAAGGCGGCGTACACGAACCAGACGATCAGGGACCAGGTCTCCTTCGGGTCCCAGCTCCAGTAGGTGCCCCAGGCGTAGTTCGCCCAGGCCGCGCCGGTCACGATCCCCAGCGTCAGGAGCGGGAAGCCGATCATGATCGCCTTGTAGTTCAGGTCGTCCAGCACCTTGATGGACGGGAACATGGAGAGGAGCCCCCCGGCCTGCGCGTTCCCCCCTTCCTGCTCGATCTGCTCCCGGATCAGGTACATGATCGAGATGCCGCAGGCGACGGCGAAGGCCGCGTAGCCGAGGAAGCAGGTGATGACGTGGTACACGAGCCAGTTGCTCTGCAGCGCCGGAACCAGCGGCTCGATGTTGCTGTCGAGGCTCAACTGGGCCCAGGCCATCCCGAAGAGCGCGAAGGGGACGACGAAGAAGCCGATGGCGCGGTACCTGTACTTGAAGTCGATGAACAGGAAGATCAGGATGATGGTCCAGGAGAAGAAGACCACCGACTCGAACAGGTTGGAAAGAGGCGCGTGGCCGTGCCCCTGGTCATAGGATTCCTTCCAGCGCAGGCCGATGGCCGCGGTTTGAACCACGAACCCGAAGAGGGCCGCGTAGGTACCGGCGAGCCCCACCCCCTTGCTGCGGGAGGCAAGGAATGCGAAGAATATGCAGGTGGAAACCATGTATGCGATCATGGTCACGTTGAACAGCATGGAACTGGACATCGATATTACCCTCCGGTCGATTCAGTTAAAGCGGCGATAAGGGGTGACCCCTTTTATTTATGCCTTGTTGATCTTCTCCACCAGCTCGTCGAATACGATCTCGAAACCGGTCGGGTTCTTGCTGGCGGAGCCTCCCATGGTGACCCCCTTGTCGGAGACGCGCGCCCACACCCTCTTGTGGGACATGAAGAACGCCATGCAGGTGCCGATGACCATCAGGAAGCAGCCGAGCCAGACGACCAAGACGCCCGGGTCCTTCGCCACCTGCAGGCCGGTGAAGAACTTCTGGTCCATGCCGTCGAAGGTGATGACCAGGTCGCCGCCGTGCTGCGCGTTGAACGACTCGTATTTCTCGGAGAGGATCACGAACGGCTGCGGATTGCCGCCGGCCGGGGTGAACTCAACCTGTGCGCCGGGGCCGTCGAACCCCTTCATGAACGGGGTGACGTTCTGGGTCGCCTCCATCACGGAGAGGAAGGCCCCGCCCGGAAGCGCGACCCTCTCGCCCTGGCGGGCGTCCAGCTTGACAGGCGCGCCCCCCTTGCGGTCACGCACGGTCAGGTGGTACTTGACCCCCTCGTCGGACTGGCCATAGCTCGACTGGTAGAAGGTGATCCCCTTGTAGGTGAGCGGCTCGTTGACGATGACCGGGACTTTCTGGAGCCCTGCGACCGGCTTGCCGTTCTCGACGATGCTCAGGATGCTCTTGAACTCCTTCGGCGCGCCGGTGTCGTAGAAGGCGACGGAGAACTTCTCGCAGCGCACCTCGTAGCCGAGGTCGATGGTCTTGCCGCCCCTGCCCTGCACCTGGGAGACGCCGCCCCCCTCTGGGATGTTGACGTAGGCCTTGTAACCGAAGAAAGAGCCGATCAACGCCCCGATGAAGATGATGATGATGGAGAGGTGCACCACGTAGACGCCGAGCCTGCACCAGGGGTTCTTCTGGGCGAAGAGGTGGTATTCACCCTCGCGCTCGGTGATCACCGGCTCGGCGAACTCGGCTTTCAGGAAGGAGACCATCTTCTCCTTCAGTTCCCCCTTGGAGCCGCGCAGCTTCAGGTCTCTCACGCTGGAGAGGGACCTCTCGAAGGTGTCGTCCATCACGAGCACCGGCTCGGAGACGATCTTCCATACGCGCGGCAGCCTTTTGATGGAGCAGCAGATCAGGTTCAGCGTCAGCAGGTATAAAAGGAGGATGAACCACCAGGAGTGGTACATGTCGAAGAAGCCAAGGGCACTGTAGAGTCGGATCTTTGTTTCGCTGAGTGTCGCAAGGTATTCACGCTGCGGACCCTGCTGAATTACTGTACCGATGATGGATGTGAGGGCGAGTCCTATGAGCAGGAAAATTGTCAGTCTCAAAGAGCAGAAAAAATCCCACAGCTGTTGTGCAAATCCTCGTTTATTCGTTGTCAAGGCCGTCTCCCGAAAAGGTGATGTGCAGCTTGGTTCGCAATCAAGCTTGCCATTATAGACAAATTGTCATTTTGCGCAAAATAAAATTTACTAACATAACATCGGCCCGAAAAAAAGGGGTAACAAGATCCCCTGTCACCCCTTTCACCCGCATCACCCTCCTGACATGAGGGTCGGATACCTACTTCTTGTGGCACTCGCCGCACTTGGTCGGGCCGGCTTTCTTGTCGGCATGGCACCCTTTGCAGAGAGCGTGAGCCTTGTCCTTGCCGAGTGCGATCTTGGCCGGAGCGCCTTCGCCGTGGCAGGTCTTGCACTCAAGCTTTGCAGAGTGCCCTTTGTGGTTGAAGGTAACGTTGCCGTTTTTAGCCGGGTACACGACGGAGTCGGCAGCCATTGCGGAAACAGCGAAAGCGAGCGTCAGAGCTACTGCAGCAATCATCTTTTTCATTAGTTTTCCTCCAGTTATTAAAGCAAAATTTTACAGCGGAAGGTATACAACCCGGGCGACGATGTCAAGCAAAATCACTGGGGAATACGCCTCAGCCCCGCCTTGCGGCCTGCAGCGCCTGGTCCTTTTGTTCCACCTCTGCGGCCATCTGCACCTTGTAGGCGGCGAACCTGGCCTGCAGGTCGGGGTTGGCGAGGGAGAGCACCTGTACGGCGAAGAGCCCGGCGTTCTTGGCGCCGGCCTTGCCGATGGCCATGGTGGCGACAGGGATGCCGCCGGGCATCTGAACCATGGCGTAGAGGGCGTCGACGCCGTTGAGTGCGCCCCCCGGCATCGGGACCGCGATCACCGGGAGGGTGGTCTCGGCGGCGATGACGCCCGCCAGGTGAGCGGCCATGCCGGCTGCGGCGATGATGAGCTGGATGCCGCGGCTGGCGGCCTCGCCGGCGAGCTTGGCGGTTTTCGCGGGGGAGCGGTGCGCCGAGGAGATGTGCATCTCGAACGGCACGCCGAACTCGGTGAGAACCCTGGCCGTTTCTTCCATGATGGACAGGTCGGAATCACTTCCCATGAGAATCAGGACGGTCGGATCGGACATGAGTTAATCTCCATTACTTTGATAAAGTCGAAGCAGAGACAGGTCAAAACCATTAGCACGGAGTAAATCTGAGAACGTCAGAGAACACCAAAAAACAAAAATACGGGTAAAGGCGAAAACCATGATTGTAAATGCTACTGACGTGGTTTTTGCTTTTCCCCTTTCCTCTGGGGTTCAGTCCTTCTCAGATTTTCTCAGATTTTCTCCGTGCCAATGGTTTGGTTTTAGGTTTTTCTCTGATTGCCGCGGCTGTTACCGGTTGATCGCCTTGGCGCCGATGTCTTTCCTGTAGTGCATGCCCGGCCAGGAGATTTCTTTCACGCCGCTGTAGGCGCGGTCGATCGCCTCCTGCACGGTGTCGCCCAGGGCGGTTACACCCAGGACGCGCCCGCCGCTGGTCACGATCGCGTCGCCGGAGTTCTTGGTCCCGGCGTGGAAGACAACCAGGTCGTCGATCTTGGCTGCCGCGTCGAGCCCGGAGATGACATCGCCCTTTTTGTAGTCGGCGGGGTACCCCTGCGACGCGAGCACCACGCAGACAGCCGCCTTGTCGTGCCACTCGATCTCCACCCCTTCCAGGCTCCCGGAGGCGACGGCGAGAAGGATCGGGACGATGTCCGACTTCATCCGCATCAAAAGCGGCTGGCACTCGGGGTCGCCGAAGCGGGCGTTGAACTCGAGGGTCTTGACGGAATCGCCGTCGATCATGAGGCCGGCGTAGAGGACGCCGCAGTAGGGACGCCCTTCGGCCGCCATGCCGTCGACGGTGCGGCGCATGACCTCGGCCATCGCCTTCTCGTGGATCGCCGGGGTCACCACCGGCGCCGGGGAGTAGGCGCCCATCCCGCCGGTGTTCGGCCCCTTGTCGCCGTCGAAGACCGCCTTGTGATCCTGGGCGCTGGCGAGCGGGATGATCCTTTGGCCGTCGGTGAAGGCGAGGAAGGAAGCCTCCTCCCCCTTCAGGAACTCCTCGATGACCACGCGCGACCCGGCGGCGCCGAAGGCGTTGCCGGAGAGCATGTCGGTGACCGCTTCGACCGCCTCGTCGCGGGTCTGGGCGATGATGACCCCCTTGCCTGCCGCCAGCCCGTCCGCCTTGATGACGATGGGGATCCCGGTGTTGTCGATGAACCGCACCGCCGCATCGATCTCGGTGAAGACGCCGTAGGCTGCGGTCGGGACGTTGTACTTGTGCATCAGGTCCTTGGAGAACGCCTTGCTCGCCTCGATGATGGCGGCGTTCTTCCTGGCGCCGAAGGCCTTGAGGCCGTTCTCCTCGAACAGGTCGACGAGGCCCATGGAAAGCGGGAGCTCCGGACCGACCACGGTCAGGTCCACCCCCTCCTTCCTGGCGAAGTCGAGGAGCCCCTGGAGATTTTCCACGGCGATGTCCACGTTCTGCGCGAGGCCGGCCGTCCCGGGGTTGCCCGGCGCGCAGAACACCTTGGTCACCAGCGGCGACTGGGCGATTTTCCAGACCAGCGCGTGCTCCCGCCCCCCACTTCCAACAACTAATACCTTCATACAATCTCCTTAAAATCCAATTGACAATTGTCAATTGTCAATTGCCTCTCAGTGCCTGAAATGCCTCATGCCGGTGAAGACCATGGCGATGTTGTGCTCGTCGGCCGCGGCGATGACCTCGGCGTCGCGCATGCTGCCGCCGGGCTGGATGACGGCGGTGACGCCTACCGCCGCCGCGTTGTCCAAGCCGTCACGGAACGGGAAGAAGGCGTCGGATGCCATCACCGCCCCCTGGACCGGGATGCCGGCGTGCTCGGCCTTGATCGCGGCGATACGGGCGGAGTTGACGCGGCTCATCTGGCCGGCGCCGACGCCGACGGTGGCGTTGCTGCGGCCGTAGACGATGGCGTTGGACTTGACGAACTTGGCGACGCGCCAGGTGAAGAGGAGGTCCTCCATCTCGGCGTCGGTCGGCGCCCTCTTGGTCACCACCTTCAGCTCGTTGAAGAGTTCGAGGTCCGCATCCTGCACCAGCAGGCCGCCGTTCACGCGCTTGAAGTCATGGCGCGGCGCGGACTGCTCCGGCCAGAACCCGCACTCCATGAGACGGACGTTCTTCTTGGCGGAAACCACTTCGCTGGCTGCCTCGGTGACCTTGGGTGCGATGATCACTTCGACGAACTGGCGGTCGACGATGGCGCGCGCGGTGGTCTCGTCCAGCTCGCGGTTGAAGGCGATGATGCCGCCGAAGGACGACTCGGGGTCGGTCTTATAGGCGAGATCGTAGGCCTCCATGATGTTGCCTGCGACGGCGACGCCGCACGGGTTGGCGTGTTTCACGATGACGCAGGCCGGCTCGGTGAACTGCTTCACGCACTCGAGGGCGGCGTCGGTGTCGCCGATGTTGTTGTAGGAGAGTTCTTTTCCCTGGATCTGGCGGGCGGTGGCGATGGACGCCTCCTTGGCCCCCTTCTCGACGTAGAAGGCGCCGGACTGGTGCGGGTTCTCGCCGTAGCGCATCCCCTGGGCCAGCTGGTACTGCAGGGTGAGGGTGTCCGGGTAAGGAGCGACCCCCTCGCCGGTGCGTGCGCCGAGCCAGTTGGAGATGGCGCCGTCGTAGGCCGCGGTGTGCTGGTACACCTTCACCGCCAGGCGGAAATTGGTCTCGCGGGAGACGCTGCCGCCGCTGTTCTTCATCTCTTCGAGGACCACCGCGTAATCGGCGTGGTCGACGATGACGGTCACGTCGCGGTTGTTCTTGGCTGCGGAGCGGAGCATGGTCGGGCCGCCGATATCGATGTTCTCGATGGCGTCCTCCATGGTGCAATCCTCCTTGGCGACGGTCGCCTCGAACGGGTAGAGGTTCACGACTACCATGTCGATCGGCTCGATGCCGTGTTCCTGCATCTTGGCCACGTGGGCCGGGTTCTCGCGCATGCCGAGGATGCCGCCGTGGACCTTCGGGTGCAGCGTCTTGACACGTCCGTCCAGCATCTCGGGGAAGCCGGTGAACTCGGAGACGTCCTTGACGGGAATACCTGCCTCACGCAGCATCTTCGCCGTGCCGCCGGTGGAGAGAATCTCCACACCATAGCCGGCGAGAGCCCTGGAAAACTCCAATACCCCGCTCTTCTCCGATACGCTGATCAGCGCGCGCCCAATCTTTGCCATTGTTCTAACTCCTTTATTTAAAAATCAAAAATTGCCACGGAGGAATATCGGGACGATATTTCCTCTGTGGCCAAGCCTATGTTCTTACAGCCTTCTCAGAAGTCCTCAGATTTTCTCTGTGGCCAAGGTTCATACAAGGTAGGTTTCAGGGGTTTGGGAAGTCGATGTTCGCCAGGAAGAGTTTTTCGAAGAGCGGTGTGCCGGAAAGGGGTATCACCCGGACCTGCTGCGCCAGCTGCTCCATCCGGTCCCGACCGTTTTCCAGGACCAGCATGCGCTCGACGCCCGCCAGCGCCCCCTCCCTGATAAATCCGCTGATTTTTACCATTTTTTCGTTGAAAATTCCAACTTTTTTTAGCACCTCCGGGGAGAGCACCGCACCGAACGAACCGGTCAAGACCACCTGCTCGACGTCGTCCAGCGAGATATTCGCCTTGGCCAGCAGGATCTCCATCCCGCCCCGCAGCGCTCCCTTGGCGAGCTGCAGAGCGCGGATGTCCTCCTGGTCGAGGTAGACGAGGCCCGACGCGTCCCGGTGCAGCACGAAGGCGAGCGTGCCGTTCACCTCCTGCAGCCGGTTCGCCAGGTTCGAGTCGACTTCCGCGGCGGGGCGGAGCCTCCCGGTGGATTCGATGATGCCGCAATCGATGAGCGAGGTGACCGTCTCCAGGACGCCGGAGCCGCAGAGGCCGAGAGGCGCCGCCCCGCCGATCGTTGAGAGGATGACCCGGTCCCCCTGGATGCGCACGCCGCTGACCGCGCCCGGCAGCGCCGCCATGCCGCAGCGGAGGTTTCCCCCTTCGAAGGCGGGGCCGGCCGCGGCGGAGGTGGAGAGGTATCGCTCGCCGTCGAAGAGGGCGATCTCCGCATTGGTCCCCATATCTATATAGAGGGTGCCGCGCAGGGGCGTACCCTCCAGCCCGAAGAGGAAGGCGAGCAGGTCGCCGCCGACGAAGCCGCCGGGAAGCGGCAGGAGGTACGCCGCGATCTCCCGGCGCCAGCCGAGATCGAGGGTGTTGACGTCTTTGCCAGCGGTGAAGAGGGGGCGAAACGGCGGATAGGCGAGCGAGGCGACCGGGAGCGCGAGCGCTATGTGTTCCATCGACGGATTGCCGGCGACGGCCACCAGGGATAGTTCGACGTCTGCCGCGCCCGCCTGCGCCAGGAGATCATCGGCCATCCGCTCCATCTCGAGGGCAAGCGCCCCCTGCATGGCGCGCAACGTCTCAGGGTCGGCGGCGGCGGTCAGGCGGGAGAGGACATCGGCACCCCAGCGCCGCTGCGGGTTGAGCGCTCCCGTGACGGCGAGGCGCTCCCCGGTTGCGGGATCGACCAGGGCGGCGGCGATGGTGGTGGTGCCGAGGTCGAAAGCTGCGGCGAGCCTTCTAGAAGAAGACAAGGGCAGTCCCTCCGGCGGGCTCCACCGAGCCGATGCAGGCGGCGAAGAGGCCGGACGCCTCGGCGCGGGCAAGATACTCGCCGGCGTCCGCCGGGGCGAGGGAGATCAGGAGCCCCCCCGAGGTCTGCGGGTCGAAGAGCGGCAGGAGCGGGTCCCCGGAGCTGCCGCAGACGTGCGATTCGTAATGCTGGCGGTTGCGGTAGCAGCCGGCGGGAACGAGGCCGTCGTCGATGAGGGCCGGAACCCCGCGCATGACCGGGACCTTGGCGAGCTCGATCCTGAAGGTTGCCTTGGCGCCGAGCGCCATTTCGCAGGCGTGCCCTATGAAACCGAAGCCGGTCACGTCCGTGGCGGCAGTGGCGCGGCAGGCCACCATCAGCTCGGCGGCCTTGGCGTTCAGCGTGGTCATCCAGCGGATCGCCTCGGCTTCCAGTTCCGGATCGATCATCTCCGCCTTGATGGCGGTCGAGACGATCCCGGTTCCGAGCGGCTTGGTGAGGACGAGGAGGTCGCCCGGACGGGCGGTGCAGTTCCTGACGATGCGGGACGGGTCGATGAGGCCGGTGACGGCGAGGCCGAACTTCAGCTCCTTGTCCTCGACCGTGTGGCCGCCGACGAGGCAGGCCCCCGCCTCCTTCAGCGCGTCGGAACCGCCGGCGAGGATGGCGGCCAGCACCGAGGTCGGGAGCGAGCAGGCCGGGAAGAAGGCGAGGTTCATCGCGGTGACCGGCTTCCCCCCCATCGCGTAGACGTCCGAGAGGGCGTTGGCCGCGGCGATGCGGCCGAAGGTGAACGGGTCGTCAACGAGCGGCGTGATGATGTCCGTGGTCTCCACCAGGGCAAGGTTCTCCCCGATGCGGTAGATCCCCGCGTCCTCGGCCCCCTCGACCCCCACGATGAGGTTCGGGTCGTCCGAGCGGATTATGTCGCGAATGGCGTCTTCCAGGCCCGCCGGGCCCAGTTTGGCAGCTCAACCCGCCGCCTGCACCATCGCAGTAAGCCTTACCTTCTCTTTCATAAAAACCCCTTAAAAACTGAGAGAATCTGAGCACTAAAACCATTGGCACGGAGAAAATCTGAGGAAATCTGAGAAATCAAACGAGTCATTATCGGCGGTAGACCTCGCGCCTGTCTTCCACCTCATAGCGATGCATCACCTCCTCAAGGGGGATGGTTGTTTCGCTTCCGGAACGGATTGCCTCTAACCGCTTTTCTGCAAGATAGACGTCCTCTATTTCGTCCAGATGTTCCAGGAGTGCCTCACGCACATAGAAGCTCTTGGGCCGGTGCGTTTCGCTGGCCAACCGCTGCAACCTTTCGTCCACATCCTCTTCAATTCTTATCGTGACTGTACGCATCGGGAAGCCTCCCTTCTCTAATTCTCCTTGGTTTGTTCCTTTTTCAGCTCTGCGCTTCTAATGGTTTCTCAGAAGTTCTCAGATTTTCTCCGTGCCAATGGTTTTCAGGTTTTGCTCGTCTTCTAACCGATATACACCCTGCGCACGCGGCGGGTGCTCATGCCGCACAGGATCTCGTAGGCGATGGTGCCGGCCTTCTCGGCCAGCTCCTCGGCGCTGATGCAATCTCCCTTCGGGTCCGGACCGAGCAGCGTCACCTCGTCTCCTACCGCGACACCCTCTATCCCCGTGACGTCCAGCATGATCCAGTCCATGCAGACGGTGCCGGCCACCCGCGCCCTCTGCCCGCGGATCAGCGCCTCCCCTTTGTTGGTGAGGCTGCGGCAGTAGCCGTCGGCGTATCCTACCGGCACGCTCGCTATCAGCCTCCTCTCGCTCGTCACATAGCGCCTGCCGTAACTTATGCTCGTTCCCGGCTCGACCCACTTGAGCATGGCGACCCGGCTGGTAAGACGCATCACCGGCTTGGAAGGGACCGCATCGGCGAAGTCGCCCGAGGGGAGCCCGCCGTACAGGATGATACCGGGGCGGACCAGGTTGCAGAAAGGGAGGTCGGAGGCAAGAATCCCGGCGCTGTTGGCGACGTGCACGTAGCGCGGGGAGAAGCCTAGTTCCCGCGCCTCGACCACCACGGCGTTCAGGCGCTCAGCCTGCAGCTTCGTGTAGGCGCGCCCGTCCGGGTCGAGTTCGTCGGCGCTGGCGAAGTGGGAGAAGATCCCCTCGAGTTCCAGGTTCTTGAAACGCTTGAGCTGGGCGAGGAAGGCAGGCGCCTCGTGGTACGGAACCCCCAGCCTTCCCATGCCGGTGTCGATCTTCAGGTGCACCTTCGCCTTCCTGTAGCACTTTATCTCCAGGGTCGCCTGGTCGAGCGCCGCGGCCTGCTCCAGCGAGAAGAGCGCCGTCGAGATGTTGAGTCCGATGCAGCGCTTCTCCTCCCCCGGGTAAACCCCGCCCAGGATGAGGACAGGACGGTAGATCCCGCTCATGCGGAGCTGCACACCCTCGGCGAGGAAGGCGACGGCGAAGGCATCGACGCCGAGTTTCTCCAGCTCCTCGGAGACATACTGGAAACCGTGGCCGTAGGCGTCGGCCTTGACCACCGCGAGAATCCCGCACCCCTGCGGGACCTTCTGCTGCACCAGACCGAAGTTATGACGAAGAGCGGCGAGATCTATTTCAACCACTGTGGGGCGGCTGTCCATGGATAAATCCTATATTGCTATATCCCGATAGAATGACATTGAAAAACTCCCCGAGCCGGGGCAGGGGGAGTGGCTGCAGCCACTGATTTTTCTACCACTTCTGCCATCAGGTGTAAAGGCAAAAACCCGAAAACAGTTGACTTTGCAAGAGGATTACTTTAAGTTGAGCGCCAGCTAAAAGAGCCAGCTAGGGGAGTTCGGTAGAACTGAGACAGGCCATGCCTGAGACCCTTTGAACCTGATCCGGGTAGCACCGGCGTAGGGAAGCGGCGCGAACTCCGACCAAAACACCCTGGGGAGCCGTGACCTGCCGTCGCGGCTTTTTTACGTCCAAACCGTAAATAACGAGAAAACCGGAAAACCGTTGGCCACAGAGAAAATCTGAGGACTTCTGAGAACCCTAAAGACCTTTTAGAGGAAAAGAGTCCCGGATCCTTTCATGTTTCCATAACTAACGGTTTAAGTTTTTCAGGTTCACCTTTAAAAAGCAGTCTCAGATTCTCTCAGATTTTCTCCGTGCCAATGGTTCGGTTTTGTTCGAGGTGTAAGTGCTAAGACTCGTTGTTGATCATAGGGGCAGGGAGCGGCGGATCGGGGGACTCTACCTGATCACGGACCAGAACGACCGTCTGCTGCCCCGCGTGCGCGAGGCCCTCACCGGCGGCGTCGGGGTACTGCAATACCGCGACAAGATACGCTCCCCGCAGCAGCGCCTCGAACTCGGCCGGGACCTGAAGCGCCTCTGCGCGGAATACCAGGTGAAGTTCATCGTCAACGACGACGTGGAACTCGCCCTGACGCTCGATGCGGACGGGGTGCACCTGGGGCAGGACGATGGCGACCCCGCCTCGGCCCGCGCCGTCCTCGGACCTAAGAAGATCATCGGCGTCTCCACCCACTCCCTCGATGAAGCGCTCCGGGCACAGGCCGCAGGCGCCGACTACGTCGGCTTCGGCTGCATCTACCCGACCGCTACCAAGGACGTCGAGGCGATACAGGGTCCGGAGCAGCTGGAACAGCTGAGGGGAAAGCTGAAGATCCCCATCGTCGCCATCGGCGGCATCACCAGGGACAACGCCTGCGCCGTCATCGACGCCGGCGCCGACGCGGTTGCCGTCATCTCGGGGGTTCTCTCGGCCAAGTCGCCGGGACTCGCCGCCGAGGAGATCTCGATCCTGTTCAACAGGCATGTGCCGTACCCGCGCGGCGGCGTCCTCACCGTGGCGGGGAGCGATTCCGGAGGGGGCGCCGGCATCCAGGCCGACCTGAAGACCATCACGCTCCTGGGAAGCTACGGCGCGTCGGCGATCACCGCCCTCACGGCCCAAAACACCCGCGGCATCTCGGCGATGCACCCGGTCCCCCCCGCCTTCCTGGCGGAGCAGATCGACGCGGTACTGTCGGACATCCCGATCGACGTGGTGAAGATAGGGATGCTCTCCTCCCCCGAAATCACCGACACCCTCGCCGACAAGCTCGCCGACTACGGCACCAGGATCGTGGTGCTCGACCCGGTGCTGAACGCGAAGGGGGGCGCTACGCTCCTCGAGGACGAGGCGCTCGCCGTCTTGAAGAAACGGCTCATCCCGCTCTCCTACCTCCTCACCCCGAACATCCCGGAGGCCGAGATCCTGACCGGCGTCACCATCACGGACGGTGCGGGAATGGAACTCGCCGCACGGGCGCTGCACCTCATGGGGGCGAAGAACGTGCTGGTGAAGGGGGGGCACATGTCGGACGGGGTCGTCACCGACATCCTCTTCGACGGCTCCGGCTTTACCCGCTACAGCGCCCCCAGGGTCCTGACCCGCAACACGCACGGCACCGGTTGTACCCTCGCCTCGGCCATTGCGACCTTCCTCGCCCAGGGAGAACCGCTGCCGGGCGCGATCATGAGGGCGAAACTTTTCGTCACCCGCGCCATCAAGTTCGCCCATCCGATGGGAAAGGGGCATGGCCCGGTGAACCACTATCTCGCAGCTAAAGAACAGGCCGAGTCGGACACCGGCCGTAAATAAAGGAGTAGCCATGACGCAGCTGGAATACGCCCGCAAGGGGATCGTGACGGACAAGATGAAGCAGGCGGCGCTCGCCGAAGGGGTGGAAGTCGAATTCATCCGTGCCGGCCTCGCCGCGGGAAACATCATCATCTGCCACAACAACAAGCACTCGAACGGCACCCCCCTCGCCGTGGGGAAGGGATTGAGGACCAAGGTCAACGCCAACATCGGCAGCTCCGCCGACGACCTCAATATCGAGAAGGAACTCGAGAAGGCGCGGGTCGCGGTGGCAAGCGGCGCCGACGCCATCATGGACCTCTCCACCGGCGGCCCGGTCGACGAGATCCGCCGCGCCGTCATCGCCGAGACCTCTGCCTGCATCGGCACCGTCCCGCTGTACCAGGCCGCCCTCGACGCGGTGCGGAACCAGAACAAGGCGATCGTCGACATGACCGTCAACGACATCTTCAAGGGTGTGATCAAGCACGCCGAGGACGGCGTCGACTTCATCACCGTGCACTGCGGCGTGACCCGCTCCACCGTGGAAAGGATGAGACGCGAGGGGCGCATCATGGACGTCGTCTCGCGCGGCGGCGCCTTCACCATCGAGTGGATGGCGCACAACAACATGGAGAACCCGCTCTACGAGCACTTTGACCGCCTGCTGGAGATCACCAAGGCGTACGACATGACCCTTTCGCTCGGCGACGGCTTCCGCCCCGGCTGCCTGGCCGACGCCACGGACCGCGCCCAGATCCACGAGCTGATCATCCTGGGCGAACTGACCCAGAGGGCGCAGGAGTACGGCGTGCAGGTCATGATCGAGGGGCCGGGCCACATGCCGCTGAACCAGATCGAGGCCAACATCCTCCTGCAGAAGAGGCTCTGCCACGGCGCGCCGTTCTACGTCCTCGGGCCGCTGGTCACCGACATCGCGCCCGGCTACGACCACATCACCTCCGCCATCGGCGGGACCATCGCCGCCGCGGCCGGTGCCGACTTCCTCTGCTACGTGACCCCTTCCGAGCACCTGAGGCTCCCGAGCGTCGAGGACGTGCGCGAGGGGGTGATGGCTTCCCGGATCGCGGCCCACGCAGGCGACATAGTCAAGGGGGTCAAGGGGGCGATAGAAAAGGACAACGAGATGGCGCGCTGCCGCAAGAAGCTCGACTGGGAAGGGCAGTTTGCCCTCGCCATCGACCCGGAGAAGGCTAGGCGTCTCAGGGCCGAGTCCGGCGTCGCCGACCACGGCGCCTGCACCATGTGCGGCGAGTTCTGCGCCTACAAGGTGATGGACGACGCCACCGAGCGTGAGCGCGCCAACGCCGTCGCCTGCGGCTAGGCGGCCGGCACCGACGCCTCCCCCTACACAACCAAAGAGCCATGCAGACGACCCTCTGGTGGACAAAAACATCCCCCACCCAGGCCCAAGTCCTGAGGTGGGGGATGTTGTCCAACTGACGGGCATGCACAACAGAAGGGGTGAGGGGCTGGGATTAAGGTTTAAGCCCTCGGCGATTGATGCACAGGATTTATTCGAATGATTTTGGCCACTTCTGCGAACAATGTAGAACTCTGAGGATTTGGTTTTTGCCAGGTACTGTTCGGTACACCACAATGAACGGTGTTTTGGTAATAACAAGCTCCATTGTCTCAGGTACACGCCCGATTCTACCTTTTCTACTGACCTTCTCGGTCAGTTTCCCAACCTGTCCAAGAATTCTCCCGATTTGACGATCTGCCGCATCAGGGTCATCCTCGGCGATAAATTCATAGATCTCGTCAAGGTCTAGGTCGGCATCAGGTAGCCATTCGATAATCAAGCAAGGCCCCCCTTCTTTCTTTCAGAGCGCAGGGCTTCTTTCTTCCTGGTAAACCGCCTGACCACCTCGTCGTGCGAGGTAAAGACAGTCTTTGGATCATCCGCTTTTCTAACGGCATCCTCAACCTGTTGCCTGAACCATTCGTCATGCGCCTCGGAAGCTTCATCGGACAGCTTTACCTGAAAAGGTAGTCCTTTTTCCATAATGACCTGATTGATAAACAGCCTGATGGCGTCACTTGTTGATAACCCCAGAGCGCTAAGTATCGCTTCGGCTTCAATTTTTTTCGATACATCAATTCTCGAGCGAACAATGGCTTCTTTCATCCAACACCTCCCGTAGCGATCACATCGTAGCACATTGTGGCTACAAAATTGTACAAGTTCGTTCGCAGCAAATGTTTCGGTGACAAACCCGAAGCTCCACTCGCGGTGCTGCTTGCGAGTCCCCGCCAACCAAGTCCACTCCCCGGAGTTCAACGGCCGTAGCCTTGGCGAAGGTGGGCACACTAACCAACCACTCACCGACCCTTCCGGCCCTCTTCGAGTGGAGGGAAAAGGAGTTTAATGTAACTGGTGCCCGCTCGCGTCAATCATAATCACTCTATCCAAAGCAACGCTGCCGGTGGATTCACCGGGTAAAAAAGCGAGCATCAAGATCGGACCGGTTCCAGAAACGGCACGTGTGCTGATGATCGCCGCCTTGATGAGCCCGGGAGTAGTTGTGTTAGCCGCAAACATGAATCCGGATACCAGCTCGCCTTGTGCGACTGTGGGGGGATTCATCACCGCGGGGTCGTAACTCATCCGGATATCGAACCCCGCTACTCCTTGCAGATTCTCGCCCTGGACTACATTAGTGCCGTTACCTGAGTCGACAATGCTGATGGACGCCCCATTGCTCAAGACAATTTTCGTCTGCGATGGGGCGGAGTCCGAGTCGCCGCCGCTACCGCAACCCATGATCGCCAGCGTGATCAGCAGCAGAAACGTCCTGCAAAGTGGCACTAGCATCCTCATTGTTTTCAAGGTGGCTCCTGTCAAAAAGAAATCTTCGTTTGTAAGACGAGGCTCCGGGCTAACGGACTCGTTAACGCACTCTAAATTAAAGCCTTCTTCCAATCAAGCTAATTCTAGGCGGGATTCACACATTGCTTCGGGCGGGCTTTCGCTCCACCGGCAGGCTTGGGCTTTCCTCACCTGTTACAAGTGTGTGTGCTCAAAGGCCCTACCATTGTCCTTATCAGCCTGCATGTCCAGCATGACAAGGCTTACCTGAAATAAAACCTTCCCCCACATTCTTTCTCAGACTTCCTCAGATTTTCTCTTGAAGTAACAAATTCTGGTTCCCAAGCTCCAGCTTGGGAACCCACCCTGGAGGCGAAGCTCCAGCTTCGCGGAGCCATAACGTTCCCAAGCTGGAGCTTGGGAACGAAGTGCGGAAGGAAACCGCCACCGAAAGGCATTTGCTACTCCCCCGCGTTCTTTCCTCAGACTTTCTCAGATTTTCTCTGTGGCTAATGGTTTGTCTGGTGTTTTTTGCTGGACATTTCCTCCCCCTTCCGCTACGGTACGCTCGACCAAAACCGGAAGGAGCACCCGTATGCCGTCAACACACCCCCTAATCCTGCGATTCTGCGGCGAACAGGTCGCCCCGGACCACCTCGAGGTGATCCGTTCCGTAACCGGCGACTGCCCCGGCCTTTCCCGCACCGAACTCGCCAGCACCATCTGCGAGATTCTCGACTGGCGCCGCCTGAACGGGAGGCTGAAGACGGTCGAGTGTAGGGCGCTTTTGGAAGAACTGGACGGCAAGCTGCTCCGGCTTCCGCCGCTTCGCGCCGGCAGGCCCCGCGGCTCCAGGACCTCGACGGCGCCGCGCACCGCCCCCGAACTCTCCCTCACCGGGACCAGGCGCGACTTCGACCCGGTGGAGATCGTCCCGGTTTCCGGTCCGCAGGAGCAGGCCTTGTGGCGCTCACTGGTGGAGCGGCACCACTACCTCGGGCACCGGGTCCCGTTCGGGGCGCAGCTCCGCTACTTCGTGCGGGTGCACGCGCCCGAGCCGGTGATCGCCGGCTGCCTGCAGTTCTCCAGTCCCGCCTGGCGCATGGAGGCGCGGGATCGCTACCTCGGCTGGGACGATGCGGCCCGCAGGAAAAACCTGCAGCGCGTGGTCTCCAACAGCCGATTCCTGATCCTGCCGTCGATGCGGATAAAGAACCTCGCCAGCAGCGCCCTCTCGCTTGCCTGCGCGCGGCTCCCGGGCGACTGGGAGAGCCGCTACGGCATCCGCCCGTGGCTTCTGGAAACGCTGGTGGATTCGGCCAGGTTCTCCGGGAGCTGCTACAAGGCGGCAAATTGGGTGCAGGTGGGTGAAACCACCGGCCGCGGCAGAAACGACAGGGAGCACCTGCACCACGGGGAAAGTCCTAAGACGATTTTTCTTTTCCCTCTGGTCAAGGGTGCAGGGCGGCTCCTGGCTGGAGCGCCGACTTCAGCAGGGGCTTTGGCACCATCGATGCAGCACAAAAACCCTTATGCTTCAAGCATTTACGCGATTTAATTGGCAGAAATTGCCACAACGGTCCCACATGGGGAGACACACATGATACGAACGTTAACCACGGTCTTTCTCGCCGCAGCGACCATGGCGCTTGCCGCCTGCGCCCCCAATCTCGACTCGCTGGTCCGGCAGTCGACCGGCGTCGCGCACCCTCCCCGCTCCGGGCCGGCACCGGCCGCCTCCGCCGGGAGCTTCCGGCAGATCCCGCTCTACACCTACAAGGTGGTAACCAGCTGGCCGCATTACAGGTGGGCCTTCACCGAGGGGCTGGTGTTCCAGGACGGCCTGCTGCTGGAGAGTTCGGGCCTGTACGAGAAATCGGCGCTGATGCAGGTCGTACCGGGGTCGGGGCAGCTGCTGGAGAGACAGCACGTCCCGGGGGAATACTTCGCGGAGGGGATAACGGTCTTCCGAAACAGGATCTACCAGTTGACCCTGTCCGGCGCGGGCTTCATATACCACCACAAGAGCCTGCAGAAGGAGGGGGAATTCGCGTTCGAGGGGGAGGGGTGGGGGCTGACCCATGACGGGCGGCACCTGATCATGAGCAACGGCAGCAACCAGCTGAAGTTCATCGATCCGGACACCTTCAAGACGGAGCGCACCGTCAACGTCACCTGCAACGGGGTGCCTCTCAAGTACCTGAACGCGCTGCAGTACGTCAAGGGGGAAATCTTCGCCAACGTGTGGCAGACCGACTACATCGTGAAGATAGACCCGGGTAGCGGGGACGTGACCGGGTGGATCGACCTGAAAGGGCTTTTGCGCCCGGAGGAGAGAAACGACAACACCGACGTCCTGAACGGCATCGCCTACGACGAGCGCAACGATCGGCTGGTGGTCACCGGCAAGAGATGGCCCAAGTATTTCGAGATACGCCTGGAAGAGGTGCAGGCGGCCAACACCTGAAAAGGGAGGGAGCCCTCGCCCCGACCTATTTCATAAAGCGGGGGATGCGGGCTCGGCGGGCGCCATCTGCTTGAAAAACTGGCACGCCGGGGCGTCGCCCAGTTCGCACCCCTTCTTGAAATCGGCGACGGCCTTTGCCTTGTCCGCCTCGCTGTAGGCAAGGGCGCGGGTGACGTAGCCGGCAGGCTCCAGCGGGGCGAGTTCTATCACCTTGCCGAAATCCTGGAGCGCCACGTCGCGACACCCCAGCTGCAGGTAGAGAAAGCCGCGGCTGCGGTAGGCTGCCGCCAGCCCCGGGTCGGTCCGCACCGCCTTGTCGAAGAAACTCAGCGCCGCGTCCAGGTTCCCCTGTCCCTGCATGGTCTCGCCGCTCTTCAGGTAGAGCTGCGCTCTTTTCTGTTCCCGTGCGCCGTTGAATCCCATGAGCGGCAGGGAGCACGCCAGCAGCAGCAAAAACATCGCAATCTTCTTCATCTAACCTTCCTCCTTCCGGGATGCCGGGGCCGGGGCGCACTCCCCATTAAGTTGGCCGATTAGCGAAATCTTCCGCTACACGTCCCTCCCCCTTCAAGGGGGAGGCCAGGAGGGGGAGGGGTCCTCCCCTTGAAGGGGAGGGGGATTTACGACCGTGGGGCCGGGGCGTCATTCGTTGCGGTTTCTGATGTAGTCCACCTTCCAGCGGTTGTCCACCTTGATCAGGTTGTACTCCAGGTGGTAGGATTCCTCCGACTTCTGCTTCGTTATGGAGCCGCTTTTCTCGTCGACCCACCAGAAGCGCCACTTTTCCGCGGTGGTCACCGTCGCCCTGGACGGCTGGACGTCCGCGGCCTTCACCTTGAACTCCAGGATCTCCGTCTTCATCCGGTTCCCCGTCGCCTGCAACGCCTGTATGGTCGGGAACACCTTCTTCAGCTCCTTGTCGGAGGCGATCGGATAAAGAAGGGAGAGATCGGCCCTGTCGTAGACCACCTGCATCAGGCTCAGGTAGTTCTGTATCACCCCCGCCACCTCCTTCTCCTCTTTGCTGGCGCTGCACCCGGCAAAGACCAGCGCCCCCAGCAGCAGCGAAACGATCAAGATCCTCGACATGCCCGTTACCTCCTTCCCCTGCCTACTTCGAAAACATCTCGGTGTGGACGCTGGAGCCGTGCCCGAACCCGAAGAAAAGAAATATGATGCTGAACAGCGAGATCACGGCGAGCCACGCCCCCCTGTTGCCGGACCACCCGAGGGTGAAGCGCAGGTGCAGGTTCACCCCGTAGACCAGCCACGAGATGAGCGCCCAGGTCTCCACCGGGTCCCAGTTCCAGTACTTCCCCCAGAGCGAATGCGCCCAGATGGCGCCGCTGCCGAGCATCACCGCGTGGGAGAGGAAGCCTAAGAGGATGAGCCTGAGCGACAGCTCCTCCAAAAGCTTCAGGTCGGGGAGCCTCCCGCCCCCCCCCGGGGCCCGGGCCTTCACCAGGTACATGATGCCGTCCGCGAAGGCGAGCAGGTAGGAGCCGAAGCAAAACCAGGCGAACAGGACATGGATGAAGAGCCAGTTGCTCTTGAAGGCGGGCTCCAGGGGCTGCAGCTCCGCCCCCACCATCACGCCGTTTCCCAGGATCAGGAGCGCGAACGGCGTCACCACCACGCCGAACATCCGGGAGGGAGGGAAACTACGCTTCAGCCCCAGGTAGATGAGGACCAGGAACCAGACCCCGATCAGGGAGTTCTCGTAGGTGTGCATCACCGGCGCGTGCCCGGTGGCCTGCCACCTGAAGATCACGGCGAGCGTGTGGCCGCAGAATCCCGCCACCGTCGCGTACACGCCGCGGCCGGCCCAGGCCTCCTTCCGGAACACGGTCCCGACCAGGAAGAACACGAAGGCGCCGGCGTAACCCGCCACGGCGCACCAGAGAAAGATCTCTTCCCAGAAGGTCATGTCACCCCGTCCTCGATCAGTTTTTCCGCCAGGGCATCGACCTCTTTTTCAAGGAACGCGGGATAGTACCTGCTGTACCCCTTCACGGTGAGGAGGCTCTCCTCCCCCTGCCGCCGCAGTTCGAATTCCACCAGCCGCTCGTTGCTCGCGAAACGGATCAAAAGGCCGGCGACGCAGACGACGAAGCCGAAGACGGTGAAGGGGACACCGGCGTCGCGGGTCACCACCAGCGTCGCCCAGTGCCGGTAGTCGGGGACCGTGACGCGGTACCCGCCCAGCTGCGCCGACTCCCCCGGCTTGACAAGCCCCTTGCCGATCTCGGTCTCCCCCCGGTACAGCCGCACCATGGTCACCGGGTTCAGCGGTTCCTCCGTTTTGGTCCCGATCTTCCCCCCCTCGCGGATGAAGTCGGGGAAGAAGATGACCAGCGCCCTCACCCCGCCGCCGACCTCGAAGAAGTCCCCCTCCCTGGGGTGCCGCAGGTTGAGATAGAAGTCGAAGGGCGCCGCGCCGGACCGCTCTATCACCAGGCGCGGCGCGAAGCCGAACTGGTGCAGGCTGAACTGGAGCCCCTGGTACTCGACCGGTCGGTTCACCTCGAAGCGGAGTTCGTGTTCCCCCCGGGCGTCGGAGATCTTCATCACGCCGCCGAAGTCGGACTTGAACCGCCCCTTGTAGTAGACGCCGCGCAGGTCGTGCAGGCTCGCTCGTGCCTCCGGGAGCGTCGCCCCCTTCCCCCGGGCCAGAGACACCCCCTCCTTGAGCGGGAGCGCCACCCCCTCGGTGAGGACCAGCTCCCCCGTGAGCGCGGTGAGGTAGGTGGCCGGGCCGGCCAGAAAGCAGCCAAGGAGTCCGACATGGAAGACGATGGAGCCCCAGAAGCCGGAGCGTCCCTTGACGCCGCTCAGCACCAGCGCGTCGGCCGCGTCCCGGCGCTCGTGCCGCCACCCCGTCGACGCCAGAAGCCTCGTTATCCGTCCCCCCCCCTCTTCCGGGGAAAGGGGAAAGGGGACCTCCCTGGAGAAGGAGAAGGACCTGTCGCGGGAGAAGTCCGGGCTCGTGCCGCGCAGCCCCCAGAGGACCCTCTGTACCGTGCAGGCGCAGGTGGAAAGGAAAAGGAGCAGGGAAACGGCCGCGAAGAAGGGGGTTTTTACCAGGTACGGGGTGGCGAGGCGCGAGGCGATCCCGAAATAGAAGGGACTCTGCCTGCTCAACTCCGCCCACTCCCGCTCCGGGAGGGTCAGCTCGCTCGGCAGGAACGCGGAAAGGGTCAGCGGAAGCAGCAGCCCCAGAAGCGCCCAGAGGGCCAGTTTTCTCGATGTAAGGATGTTCCACATGCGGTAGTGCCGTCCTGGTTAGGGTGAATCGCGCCTAACATACAATGAAACGGCGCTACATGCAAAGGAAAGGGCGGGGTAACCCGCCCTTTCCTCACACTTTGCATCCTACCTCTCCCCCTCTCCATTGCCTGGCCCCTCCCCCGCCGGGGGAGGGTGGCCGAAGGCCGGGTGAGGGCGGCGCCACGAAGCGAACCTGTTGCCCATCCTGGTTAACGATGATCTTCCGCTAGCAGCATCGCCCGGAGGGCGGGGGGTCGACCTACGGCGTGTCGTAGTCGTAGGTCGCCTTGTTGACGTAGGCCGTGCCGCTGTGGTTGTGGGCGCAGTTGTCGACGCTGGCGTCGGCCGGCGAGCCGAGCGTGTAGCACCCGCCCACCACCTGGGTGGTGCTCCGCTTCACCCCGAGTGTGTGGGTGCCCCAGGCGGAGCCGTTCAGGAAGCGCTTGCCGACGTCGTTGGAGCCGCCGGAAGGGGTGCTGGTGTGGCGCCGGTTGGTGCCGTGGATGCCGCCCACCACGTCTCCGCCATGGCACATGCGGCAGTGGACCCCCCACTTGGTCTTCGCGTCGTCGACGGTGTTGGCGTTGGTGTCCATGTAGTTCGCGTGCGGCTGCCTCGACTGGAGGTAGTAGCCGGGCGATTTCATGTCCTTGTCGCCGTAGACGTCGCGACGGTGGCAGTTGTAGCAGAAATAGGCCTTCGGTTTCGCGACGGACGTGGGAAGCCCCGGGGCGATCGGCCCGATCACGTTGGTTTCGGCGCCGCCGGCGAAGTAGTAGAAGGACATGGTGTCGGCGTCCTTGATGAGCCACTTGTTCACCGAGGCGTGCGGACCGACCGGGTCGGTCTTGGTGGTCCCGTGGCAGTCGGTGCAGCGCAGTATCGACCAGGGGCCGTAAGGGGGGACGAAGGCGTTCCCCAGCCCCGCCGTCAGTATGAAGGGCGAGCCGGAGACGTTGCCGCCGGTGACCGAGAAGGTGCTCTCGCCGTCGACGGTCCGCACCTCGCGCCAGGTGTTGTCGGCCCAGGTGTAGATGTACCACCCCGGCAGCACGGTCTTCGGCAGCTTGTAGCTGCCGGAGAGGGCGGCGCTGCCGCCGCCGATGCTGACGGTGCCAAGCCCCACGGCGCTGTAGATGGGCCAGTTCGGGTTGAAGGAGTTGAGTACGGCGTATTTAACAGTGTTACCGGGAGCGGCCGTGAGCGCCGGCGAGACGGTCAGGGTGTTGAGGGAAACGGCGGAGATCAGCCGCGCCTGTCCCTGCGCCGCGCCGGTGAGGATGACGACTGTCTTGCCGACCACGGTGCCGGCGGGCGTGCCGAGGGAGCTGTCCACCACGGTGGTGGCGGTCCCTGCCGCGGTGGTGGTGCCGGCCTTGAACCCGGCCGCGCCGACGGCGATCGGCTGGTTCTTGCCGCGGGCGTACACCGCGTGGTGCGCCAGGTTGCTCGGGTTGAACTCCTTGGCGACGTCGGTGCTTTTGGCCGGGGCGCCGGAGGCGTTCCCCGACGGCGTGCTGGGGGGCGCCATGCCGAAGGAGAAGGAGCTGTGGCACTTGACGCAGAGGTCGCGCTGGCCGGCGTTGGGCGAGCCGCGCAGGCCGTTGGAGCTCACGTTGTCGAAGATGTTCTCGATCATCCGGTAGCCCAGAGGGGTGGTCATGTTGTTGAACCCTGCGGTCGGAACCGCCGTTCTCCAGCCGGTCACGATCATGCCCCAGCTCCCGGAGGAGCCGGAGCCGGCGCGCCCGCCGCTTTGCCCGTCCGCCGCCGTCCACTTGTCCCCCATCAGCACCTCGTAGGTGTAGCCGCTGTCCGGGAGCGTGCTCCAGGGAAGCGAAACGGTGTACCGGCCGCTCGCCGTGTCGAAGGCGGTTACGTAGCGGATCTGTTCGACGCCGGTCGTGGAGCGGACCCTGAGCAGGAAGCCGACCCAGAGGTTGTCCCTCCAGCCGCTCCTGTTGGTGGAATCCGCAGCACTCATGGTGTAGCCGCTGGAGGTCGTGACGTACCCTTCGGGGTTGGTGAAGGTCGCGTGCGTGTTGTGGCAGTCCGCGCAGGCGGCGTGGCGTCCCGTGCCGGTGATGGTGCCGATGAAGTAGTTGTCGCCGCCGGCGCTGTCCGGCGTGAACCCCGGGATGGGAGTGAAATTGACCACGCCGACCCCGCCCCCGCCGGAGGCGAGGATCTGCGACTTCGCCGGGTTGCCGCCGGCGTCGAAGCCCCCCGGGAACCAGATGTACATACCGCCGAAATCGGACCCCTTCCATGCCTTGGTGGTGTCCGCTATCGATCCCGTCGAGGACGAGGAGGTGGTGCTGCCGCTGTCACCCTTGTTCCACCCCACAGCCGGCGCGACCCTCTCGGAGGAGTCGTGGCGGCTGTAGCTGTCCAGCGGGTGGGAGGAAGGCTTGAGGATCTGCCACGGGCCGGCCGCCGAGGTGAGTCTCGGCGAAACGGTGAAGCTCGTGCTGTAGGGTCCGCTGCCGGTCGAGGAGCTGCTCTGGCCGGAGATGGTCCTGGTGCCGCCGGGGGTCTTGAGCTGGTAGCCGACCAGGGTTCCCGCGCCCCACGATTTCTGGGTGGTGACCGTGATGTTCGCGGCGGAGCTCAGCTTGGACGTGAGCGAACCGCTGTCGCCGACGAACAGGTCCTTGATCCCCTCGAGGCTGTCCTTCATCGGCTGCGCGTTGTACCAGTCCGTCCTGACGTTGGCCGCCGGCTTGTCCTGCCCGGCGCGGCTGTGGCAGGCGAAACAGGTGTCGTCGACGGAAATGTTGTCGTCGGCGATGTCGATCATCGAGTTGTTGTCCAGCGTGGTCGGGAAGGCGCTCGCCAGCGTGATGGTGTCGGCCGTGTTGCTGATAACCCTCATCCTGTGGTTGTTGCCGGTGCCGGCGGTCACGGTGACCGTGTGACCGAGGTGCATGTCGGATACCCACCCTGGGGAGGGCGCTATGGTGATGGTCTTGGCCGCGTCGTTGTAGGTGAGCGTGGTCCCGGTGGCCGGGCGCTGGTAGAACATGTTGCCGAAGACGGCGAAGCGGCTCGGGATGGTCGAGTTGTGCTCGCCGAACTTGATGGCGGAGTCCTGCCCTTTCTCGGCGCTCTTGTAGCCCAATTCGCCGTTCCCTCCGAAGGTGTCGTTGTGGCACTTGACGCAGATGCCGCGGAAGGTGCTGTTGCCGAGCTTCTCGTCGTCGAACCGCGAGGTGACCGCGTAGCCGTGAGTGGAGAAGGTGAGCACCGAGGTGGCGTTCGAGTAGCTGAGCCCCTGGAACGGGACGGCGATGACCCTGCTGCTCCCGTTGGGGGTGACCAGGTACTTGGTCTTCGGCTGGTAATGGCAGGAGAGGCAGAGGTTGTAGTCGTCGTTGTAACCGGTCGTGATGTTGGTGCCGTCGGCCCTGTCGCGCAGGTTGAAGGCGCGGCCCGCGGTGGCGGTCGCCTGGGTGTTGAAGACGGTATGCTCCACGTGGCACATGGTGCAGCGGCGGCTGGAGACGTTGGTATCGGTCCCGTCCGGGATCCCCGCCGGCCCGGTGGCGGTGGTCTGGGCGTCGTTGTCGAGGTAGTGCTTGTAGCTCATCCGCTCCACGTTGGAGTGCATGCCGTAGGTGCCGGGGCTCCCGTAGAAGTCGCTGTGGCAGTCGCTGCACGGTCCGCCCCCTTCCACGGTCTGCCTCTTGAACCCGTTGCTGTGCAGGTGGCAGGCGACGCAGTCGCGGTCCCCCTTGTGCACGGTGGCGGCGGAGTTGTCGTAGCGGTGGTGCTTGGTGACCGTGTGGCAGACCTCGCAGATCCTGTTCGAGCTGGTGCGGCTTATGTAGTCGGAACCGTAGGAGGTGGAGGAGTGGAACACCACGGCGGAGCCGGGGAAGGTCCCGTTGGCCGGCGCCACGATGTTGTTACGCACCTGCTTCACGTTGCCGCTGGAGGGGCCGGCCGCATGGCAGGTGGTGCAGGTGAACTGGCCGTACTTGCTGTTGGGGGTGTTCCCCCAGCCGCCCCCCCAGTAGCCGGAGCCGACCGAGGAGGAGTTGTGCATGATGGGGTTCAGTGCGTGGGCCGTCCCGGCAAGCGCGCCTAAGACGAAGATCGCGGCCGCGAGCGCGAGCAGGCGTGCTCCCGCGCCCCTGTTACCTCTCCCTGTCTCAACCGATTTCGACTGGTTCACTGGCATTACTCCCGTGCTGGCTGAAGCTCTATCTTCTGTGTGAATGCTCATGGCATTATGCATATTTGTCGTCCTTTTGCTACATCGAACTGTGGCAGCTCTCGCAGGCCACGCTGGTCCCGGCCGGGACCTTCCACGGCACCTGGTTGTTGAAGTGGCAGACCACGTTGCTGCAGTTGCCGCCCGACCAGCTTCCCGCCTCGGAGAGCGACAGTTTGGAGGAGTCGAAGCCGGTGGCGCTCTTGTAGACGCCGTTTCTGTGCCACAGGGTGGAGGAGGAGACCTGGGCGAAGCTCACATCCCTCAGCTGCGCCTTCGACTTCACCTGGCCCGGCTGGAAGGAGACCTTGACGCGGCCGTCCACGTGCTGCGACTTGTCGTAGATGCTGGCGTAGGCCCTGGTGGCCGGGAGGGTGTGGCAGCTGCCGCACTGTACCGAGCCGAAGTTGACGTTGGTCCGGATGGTGTCCCAGTGGCAGGTGTTGCAGGAGACCGTCGTCGAGCTTCCCGCTACGCCGTGGCTGGCGGGCTCGGTGGAACCGGGGGAGAGCAGGCCGACGAAGGTCTCCTGCGACGTCGCCGTTCCCTTGTTGGTGATCGTCTTGGCGTGGATCCCCATGAAATGGCCCCCCTCCGTCTGGGTGCCGAGCCAGTTCTGGTTGAAGTGGCTGGGCGAGCCCGGCATGTTGGCCGGATCGGAGTTCGGGGAGTTGCCGTGGCAGTTGGCGCAGCGGTCCGTGGTGTTGCTGAAGGTCCCGGCGAACCAGTCCGGCGTCTCGACATAACGGAGGTCGGTGCTGTAACCGTTCGAGTGGCAGTAGACGTTGTCGCAGAAGAGCTGGTTCCCCTGCAACCTGGTCCCGGAGCCGGCGGTGCCGGCCGCGACGTTGGAGGCCGTGATCGCGCCGCCGTTTTTGGAGCGCAGCATGCCGACCACGTTCTGGCTCCCCGGGAAGAGGTCGATCAGCACCTCGCCCTTCATGTGGTTCGGGTTGTCGACCGGGTGGCAGTTGGCGCAGCCGTAGTTGTACCGGCCGGGGGCCGCCGCCGAGTTGGAGCGGTTCGCCGTGTAGTTCCTGTAGAAGGTCGGGACGTTGGCCGCCCCGGTGTAGATGTGGAAGGCGTGCCCGCGGGAGAGCTTGTTCAGCGCGTGGCACATGGCGCAGTTGCTCGCGTCGCCCCACTTCGCGTCCTGGTACCCCCCCTTGCCGTTACTGTGGCAGGCGACGGTGGAGCAGCTCCTGCTGCCGGCGTCGTAGCGGGCCTTGCCGACCGAGCTGATGAAGGCGAAGGGGGCTGCGATGGGGCCGAAGCGGACCTCGGCGGCGCCGTTTGCGTGCAGCGACGAGTAGGGACGGAACTTCGCGGTGGCGAACTTGTCCATGGTCCCGGCGTGGCAGCTGTAGCAGGCGTTGGCGCTGACGATCCCCATCGCGGTGACGTGGAGCTTGTGGCTGTTGGAGCCGCTCCCGCCGGCGGCGCCGGTGTTCAGGTAGTTGGGCGAGCCGAGCAGCGGGTCGGTCGCGAAACTCGTGTCGAGGGTCACCCCTGTCGCCTGGCCGTGGCAGCCGTTGCAGCCGAGGCTCCCGCCCGCGTCCCAGGCGGTGGGTTGGCGGTACTGCGCCACGGAGGTCCCGGCCTTGCCGTTGCTGTGGCAGTAGGCGGCCGAGCAGTTCCTTCCCTCTTGCGAGTAGCTGTCGGAGCCGCCGGCGCGGACGCCGGAGTAGTCCCTGAACTTGTTGACGTGCATCCTCTTGTCGGTGACCGCGCCGTCGCTGGCGAGGCCGACCGTCTTCGCGTGGCATTCGGCGCACTTGAGGCCGTTGCCGGTCCCAAGCGACAGGTTCGCCGCGGGGTCGATGTGGTTTCCGTGCAGGCCGGTGGCGATCACGCTGGCCGGCTTCGAGGCGTCGCCGCCGTGGCAGCCGTCGCAGGAAAGGGAGCCCGGACCGGAGGCCCAGGTCATCCCGGCGCTCCCGAGCCCCTCGCTCCCGGCGCGGTCGCCGCGGCTGTGGCAGTAGGTGGCGGAGCAGGTCCCGTTGGACCACTGCAGCGAGCCGTTCGCGGTGCTGCTGGTGTCGCCGTAGCTGTAGCTACCCTTGCGGTTGACCGTCGTGTAGCTGAAGAAGACCTCGGCGGCGTTGTTTCCGACGCTCGGGCCGGTGGAGTGCGCCCCGGCGTGGCAGGAGGAGCACTCGAACGCGTACGCGGCCTGGCTGCCGGTGCCGTTGCCGGGGAGAGCCGTGTAGCTCGTGGCGCTCCCGACCTGCCAGTGGCTTGCGTGTGCGCCGGCGAGGGTCGCATCCGCCTTGTGGCAATCGGCGCAGGCAAGAGGCCCGGGGGTACCCCAGGCGACGCTCTCCCGCTGGCCGTGGCAGTAGGTGTTGGAGCAGCTCCCGGTTTGCGCGAGGTAGGCGCCGGTCATGTTGCCCAGCGCGGCGAAGGAGACGTCGCGCACGCCGTTCACGTGGGCCGAGGAGTAGTCCCGCATTTTCCCCGGGACCAGACGGTCCACCGTGGTGCGGTGGCAGACGGCGCAGCCGGTGGAGTCGGCCATCCCGGCGCCCAGGATGTGTTTTTTATGGCTGTTCAGCTTGCCGGACCCGTTCGGGTAGTTCGGCTCTCCGGCGACCGGGGCGAAGTCGCCGTCGCCGTAGCCGTGGCAGCCGTTGCAGCCGATGGTCCCGGAGGCGGCCCACCCTTTCGAGCCGGTCATGTTCCTGAACTGCGGCACCTTCTCGCCGGTGCTGTGGCAGTAGAGGTTGCCGCAGGTCTTCTCCGAGTAGAAGGTCGCCATCTGCCCCGCCCTCGCGCCGGAGTAGTCGCGCAAGGTGTCGACGTGGCGGCTCTTGCCGCCGATGGTGGTGTTGTTGTCGAAGCCGGCGACGGTCTGGGCGTGGCACTCGACGCAGGCGAGGTTGTTTCGGGAGGCGGCGTTCATGTGTGCCGTGTGCCTGCCGCTTTGCATCGGGTTCGCGTGCCCGGAGTCGCCGCCGTGGCAGCCGCGGCAGTCGAGCTTCGCGCCGCCCCACTGGGCGGTGACCAGCGGTGCCGCGGGGGTCGCCTCGCCGGAGCTGTGGCAGTAGGTGGCCGAGCAGTTCTTGTTGCCGGCGGCGCCGTCGTAGTTCCCGGTGAGGGCGCCGTAGCTCATGAAGCTGACGTCCTCGGCGCGGTTCAAATGCGCCCCGCCCGGCTGGACCGAGGTGGGGGAGAGCGACGCGTCGAGGGTGGTGCTCAGGTGGCAGTAGTTGCACCCGTATCCTTTACCCTCCACGTGCTGGGCGTGCGTGTTGGCGCCGGCCGAGCCGGGGAGGCCGCTCGCGTAGACCGGATGCGAGGCGCCCGCCTGGTTGCCGTGGCAGCCGTCGCAGCCGATGGCGGCGCCGTTCCAGGCGATGCTCCTGAACCCTTCGCCACCCGCCTGCGCCAGGTTGCCGGAGGGGTCGAGGTTGCCGACGGAGTGGCAGTAGACGTTGGCGCAGTTGCCGGCCGGGGTCTGCGGGTCCTTCACCGCCCCCTCGGAAGCCGAGGTCGGGGTGCCGTTGTAGCTGGGGAGATCGCTCCCCTTGTTGACGAGGGTGTCGAACTTCACGTTGACATGCCCGTCGACGTGGTTCCCGACGGCGCTGATGCTGGTCCCGTTGCCGGTGGTCGAGCCGTGGCACTCCTGGCAGCCGATGTTCCAGCCGACCGCCGCCGCGTTCTTCACGTGCGCGCCGTGCTGGTCGGTTGCCATGGCGTTCCCGCCGGAGGCGGCGTCGAAGCCGTGGCAGCCGGCGCAGTCAAGCTCTCCCCCTCCCCAGACGGCGGTGACCTTCGGCCCGGCGCCGGCGCCGTTGCTGTGGCAGTAGAGGTCGGAGCAGGTCCCGTTCCTCAATCCGGCCGGGGTCTGGCTCGGCAGGTAGGCGGGCCAGGCGAGGTTCTCCGGCTTGGAGTAGCTCCCCCCGCCGTTGGGCGCCGCGGCGAACGAGAGCGCCAGCGCCCTCCCCCCGGGGCGTGCGCTGGTGGCGTGGGCGAAGGGGGCGCCTTCGGGGGCGTGGTTCGGGTGGCACTTGACGCAGGAGGCGGCGCCGGTCCCGTAGTAGGCGGCATGCTTTTGCCCCGCGGCGATCCCGGAGTTGGGATGGTTGCCGTCGGCAGGCGCCGCGTTGGCGCCCGAGCCGTGGCAGGCGCCGCAGACGTTCGGGTCGAGGGCGGGGTCGGCGTAGCGCCCGCTACCCCATGCCGGGGTCGGCGCCTCGAAGTGGCAGTTCACGTTGGAGCAGTTCCCGAGCGGCGGAACGGTGGTCTGGTTTATGAACGCGCCGGCGCTGCGGGCGTAGCGCCCGCCGGCGGGGAAAAAGTTGATTTCGCCCTGCATCTGGATGCTCTTGTCCATGTGCGACGTGGAGGAAAGTTCGCCGGGGCCGTGGCACTTGACGCAGGAAGAGGGGGTGGAGTCCGCATGGGTGGCGTGGTTGCCCTTGACCGCCCCGGTTACGGGAAGGCGCTTGCCGTTGTCCGAGTCGAGCGGCGGCATCATGTGGCAGCCGGCGCAGTCGATGGCGTATTGCGGTGCCGCCTGCACGCTTCCCAGCGGGAGGGCGAGCAGTAGCAGTACCAGTGTGAATAGCACCATCGGGCTGCGGTATGTCGACATGCGTGAACTCTTCATTATTCCACTCCTTAAACATCAATCATGGCGTCGCGTTGGGCCTCCGGCGGGGTCGCCGCCGGAGGCTTTCGGTCTGCCTGAAGGGGAGATCAACAGGTTGTTATTTCTCGGTGCTCCACGGCTGAGTCTGCCTGAAGTGGCAGTTCACGTTGAAGCAGGAACCGGTCTGGTTGGCGCCGGTGACAAGCTTCGCGCCGGTATAGGCCATGAATGCCTCGTCGCTCAGGCGGTACTGCTGGTCGAGCTTCACGCTCACGTTCTCGATGTGGTTCTTGACCGGGAGCGCCTTGGCGTGGGCCGCGGCCCCTTCCACGTGGCACATGGTGCAGTTGGTCCAGCCGTCGCTCGCCTTGGCGTCCTTGGTGACGTGGGCCGCCACCGCGTGGGCGCCGCCGCCGCCCGAGTAGCTCTCGAACTTGGCGCTGGTCCAGTTGCCCATGGTCCCGAAGGTCAGCCCCGCCACGTTCCTGGGCATCGGCGGATAGCCGTGGCAGGAGTCGCAGTCGCCGCTCGGGGCGAAGGCCACCCCGCCGGCGGTGTTGTGCGGGTGGCAGTTCGAGGTGAGGCACCCTTCGGTCGGGTGCGTCGCCTCCAGCCCGCCGCCGGCCAGGTAGTAGCCGGTGGAGGTGTGGCAGGCCTGGCAGACGCCGGTCCCCTGGGCGTTGACGAAGTTGGCGCCGTTGTAGTTCACCTTGCGGCCGGCCATGGTGGTGGCGACCATGAAGGAGTTCTGGGTGCCGTGGGCGTCGTGGCAGGCGCCGCAGCTGTTGGCCATGCCGTCGTGGACCTGCATGTTGAGCGAGCGGGCCGTGACCTTGCCCGAGTCGTTGTGGCAGGAGTTGCACTGGGCGTCGCCGGCAAGCCCGCCGAGGATCCTGTTGTTGTCACCCAAGACGCCGCTTATGTGTGCGCCGCTGCCGTCGTGGCATGCGGAGCAGCCGACGGCGAAGGCGCCGTGGCCCTTGGTCGCGTCGAGGGTCTTGTCGGCGGCGGTCACCCCGCCTATCACGGAAAGGGCCCCGGTGTGGCAGCTCTGGCAGGTGACCGAGGGGCTGGCCCAGTTGGTGGTCTGCTTGTGGCAGTCGAGGCACAGCCCGTTGGAGCTGGCGCCGGCCTTGAGGTCGATGCCGCCGTTTACGTGGCTGAGCGCGTTGGACGGGGTGTGGCACTCGCTGCAGGAGGCGGCCGAGGTGGTGGAGAGGAGCGGGCCGTAGGCTGCGGTGTAGTGGGCATCGTGCGCCACGGAGGTGATCAGCTTGAGCGGGCCCGGATCGTTGGCGAGCGCGGCGTGGCAGGTGCCGCAGGCGCCGGAGGAGGGGACAGCCCAGTTCGGGGTCGCGCTCATGTGGCAGGTGGTGGCGCAGTTCTTGGAGGCGTCGAACGAGGTGATGCTGCTGCCGGCGACCTGCACCCCGTAGTCGATGTGCGGCCCCCCCGCCTGGAGGGTGGTGTTGTCGGTTGCGGTCGCACTGTGGCAGGAGTCGCAGCGCGAGCCGGTGGTCAGGTGGGCGCGGTGTGCCAGGGTGTTCAGGGTGGCGGCGTCGCCGTGGCAGCCGGCGCAGTCTAGCGTCCCGCCCCAGATGGCCGCCGGAGCGCTGGCTATGATGGTCCCGCCTTTGTGGCAGCTGATGTTGGAGCAGGTCTTGCCGTTCACGTCGAACGGCTTGGCCACGGAAGGCGCCACGTCGATGACGCGGTTGGTGTGGGTGGCGCCGATCAGCGTGGTGCCGTTCGTGGTGGTGGTGCTGTGGCAGTCGACGCAGGTGGAGGCGCCGGCGGTCCCCACGTGCTTCTTATGGGAGTTGGCGGTATCGCTCCCGGCGGGACCGGAGACGTAGTTGGGCTCGCCGGCGGCGCTGGCGGTGAAGTCGGGGGACGCGTCGGAGCCGTGGCAGCCGCGGCAGTCCGGGAAACTCCCGTTCGCCCAGGAATCGGCGGCCAGCGTCTTCATGTTCCCCTTGCCGTCGCTGTGGCAGTAGACGGTGGAGCAGGTCCCGGCGAGGCGGCCGGCCTTGGTGCCGGAGTAGTTGATCATCACGTTGACGTGGTTGGCGGTCTGCGAGACGTTGAAGTCGCCGTCGACCGTGTCGGCGTGGCACTCGACGCAGCCGTAGCTCGAGCCGAGCTTCCCGTTGTTGACGTGCTTCGCGTGCTTGCCGGAGAGCCCCCCGGTGGCGGCGTTGCCGTGGCAACCGGAGCAGTCGGCCGGCAGCGAGCCGGTCCAGAAGACGGAAACCGGGGTCCCCTGGCCGTTGCTGTGGCAGTAGAGCGCGGAGCACTGGCTCCCGTCGAAGCCTCCGCCGGAGGCGAAGCGGACCTGGATCCCCCGGCTGGAGGTGGCGTGGGCAAACGGTTTCGGCTCGCCGGCGTGGTCGGAGTGGCAAACCGAGCAGGAGTTGACCCCGGTGCCGTAATAGGTGGCGTGCTTGCTCCCCGGGACGTTGTGGTTCCCGGACGCGGGCGCGGCGTCGTGGCAGGTCGTGCAGTCCGCCGGCGCCGTGCTTCCCCAGGCCGGGGTGGCGCGGTAGTTACCCTTGCCGTCACTGTGGCAGGAGACGGTGGCGCAGGTTCCCAGCGGGTTCAGCGGCACCGAGGTCTGGTTCGCGAAGCCGAGGCTGTAACCGATGCCCGGCTGGAGTTCGATGCTCTTGTTCCGGTGCGAGTTGCTGGTCACCGCGGTGCCGTGGCAGGAGACGCAGCTTGCGGCGTCACCCCCGGCGTGGGTCTCGTGGTTCCCCGGTACGGCGCCGGTGAAGGGATCCTTCTTGGTCGCCTTGGGCGGCTTCGAGTCCGTCGGCGGCATGGTGTGGCAGGAAGTGCAGTCCATGGCGTACTGCGGCGCTCCCTGCGCGACGGCGGCAAAGGCGAGGGCCAAGGCAAGCGACACCGCCCCTGCGCTCCAGCTGGAAATTCTCCTAAGGTTTCTCTGCATCTACCCCTCCCGGTTCATTGAAAAATCAGAACATTGAATGACAAGTCTTCGTTTTGGTTACCGCTCCGTGCTCCAGCGCGGCGACGGGCTCATGTGGCAGCTGATGTTGAAGCAGCTCCCGGTGACGTTTGCTTGCGGCGGATCCACGAGCTTCGCGCCGGTGTACACGGTGAAGCCGTTGTCGAAGCGGTATTTCGGGTCGACGTCGACGGTGATGTCGGAGATGTGCCACGCCATCCTGTGGTTCGGCGCTCCGTCGAGCCTGCCGGCGTTGTGGCACATGGTGCAGTTCACCCAGCCCTCGGACGGCTTCGCGTTCGGCGAGACGTGCGCCGCGACCAGGTGGGCGCCGCCGCCGCCCGAGTAGTCCTCGAAGCGGGCGCTGCTCCAGTTGTTCAGGGTCCCGAAGGCTACGGCCGTCGCGCTCTTCCTCGGCGCGGGGGGGTAGCCGTGGCAGCCGTCGCAGACCAGCACCGGCTTGAAGGCGTTGCCGGCCGCGTTGTGGCGGTGGCAGGTGAGGCAGTCCTTGGTCGGGTGATGAGTCTCGGGGACCCCCGCCTTGTAGTAGAGCGTGGTGGTGTGGCAGGCCTGGCAGAGGCCGCGGTTGGTGACCGGATCGATGAGCCCGGTGCTCTGGTCGGTGTAGACGATCGGCTGGCCGTTGATGACGTCCCGTATCTGCGCCAGGTTCCCCGTGCCGTGCGCGTCGTGGCAGACGGAGCATCCCATCGTCCCCGCCCCCCCCTTCACCAGCGTATGCGTGCTCATGTTGCGGAAGCGCTCGTTGGGGACCCGCGCCTGCGAGTCGTGGCAGTAGCGGCAGCTTGCGTTCCCCTCCCCGATCAGGACCGGCTGCAGCCGGCTGTTCCCGTTGAAGTGCCGCTCGCTCCTGGCGTGGCAGGAGAGGCACGAAAGCCCGCTCTTGCCGTGCCCCTTCGTGGCCGCCAGCGACATGTCCTGGGCGGTGCTGCCGTTCACGACGGAGAGCGGGGCGGTGTGGCAGCTCTCGCAGCTGACGGCTCCGCCGGCCCAGTTGACCGTCTGCTTGTGGCACGGGGTGCAGGTGCCGGTCCCGGCCGGGGAGTAGCCCGGGGTGGTCACGTCGATGCTCCCGTTCACGTGGCTCCCTCCGAGTTCCTGCAGGTAGCCGCCGTGGCAGAGCTGGCAGCTCGCGATGCCGCTCTGGGTCAGCATGGCCCCGCTCTGGGAGGAGGTGCTGAAGTGGGCGAAGTGGGCGCCGGTCGCGATCAGCCCGCCTCCGACGGACGGCAGCGTTCCGTGGCAGCTGCCGCAGGCCCCGGCCTGGCGGTCGCTCCAGGAGACGGTGACGAAGGCCCCCTTGCCGTTACTGTGGCAGTAGCTCGTGGAGCAGGTGGCGCCGTTGGAACTGGTCCCGGCGGCAAGCCCGGTGAAGGAGAGTTCCTTCACGCCGTTCACGTGCTTTCTGCGGTCGAGGATGGTCCCGTTGCCGGAGGCGACCGAGGCGTGGCAGAGGGAGCAGCCGTACTGCAGCCCGCTCCCGGTGTCGAGACTCACGTGCCGGAAGTGGGCGTTGGTGGAGAGGTTGTTGAAACCGGCGACCGCCGCGCCGTGGCAGACGCCGCACTCGAACGGCTTGCCGATGATGGCCCCCTGGGCGTTGGCGAAGGGGGGCGGGGCGGAGAACTTGATGGTGCCACCGCGCGGGGCGCCGTTGCTGTGGCAGTAGACGGTCGCACAGGTCCGGGCGGCCGTGTCGTAGTGAGGCGCGGCGCCGAAGCTCCCCGCCAGGGTGTCGGCGCTGGAGGTGAACACCTGCTGGAACTGTCCGCTGGCGTGCTGGCTTCCCTTGTGGCACTCGTCGCAGTCGAAGTTGTACCCGTCCCGCTCCGCGTGCGGAGCGTGACCCGAGCGGGATTCGTCCACGCCGATGTACCCTTCGGCATAGCCGTTGGGGCTCCCCACGAGATTCTCGGTCGGCGGGTTGCCGTGGCAGCTCGTGCACTCGGAGGTGTTCGGGGAGAAGGCGCCGGTGGCGTTGTTGTGGGCGTGACAGTCGTTGCAGACCGCGTCCGGCGCGTTGCAGTCCGGGTTGTCCGGCGGGGTGATGTGGCAGGCCTGGCAGAGGCCGGTCCCGTTCCCGTCCTTGTAGTTCTTGTTGACCGCGGAGAGGAAGTAGGCCGGGCGGTTCAGCGCCCGCAGATCGAACTTGCCGCGGTAGGTGGAGTACCTCATGAAGCGGCGCACCAGGTAGACGTTCGGGTCGCTCCCGTCGGTCTCCGCCACGTGCCCGCCGTGGCAGTCGACGCACTGCACGTTCTGCCCGCCGGCGTTGTGGGCGGACATCCCCTGGTGGCAGCTGGTGCAGAGGTTCACGTCGTTCGCCCTGCCCCCCCTCGACTCGGCACGGAGCAGGTTGCCGGCGGAAGCGGTGAGACGCCCGAGGAGCGCGGAGGAGCGGTTGTCGAGGGTCGCCGAGTTGGAGTCGGTGTAGTGCACGCCGTGGCAGGTCGAGCAGGAGACGGTCCCCTTGACCAGCTTCATCGCGGCGGTCGGGTTGGCCGGGTTCGCCGAGCGCGGCGTCGCGTAGAACCCTTCCGGGTTCCTCTTCACCGCGCCGCTGTAGGAAACGAGGACCGGGTGGCTCCCGGAGAGGTGGTTCTGGGTGTTGCGCTGGCGGTGGCAGTCGAGGCACATCTGGTCCGCGTCGTTCAGGGCGCGCAGAAAGGGGGCCGAGTTGGTTTCGCTCTGCTTCGGGCCGTGGAGGTTGTGGCACTTGGCGCAGGAGATCTTCCCCTCGTGCTGTTTGAGGGCGACGGCGGGGTCGAGCGGCGGCAGTGCGCCGGCCTTGGGGTTCGTGTCCGAGCCGACCCAGTTGTGGGAGTTCTGCAGGCCGGATGCCGCTCCGTACGGGTTTGCCGCGTCGCCGGGGGAGAACGGCATGTTCTGCGCCTTGGCGCCGCCGGAGGGGTTGTGGCAGCTCAGGCAGACCAGGTCGTCCGTCTGGGTCCCCAGCTTGTTGTGCGACACGTGGCATTGCAAACACTGGGAATCGTGCGGTGCGGGCACGGCATGAACCTGGACATGGTCCAGCATCAGGATCATAAACGCAGCCGCCGCGTAGATTGCAATTTTCTTCATGGTTTGCTCCCGCTTTTTCTGGACAAGCCGTCCGCCTTCCTTGTTTCCCATCCTGCCCTTTGCGCTACCTCTCGCGGCAGACGAGGCTTCCCGCCCGCGCGTGCCGGCAGTCGCCGGCCGGGTACTGCCAGCTCGCGCTCTGCTTCGAGCCGGCGGTGCCTGGGGTGACGCTGCCGCCGGTGGTGGACCCGGTGGACCCGGTGGACCCGGTGGACCCGGTGGACCCGGTGGACCCGGTGGACCCGGTGGAACCCGTGGAACCCGTGGAACCCGTGGAACCCGTGGAGCCGTCCGCCGCCGCGGCCTCCGTGATCCCGTAGATGTTGACCCGCCCGCCGTCGGAGACCAGGAGTTCCGAGGTGGCCGCGTCGAAGAGGACATCGCAGGGGCGCCTGAGTTCCCCGCTCGCCGTCCCGAAGTTGCCGATATAGCCGAGGAAACGCGGCAGCGCCCCGAGCTCTATCACCTGCACCGAACTCTGGAAGGCATCGGCCACGAACATCCGGGCGCCGCTGACGTAGTCGAAGGAGACCCCCTGGGGATAGGTGAACCTGAGGGGGCCGGAGAGGGCGGCAGGCGTCCCGATCACCCTCTTGAAGGCGCCGGAGGCGTCGAAGAACTGCACCCTGTTGTTCAGCGTGTCGACCACGGCGAGCTGCCCGGAAACCTTCTCCCAGGCCAGGTCGGTCGGGTAGTTGAACTCTCCCGCCCCGGTCCCCTTTGCCCCGAAGGCCGAGACGAAGGCGCCGGACGGGGTGAAGAGCGCCACCTGGTTCCTCTTGCTGTCGGCGACGTATATGTTCCCCGCCGGATCTTCGGCGATGCCGCTGGGGGAGAGGAAGCCGTAGCCGGAAAGTGAGGCAAGCACGGTCCCGGAGGGGGTGTAGAAGTCGACCGAGCTGTCGTGGCTCACGATCACCCTGTCGTCGGCCGTGCAGGCTACCGAGCGGACCACGCCGGAGACCGGGATCGCCCCCAGGTACGAGCCGTCCGTGCCGAATTTCACCACGCCGCGGTTCTGCGCATCCGCCACGTACAGCACGCGGTTCGAGTCGAGCGCCATCTGCCCCGGTGCCCTGAGCGGTTCCAGTGCCCCGATCAGCGTCGCCTGCGGGAGGTCCGCGGCATGGGCCGGCGTGCAGAGCGCGAGGGCGAGAACTGCCTTCCAAAGTATCGATTGTGGTCGCGTCATATTCCCCTCGTTTCTTCGTTGTCGCGCCTGAAGCCTCCCCCTGCCGTCAAGGGAGGGGGAGCTGCCGGATCCGTCCCTGCCTTAGTTGTAGTACGACTCGTGACAGCTGTAGCAGTTGGGGGCGAGGCCGGAGAAGGTCACCCCGAGGTACGAAACCGCCGCATCCTTCGTGGCCTGCGGGATGCTCAACATGTTGATCGACGTGTAGCAGGAGTCGTCGAAGGTCTGGTTGTCCAGCCAGTCGATGGAGTACTGGATCAGCCTCCTGGCGTAGACCGGGTTGTGGACGTAACCCGCCACGTCGTTTCTGCTCAAAAGGAGGTAGTTGTAGAAGGCCCCCATGTTGTTGGAGCGGGAAAGCGGGTTCCCTCCCCATGAGGTGATGGTCGCCGGGGCGTCGGGATCGAACCCCCTCGCCTTCAGCTCCCCCTTCAGTGCCGCCAGTGCCGCGCTGTACCCCGCCTTGTGGTTCGAGATCGCCTGTGCGGTCATCGCCTCGCCCCCGCCGAGAGAGGAGGGGTGGCACTTGGCGCAGATGCCGGCCGCGGCCACCTGGGTGATGGAGCCGGTCAGGTTCTTGAAGACGGTGACGAAGCTGTGCTGGTTGGAAGCGGCGCTCATGTGGCAGGTGACGCAGGGGCCGGAGGTCCCGGTGTCGTACTTCTCGTTTGGCAGCCCGATGCCGGAGTGCCAGGTGTTCTGCCTGTTGAAGTCGATCACCCGGCCGCCGGGGGTGCCGTCGAACTCGTAGCCGATGTTGTTGTCCATGACACCTGCGCCGACCATGAAGTGGTTCTGGAGCCTCCCGGCGGCGGTGAAGTTGGCGAACCCGAAGGCGAGCTTGATGATCTCGCCGCTCGTGGTCCCGGCGTGGCAGGTGATGCAGAGGTTCGACCTGCCGTAGTCGAGGTACTTGTACGGGACGCTGACCGTGGTGGCGGCGTCGACCTTGAAGCTGAAGGCGGAGGCCGAGCTGTAGGGGGCCATGACGCGGACCGAGAAGTCCTGGTTGTGGCAGCCGTTGCAGTTCAGGACCTCCTTGGTCTTTTCGGAGGCGACGCCCCAGGCGGAGACCACCTTGAAGCTGGAGTAGGCGACGAAGCCGGTCCTTGTGTGGCAGCGGACGCAGTCGTTTTGGGTCTTGAAATCCTCGGCGCGCCACCCGGGCGAGAAGACGTCGGCGTGCCCGGAGCCGGCCCAGCTTTTCCTGATGGCGTCCAGCGGGAAGGCGGTCCCGGTCCTGTGGCAGTCGGCGCAGACGCTGCGGGAGCTGACGTAGGAGGCGGGGTAGGCCGCGGAGGTGACGTTGTTGTAGTGCGGCACCTGGACCCCGATGAAGCTGGTGGCGACGGTGGAGTGCGGGTCATGGCACTTGGAGCAGCCGGTGGGGCTGTCCAGTGTGTCGTGCCCCGCCGCGGTGAAAGTCGTGTGGCAGCTGCTGCAGGAGCCGATCGGCTGGTTGTCGTACGGGTGAGACAGCGTGTTTCCCGGGTTGTGGCAGGAGCTGCAGCTGACCGAGATGCTCCCTTTGGCATGGGGGGAAGAGAGGTAGCCGGAGCTTACCTGCGGGTCGCGCCCCACGTGGCACGAGTTGCAGGAAGTGGAGTCGTAGGCGCCCGGCGTCATCACGGTGATCACCGGAGAGTCGGCCGTGCCGGTCCCGCCGTGGGCGCTGATGGCCGTCACCCTCACCTTGTAGTCGCCGGCGGCGCTGGCCTGGAAGTAGACAGCGGCCGTGCTCCCGGGGGAGACCTCGGTGAAGGTCACCTTGGAGGGGTCCCCCTGCAGCACCGACCAGGCGAAGGTAAGCGGCGGGTCGTTACTGCTGCTGCTGGTCGAGGCATCCATGGCAACCTGGGTGTTGGTCACCGTGCTGTTCGTGTTGACGTTGAGCCTCGCCGTCACCTGCGGCACTACCTGGTAGGTCGCGGTGAACGTGGCGTTTCTCTCCACGAGGTAGCGGTATTTCACCGGCTGCGCACTCTGCCCGCTGTAGTGGGTGACCGTGCCGAGAGTGCTCGTGGAGCTGATGCTGGTGACCGCGTACCCCGTGTTGGGGGTGGCGGTGATCTCCACGGTGCTTCCGTAGGCGAGCCCGGTGAGGCCCGTCAGGGAGATGGTACCGACCGTCGGCAGGACGCGCTGCGCCATGACCGAGCCGCCCGAGGTCTGGGCCAGCGAAACGGTGTAGGTGACCGGCGAGAAGTAGGCGGTGAGGGTGTGGTTGGCTCCGGCGTAGTTGACCGTGTAGGAGGTGGCGCCCGCCTGGGTGACGTTCACGTTGTCGACGGTGACCAGCGAGGCGTAGTAGCCCGCGTTAGGCTGCACGTTGACCGTGGCGGAGGAGTTGGCGTTGTCGATCGTGAAGTAGGCGGTACCGCTGGTCAAGGTCTGGGCGCCGCAGCTAAGTGACCCGGATCCACTGCCTATCTTGGCAGTAATCGTCCATGCGTTGGCGAGGCCCGGAAGGATACCCAACAGCATTATCGCGATGAACAATTTCTTCAGCATGTGACACCCCTCAAGCCCCGCCGGGGGCTTTTCTTGCTGCTTGTTAACTATGCTTATCTCACCATCGTAGCTTGCCCGCACTCAGGGTTAAGTTAAACAGCCATCCACTTTAACCATGAGACGCTAATGCAAGCAATTTTTGCGCCGCCCCCACCACAAGGCCCGCCGCTTGTCAAGCGGGGCGGCTCGCGAAGGACCCGGCCCGGCCGCTCCGCGCCTCTCATTAAAAGTGACGTAATTACAGGTATTATGTAAAAAATCGGATATTTAGATTTAGACCGGGGCCATATGACGCACGGTACGGGGGTGATCGGTATCGGGATTTTCGCAAACGCTGTTTTTTTTCGAACTGACGTTCCAAAACGGAGAAAATATTTAATTAGAAGATGGAAATCACCCGCCGTTGCGTCATATGACCATTAAATCGGTATAAGGTTTACGTCTTTTAACCGGAGTCTGGGCCAAATGGCCCAGAGTGCGGTGTAAACCGGCCGGATGGCGTGAAATGGAGGGAAAAACGGCGGGGGGGATGCTGCGGTGCGGCCGTTGCAACAAAGGAGCGGAGGTCCGGCAGGCAGGCGTCGGAGCCGGAAACCGGGCAACAAAAAGGGCCGCGAAGGCGGCCCGGGGTGGTACGGGAAAAGGCGGAGTCGGGGAGGGAAAATCAGCGCAAGGCGAAGTGGTAGGAAACGTACTGCTCCAGGATGTTCGGCGCCCAGTCGAACCGGGGGGAGATGACCATCTCGCCGCTGCGGTCGACATAGCCGCATTTGTCGCCGACCTGCACCGGCGCAAGGCCGTTGATGAAGATGGAGGCGGCGTCATACTGCGGTCTTATGACGATGGCGCCGGACTTGTCCATGTACCCCCATTTTCCCCCTTCCTTGACGGCGGCGAGCCCCTCGGAGAAGAACGGGGGGGTGGGGAAACCGCGCGGGATCACTTCCTTTCCGATCCTGTCGATCACGTGCCAGGCGTTGTCCTGCTTCTTCACGGCCGCGATACCGTCGCTGAACATGGTGACGTTCTGGAACTGTTCGGCGATGGCGGGGTTCCCCTTCTTGTCGATGAACCCCCAGTTGCCGTATTTCCCGTTCACCTTCACGGCGGCGAGCCCCTGCCTGAAAGGCTGTGCGTCGTCGAATACCGGCGCTATCACCATCCTCCCCCCCTTGTCGATGTAACCGAACTTCCCCCCCTGCTTGACCGGCGCGAGTCCCTCGAAGAAGAAGCCGCCGTCGTCGTAGAGCGGCGGGACGACCATTTTCCCGGTCTTGTCGATGTAGCCGATGCGCACCCCTTCCTTGGCCACCGCGGCCACCGAGGCGAGCCCGTCGGTAAAGGCGAAGGTCCCGACGAAATGGGTGGAGATGGCGATCTTGCCGTTCTTGTCGATGAAGCCCCACCTGTCCCCGATCTTCACGGCGGCCAGGCCGTCGAGGAAGATGGAGGCCGAGTCGAAGGTCGGAGCAATCGCCATTTTTCCGGTGGCGTCGATGAAGCCGTCCTTGTCCCCCACCCGCACGGCGGCAAGCCCCTCCGAGAAGATGGCGGCGTGATCGAAGAGCTGCGGGAAGGCCCTCTTCCCGCTCCTGTCGATGTAGGCGTACTTGTCCGCGACCTTGACGAGAATCGGGAAGTCGCCTTTGGCCGCCGTTTTATCGTCGCGTTGGCAGGAGAACAGGGTCACCGACAGCAGGAGCAGCAGTATGAGGATACGCGTTTTTGGCATGGTCACCTTTTCAGTTGCGGGGCTAGGGGCTGGGGGCTAGGGGCTGGCCCCCGCTTTTCATAAGCAGCGTCCCGTTTTCGACCTTCTCGATCCATACCCGCTTGGGGCGGAACAAAAGGCGCAGCAGGAAGCCGACGAGCGCGATCGCTCCCCCTGCGGCCAGCGCCCACTTGTGCCGGTGGCGCGTGACGTGCAGCTCGGACCACTGCCCGAGCCCCTCGAACTTGGCGACATACCCCCCCTGCTCCTTCCTGTTCCCGCCCCAGAGCAGGAGTTCGGTATCCACGATCTTCTTCCCCGCCCGCGTCGTCTCGACCCTGATCGCCTTTCTCGACGGGTCGAGCCAGACCTTCCCGGAAACGTCGAGGGAGGGATCGGCGAACTCGCCGTAGTGGCTGTAGGCTTTCGCCCCCCCCTTGACCGGCAGAAGTTTCACGAAATTGCTGTACACGATCAGGTTCTTCGAGGTGGTGACCACCACCCAGGCGTCGTAGACCAGGCGGTTCATGTTTATCACGAAGCCATCCTGGCGCATCGGGCGCCCGGGAGCGATCACCCCTTGCTGCAGTTCCTTGTTCTCGCTGGAGAAAAGGAGAGCGTCCGTCGCTCCCGCGGGCCACTCGATGGAGGGAAGCTGTTGCTTCCTGATCTGCAGCTGCATCCCCGTTTCCCGCACCGAGGCAAGGAGCCCCTCGGTCAGGACCCCGTACGCCTTCTTCTCGTAAAGCTTGATCGGCTCCCCCACGCCCAGGAGGACGGTGCCGTCCAGTTGCCGCAGGTTGTCGTACATCCCGAAGCAAAGAAGCAGGATCAGCGCGGCGTGGGCGAGGAGGCTCCCGTCAAAGCCGATCTCCCTCTTCTCTGCGTAGCGGCCGGCCGCGTCGAAGCGGTACCCTTCGCGCTCCAGCCGCTCCCTGAGCAAGGGGAAAGGGACGGGGACCTCCACGAAGCGGCGCCGCGGCGGGAGGTCGGCGTCGTAGCGAAGCGGCGCCGGGCGGCGCCGTAAAAGGAGGATGAAGCGGGCGCAGAGGTAGCAAAGGAGCAGGCCGTTGTTGACCAGCAGGATATCGAGCGTGTGCTCAGTCTGCCCGGCGCGCCGCAGCGCGACCACCGCAAGCGGCAGGACCAGGAACAGGAGGAAGGTGAAGGGGGATAGCAGCAGTTTTTTGGCGGATATCTTTCTTTTCACGGCGACAACCTTACCAGAAAACCATCCTCCGCTGCAGCAACAAATGCCGGGAGGGCGTAAAAAAGAGGGCCACCCGTAGGTGGCCCCGGTACCGCTTGCGTCAATCGGTTTGCTAGTAGGCCAGCGGCCTTGCGGTGGACCTGGTGTAGGCCTTCGTGGCGGAGTTGTGCTGGGTGCAGCTGCCCCAGTTGCCGCTTGCGTCCGGCCCGGTGTAGCAGCCGGTGGCGGAAGCCGCGGTCCAGTCGCCCGGCCGATACTTGGCATTCCCCATCCCCGGCATGAAGCGGTAGGTGTTCTGGGAGGCCCCGCCGCCGTCCACATAGGTGCCATTGCCGCCGTGGATGCCGCCCCACCCGGTGGCCCCGGAGTTGTGGCAGGTGGAGCAGGCCATCCCGGTGATGCTGCCGTCGCCGGTGACGCGCCCCGAGATGCCGGTTCCCGTCGAGGTGTCGACGTAGCTGCCGCTGCCGGTGCCGTGCCCGCCGAGGGTGTTGTAAGTCGCCGGGACGTGGCACTTGTAGCAGACGTAGGTGGAGAGCGTGTGCTCGGCGTTGGCCCCTGAGGAGGTCTGCAGCATGTACTCGTTGGTCGAGCCGTGGCCGCCGATCCCCCCGACGGTCGCCCACTGCCCGACCGTGTGGCAGTCGCCGCAGTGGAGCCTGGAGGTGTCGCGCACCGTCTGCGCCCCGCCCAGCGGCGTGAAGGTGGAGACGAACTTGCTCGCGGTGAAGAGGTAGGTCGAGGTGGTGTACTTCTGCGCCGATACCGCGTGGTGCGAGTAGTTGCCGGAGGCGAACTGCGCCTTGACGTTCAGCACGCCGGACCTGGTCACCTGGTCGTAGCCGTTTCTGAGCGTGTCGTTGAACGGGTTGGTGGCGGTGGCCCCGGTAACGATGGCGCGCACCGTCGCGTTCGCCACGCCGTCGCCGTCGTGGCAGGCCATGCAGAAGTTGTCGACGTTGGTGTGTTCGGTCCCGGTCCAGACGAAAGCCGTGTTGGTGTCGACGTTCCTGAGGTCGATCTGCCCGTTCTTGTGCAGCGAACCGGGGCTGGCGCTGGCGGCATCCCCCTCCATGTGGCACATGGTGCAGTGCTGCTTGGTGATGCTGACGCCGGTGACGTGGTGCGAGGCCCTTCCGAACTCGGCCACGACGACCCGGGTGCCGTCGTTGCCGATGTCGGCGTTGGCGGCGTCGTTCTTCGCCACGGCATGGCAGCCGGTGCAGTCGCCGCCCACTCCCTTGAAGCCGGCGGAGTGGAGGTGGCACTCCGTGGTGCAGTTCACCGCCCCGTTATGGGTTGTGGCCGTCTGGTTGTACTTGTGGAACGCGGTCTGGCTGTGGCACACCTCGCAGATCCTGGCGGAGGTGGTGTGCGCCGCCTCGCTGCCGTAGTCGGTGGCCGGGTTCGCCACGGTGACGGTCACGCTGGTGGCGCTGTTGGAAGCCCAGGCGGTCCCGTCCGGCGTGGCCACGGACCCCTTGATCCTCTTGATGTTGGTGGTGTTCATGTTGTGGCAGGTGGAGCAGGTGAAGGCGCCGTACTTGGTCCCCGGGGTGCCCCAGCCGCCGTTAGCGCTCCACTTGGTAGAGCCGGTGTTGGTCGAGTTGTGCAGCAGGTTGCTGTTGGCCCAGGTCTTGGCCGGGGTCAGCGCCCCCACAGCGGTGCCGCCTGAGGAGTAGTTGCCGCGGGTATCCTTGGCGAAGATCTTGTAGTAGTAAGCCGTCCCGTTCAGGAGCCCCGAGTCCGTGAAGCTCGTGCCGCTCCCCACGTAGGCGACGGTGCTGGAGCCGATGACGTTGTCGGCGACGTAGCCTGCTCCCTCGACCGGTGTGTCGGCAACGGCTGCGCCGCTTCTTCTCAGTACGACGACCGAGGACAAGTCGCTGTCGGCCGGGTTGGTCCAGACAAGGTTGTTGGACCCGGAGAACGGTGTCCCCCCCGCGCCGGTCACGTTGCCCGGGGAGAGGTTGTCGATGGTCACGGTTCCCGAAGCGCTGTCGTTGTACGCCTTGGGGTTGCTGCAGGTGATGGCGGTCACGGTGCCGGTCACGACGTAGGACGCTCCCGGAACGGCCGGCATCGCCGCCGCGCTTTTAGGCGTGATCTCCACGAGGTATTCGGTGGAGGTGGTGGTCGCCGTGATGCTGGTGGTAAGCGGTATCGACACCGCGTTGGTTGCCGGGTTGGTCACCGAACCGTAGACGGTGGAGCCGCCGTCGGTGATCTCGATGAGGGCGATCCCCGCGTAGGTACCCGCGGCGAGGGTCACGGTGACGTTGGTCACGGTGTCGGTCCCGGCCTGGGTCTGCAGGGTGAAGGCATCGAGGACGGTCTGGCCGCCGTCCGGGCCGATGGTCACGGTGGTCTCGCCGGTACCCTGCCCCACCGTGGTGGTGGCGGCAGCCGTGGTGAAGCTCGTGGTGGTACTGTAGGCGGTGCTGTTGCCGGCGGCGTCCTTGGCCTTCACGTGCCAGTAGTAGGTGCTGCTGATGGCGAGGGTCGGGGCGAAGCTGGTCCCGGTCTGCCAGGCACTCTGCTGCACGCCGGTGGTGAAGCCGGAGTTGGTCGCGATCTCGAAGAAGTACTGCACCGCGGCGGTCGTGTTGGCGTCGGTTGCGGTCGCGGCGACCACGGACGAGGTGGTGGCGACGCCGGTGGCGAGGTTGGCCGGGGTCGAGTTGGCGAGCCCGGCCGGGGCCACGGTGTCGACGTAGACGCTCACGCTGGCCGGAGTCTGGTCGGCGTTCGCCGCGTTGTCAAGAGCGCGGGCGAGCACCGTGTGGGCCACGTAGTCCTCGGCCGGGAGCGTCCAGGAGTAGGACCAGCTGCCGGTCCCGGTCGCGGCGCTCCAGGAGCCGCCGTTGTTGGTGGAGACCTGCACGCTTCCCAGCGGGTTGGTCCCGGCGCTCGCCGTGCCGGTGATGGAGCCCGGCGAGGTCGAGAAGACGGTTCCCGCCGCCGGGGCGGCGATGGCCGTCTCGGGGGCGGTCACGCCGGAGGTGAAGCTCCAGGTGGTGGTGTACGCGGTGGAGTTTCCGGCCGCGTCCTTCGCCTTCACGTGCCAGTAGTAGAGGGTGCCCGGGGCGAGGGTCGGGTTGAAGCTGGTCCCGCTCTGCCAGCCGCTCTGCTGCACGCCGGTGGAGAAGCCGGAGTTGGTGGCGATCTCGAAGTAGTACTGCACGGCGGCGGAGGTGTTGCCGTCGGTCGCGGTCGTGGAGGTGAGGGCCGAGGTGGTGACCACGGCGGTCGCCCCGTTGCCCGGCGTGGAGTTGGCCAGCGCGGCCGGGGGCACGTTGTCGACCCGCACCGTCACCTGTGCCGGGGTGGCGTCGGCGTAGCCTAGCGAATCCATCGCCTTGGCGAGGATGGTGTGGGCCACGTAGTCCTCGGACGGGAGCGTCCAGGAGAAGGACCAGGAGGCGGTCCCGGTCGCGGCGGACCAGCTGCCCCCGTTGTTGGTCGACACCTGCACCGAGGTGAGCGGGTTCCCCCCGGGGCTCGCGCTGCCGGTGATGGCTGCCGGCGAGGTGGTCAGGACCGCTGCCGCCGCGGGAGCCGTGATGGCCGTCTCCGGCAGGGCTATGGCGGAGGGGGAGCCGGAGATGGTGACGCCGGCGGAGAGGTTCCCGACCTCGTCCAGGGCGCAGACGCGGTACGAGTAGGTGGTGCCGTTCGTGACGGCTGTGTCGAAGTAGGCGTTGCCGTTGCCGGTGTAGAGGGCTGCGCCGGAGCAGTCGGCCGGTGCGGTGGAACCGGTCGCCTTGACCAGCTTGTAGGAGTTCACGGGATCGAGGCCGGCGCCGGCATCGGTGGCCGCGGTCCAGGTGACGTTCAGGTAGCCGTCGCCGGAGGAGGCCTGGGCGGTCCCGTCGGTCGGCGCCGCGGTGTCGATGCCGAAGTCGAGCCCGGTAGCCACGGTGAAGTCCGGGGTCCCGGAGAAGGCGGTCCAGGCGCTGGAGGCGGATTTCGCGTCCTTCGCCCTCACCCTCCAGTCGTAGGAGCCGTCGGCGAGACCGCCGCAGGTTGCCTGGGCGGTTGCCGGGCCGGTGACGTAGCCGCTGGCGCAGTCGGCGATGCCGTCGTTGTTCAGGTCGACCTCGAGGAGGACCTGGTCGCCGTTGCCGCCGTCGACGGTGGCGCCGATCACCACCACGTTGCCGGTGGCAGCGCCGCCGGAGGCGATGGTCGTGCTCCCGTCCTGCTGGTACTGCGCCAGGGCGGTCGGGACGGCCGGGGCGGTATTGGCGAGAGACACGGTGAAATCGGGGTCGGAGCCGCCGAAGTCGGTCCAGGCGCTCGTGAGCGCGCCGTCGCTGGTTCTCGCGCGCCACTTGTAGGAGATCCCGTCGGTAAGCCCGCTGCAGGTGGCGGCGGCCACGGAGCCGCTGGCGACGGCGGTCGAGGAGCAGGTGGCGACCCCGGCGAAGCTGTTGCCGTTGGTGATCAGCTCGATTTCGAGCGTGACGTTGTCGTTGTTCGCATCGGAGACGGTCGACTTGATCACCACGGAGGAGTCGGTCGCAGTCCCCCCCTGGGCGATCGCGGTCGTGCCGTCCGCCTTGTACTGGGTTGCGGACGGGGCGTTGGGCGCCGTAGGCCCTATGGTAGTGAAGCTCCAGGTCGCGGTGTTCGAGGAGACGTTCCCCGCCGCGTCCTTCGCCTTCACGTGCCAGTAGTAGGTGGTGGCGCCGGCAAGCGTCGGGGCGAAGGTGGTGCCGGTCTGCCAGCCGCTCTGCTGGACGCCGGTGGAAAAGCCGCTGTCCGTGGCGATCTCGAAGAAGTACTGGATGGCGGCGCTCACGTTGGCGTCGGTGGCGGTACCCGAGCTGAGGCCCACGCTGGTCGCCTGGTTGGCGGCGAGGTTGGCCGGGGCCGAGTTGGCAAGCCCTGCCGGGGCCACGTTGTCCACCCGTACCGTGACCGAGGCGGGGGAGAGGTCCTCGTTGGCGGCGTTGTCCACCCCCTTGGCGAGGATGGTGTGCGCCACGTAGTCCTCGGACGGCAGCGTCCAGGAGAAGGACCAGGAGGTGGTCCCCGTCGCGGCGCTCCAGCTGCTCCCGTTATTGGTCGACACCTGCACCGAGGCGAGCGGGTTGCTCCCGACGGTGGCGCTGCCGGTGATCGCTGCCGGCGAGGTGTTCAGGACGGCGGCTGCGGCCGGGGCGGAGATCGCGGTGTCCGGACGGGTGACCGGGGTGCTGGTGGTGTAGCTGAAAGGATAGCTGGACGCCATGGTGTTGCCGGCAAGGTCATCGACCAGGGTTCCCACCGTCACGGTGTAGGAGGTGGAGCTTGCCTGCCCGGTCGGGGTGAAGACCGCCTGGCTTCCGGTGCAGCTCGTCTTGTTCCAGGTGACGGCCGGGGTGATGGTGACCGAACCGGTGGTGACCGAGGTACAGTCAACGTTCTCGCTGAAGTTCAGGGTGACGGCGCCGTCGGCTGCGATGCCGGTGGCGCCGTTAACCGGGACCGTGCTGGAGACGGTCGGGCGGAGCGTGTCTACCGTGACCGCCACCGGCGAGCCGTAGACAAGCGATACGTTCCCCGCCGCGTCCTTCGCCCACGGGTAGAGGGTGAAGCTCCCGTCGGCGCCGACCGTGTAGCTGGAGGGAGCCGAGCCGAGCCACCCGGCGTCGCCGGAGAGAGGCGCGGTCGAGCTGGTGGTGATCATGTAGCCGGTGACGCCGGTGTCGTCGGTCGCGGCGAAGCCGGAGACCGCGATGGTGCGGGACAAGGACGGGGTGGTGGCGCTGAAACCGGCCGATACCACCGGCTTGGTGGTGTCGGCGCCGCCGGTGACGGTGACGGTGACCGCCTGCGCCACGTACGATTTAGAGGAGTCATGCCCGACACCCAGCACCACGACCGTGTAGGACCCTGAAGCGGTCCCGGCGGGGACG